>JAAUSG010000083.1 GCA_012034055.1 Leptolyngbyaceae cyanobacterium RU_5_1 | reverse complement strand
CTCCCCATCTCCCCACTCTCCCCATCTCCCCACTCCCGGCCACCGCATCGCACTCAACAGAGAATTACTCTATACTGTGGCCGTTGCAAATTCAGCGATCGCGGGAGTTGGCCGTGCAAATCAGGAATCGAGTCCCTCTAGCCCTGTCCATCAGCATCACACTCGGACTTGTTAATCCAACGGCTCACGCTCAAATTATTCCCGACACCACCCTGCCCGAAAACTCCCGCGTCACTCCCGGCTGCACCACCTGCACAATTGAGGGTGGCACCACACGCGGTGTCAACCTGTTCCACAGTTTCAAAGAATTCTCCGTGCCCACGGGCGGCGCAGCCTGGTTTAACAACGCCGACCAGATCCAAACCATCTTCACCCGCGTCACGGGCAACTCCCTCTCCACTATCGACGGGCTGCTCAAAGCCAACGGCACCGCCAACCTGTTCGTCCTCAACCCAAATGGCATCATTTTTGGCCCCAACGCCCGTCTGCAAATTGGTGGATCTTTTTTGGCTAGCACTGCCCCCAGCTTCAAGTTTGCCGACGGCAGCGAATTCAGCGCCAGCAATCCGCAAGCCCCACCATTGCTGACGATTAATGTGCCAGTAGGATTGCAATATGGAAGACCCGTAGGCAATCTTCAGCAGGCTGGCAATCTCGCGGTTCCAGCAGGACAGAGTTTGACGCTGTACGGCAACCAGGTCACGAATACGGGAATCTTGACTGCGATCGGGGGAACGGTGCAGGTGTTGGGCGATCGCGTCTCTCTGCTCGACCAGGCTGCGATCGAGGTTTCCAGCTCCGCTGGCGGCGGCACCGTCCTAATTGGCGGCGACTTCCAGGGCAAAGGCACCACCCCCACCGCCACCCAAACCCTCATCGGCCCCAACGTCACCATCAACGCCAACGGCATTTCCTCTTCTAATTCCGTCCTCCGCCCTCCGTCCTCCGCCCTCCCTTCCCACGGCGGCAAAGTGGTTGTCTGGGCAACCGACACCACCGAATTCTACGGCACCATCAACGCCCGTGGCGGCACTCAAGGCGGCGATGGCGGCTTTGTCGAAGTCAGCGGATCAAAGTTGACGTTTCAGGGACGGGTAGATACGACGGCCGCTGCTGGCAAGACCGGCACCCTGCTGCTTGACCCAGACAATATCACCATCGGCTTCACATCAACCATTCCAGGTGATCAGCTCATTGCTCCAGCCACGATAGCAACCGCTCTTAACACCAATTCGGTCACCTTGGCAGCTACCAATGCAATCAACGTCACTGGAACTGTAAGAGCCAACAGCCCCAATGATTTAACCCTGCAGGCAAAAGATATTGCACTCATCAATGCCTCTCTCCTCCAATTCGGAGGGGGCAATATCGTTTTAGAGACGACCCAAAATGCTGGAACTCCATCCCAAACTACTGAAGGTACGTCCGTTTCGGTCAACGGTGGAATTATTGGAACTCTCGTGCTAGCGGGTGCAACCAACACTGGCGGTAGCGTCCAGATCACAACTGGCTCTCTCAGTGTCACCAGAGGGGCACGATTAATTGCCAACACCGCTGGCAGCGGAGATGCAGGCAGTGTCAAACTGAATGTCAGCGGCGCGGCGATCTTTGATGGCGTTTCCCCCGATGGTCGCATTCTCAGTGCAGCAGGGAGTACAGTCAACCCAGGTGCGACAGGCAAGGGTGGAAGCTTGGAGCTAACCGCTGGCTCTCTCACTGTTACCAACGGAGCACAGTTGACTGCCCTTACCGCTGGCACTGGGAATGCGGGCAGTATGAAGCTGACCGTTAGGAACGCAGCAATCTTTGACGGTGCTTCCCCCGATGGTCGTTTTCTTAGTGGGGCATTTAGCCAGGTCAGCTCAGGTGCGACAGGCAAAGGTGGAAGCTTGGAGCTAACTACTGGCTCTCTCACCGTCACGAATGGTGCTCAACTGAATGCCGGAACCTTTGGCAGTGCAGATGCGGGCAATGTCAAGTTGATAGTCAGAGACGTGGCGATCTTTGACGGTATTACCTCGGATGGTCGCTTTGCCAGCGGAGCAGGGAGTGCAGTACAACCAGGCGCGATCGGCAAGGGTGGAAGCGTAGAACTAACCGCTGGCTCCCTAAGTGTTACCAATGGGGCGCAATTAAGTGCCAGCACTTTTGGAATCGGAGATGCAGGTAATGTGAAGCTGACTATCAGCGGCGCAGCAATCTTTGATGGCGTTTCCCCCGATGGTCGCTTTTCCAGTGCAGCAGAGAGTACAGTCAGCTCGGATGCGATCGGTAAAGGTGGGAGCTTGGAGCTAACCGCTGGCTCTCTCACCGTTACCAACGGAGCACGATTGGGTGCCGGTACCTTTGGAACCGGAGATGCAGGCAATGTCAAGCTGACGATTAGGGGAACAGCAACGTTTGATGGAGGCTCCCCAAAGGATAATGACCGTAGTGGAGCATTTAGTACCGTAGGGTCAGGTGCGACAGGTAAGGGTGGGAACTTGGAACTGATGGCAGGCTCTCTCACCGTCACTAATGGGGCTTTCTTAAGTGCCAGCACCTTGGGCAATGGAGATGCAGGTAATGTCAAGCTGACGATTAGTGATTCTGCCATTTTTGATGGTTTCTCCCCTGATGGTCGCTCTCTTAGTTCAGCATTTAGTACAGTCGATCCAGGCGCGATCGGTAATGGAGGAAACGTAGAACTAACCGCTGGCTCTCTCACCGTTACCAATGGAGCGCAACTGGGTGCCGGTACGTTTGGAACCGGAGATGCAGGCAATGTCAAGCTGACCGTTAGGGGAACTGCCACGTTTGATGGACGCTCCTCAAATGGTCGTTTTCCTAGTGGAGCATTTAGTACCGTGGAGCCAGGCGCGATTGGTAATGGAGGAAACGTAGAACTGACGGCAGGCGCTTTTGTTGTCACCAATGGGGCTGCAATAAGTGCAAGTACTGGTGGGCGAGGCAATGGGGGAAATGTTATCGTTCGTGCTGAATCAATCCGACTGGCAAATCGAGCTGGGTTAACAGCAACTAGCTCTAGACAGGGGGACGCCGGAAATATTGAGGTTACGGCAGACTCGATTCGACTGGATAACCGGGCATTTATTTCAACGGCAACCGCCTCTGGGCAAGGCGGTGACATCGTCCTGCGGGCAGATCAACTCGTGTTGTTGCGGCGCAATAGCCTGATCACGACGACGGCAGGCACTGCTCAAGCAGGGGGCGATGGTGGCAACATCACGATCAATGCGCCCAGAGGGTTCATTGTCGGCGTCCTGTCCGAAAACAGCGACATCACGGCCAATGCCTTCACCGGTCGGGGGGGCAACATCACCATCAATGCCCAAGGGATTTATGGACTGCAGTTTCAGCCCAGGCTCACGCCCTTCAGCGACATCACGGCCAGTTCCCAGTTTGGCATCAGCGGCGTCGTCACCCTGAACACACCCGATGTAGATCCAAACCGGGGCTTGCTGCAGTTGCCCGTCAACCCGGTAGACCCGTCGCAGCAAATTGACCAGAGCTGTGTTCCCGGCAGTCGGCAGTCCAGGGGGCGGTTTGTGATCACCGGGCGGGGTGGCATTCCGCTCAGTCCCGATGAGCCATTGCAGAGTCAGACAGTGCTGGCGGATTGGGTGATGTTGGAAGAGACGCAGGGACGCGGGGACACGGCGACGCGGAGAGGGAGAGAAGAAGGGGGAGATGGGGACGTAGGGGAAGTTGAGAGAGTGGGGGAAGCAAGGACAAACCAATCTAAAATCCAAAATCTGCAATCTAAAATCCCTTCCCAAATCATCGAAGCCACAGGGCTAGTCACAGACCCGGATGGCGTGATTCATCTGGTTGCCGCAGTGCCTACTTCACCTCAGATACCGAGGTTGCCGGACACCTGTCCTTAGGAATGACGCGATGTACGACTTTCAACAAACCCCTGTGGGGTGGACATCTTGTCCGCCCAATTTCGTCAGCGCGCAGCGTGTCCTTTGAACTTACGGCCGTTCGTCCCTACTGCCCTGTACGCGGGAAGGTTGGCAATTCTACGGCTGCCATTGACTTGAGCTTCCTGGGTGGGCGGAAGGGATATAGGATTGGAGACGGCCAGTTGGTAGAGGCAGCATCCGAGTCACTGGATGCACCTAAGCGGCTTGATGAGGGAGTTTCGCTGAATGTCGATACTGCATCGATGGGAGCCAGGTTAAACGATGGGGATGCGGACTGTGCGGCTATCTGAAGTTGTTCAATGGGTTGAACTGTTGCGGAATGACCGGTTTCAAACCGCAAAAATGAGGCTGGGGAAATGGGTTGAGAGTTAAAAGTACGATCGCGCTCGTCATTCGGCTGGCTGGCTGAGTTTGCGGCTTCAGAATCTGATGGTTCTGATGATGACTGGACTGGCAACGAGGCAGAAGCTAGTGGGGTGGATTGCCCGACTGATCCTGCTTCAATGGTTAAAGAGGTTGGAATTGCAGCATTTTCAGCGATCGCGTCGGGTTGGATCAGTTTGGCTAAGTCAGCCCACAAGGTGTCTTCGCTATCACCGGGCGCTTGAGATAATTTCTGAGTAGCCTCTTCAGGAGATTTTTCAGGAGACTGAGGCGATTGAACCCTTCCTGAAGCCGGAATACCCGTTGAAGCAATACTAGCGGGATCAACTTCTCCAGCTTCTAAAAAGGGACTCAGATCAAAAATTGCGGATTGCGGAGGTTGCATAAAGGCCGGAGGCGGCAGATCGATTGGAGAGGCTGGGAAAAGATCAGCAATCGTGTCAACCGGATGGGCTGTATTTAATTTCAGGTCGGCAGCGATCGCCTCTGATGCGGCTGCCGTGGATGCTGCTGTTGCTTGTTCCAACCTCGCCAGAGCGATCGTCTGTTCAAGGTTGGGCAGCTCCGCCTCAACAACGTCAGAGGGTCTAGCCTCCATGTTCTGGTCAGAAACCCGCAGCTTAGAAAGCAAATTTGGCAGCGCAGAGGCATCCGAAGCCGATGCAGCATAAAAGCGATCGGCGGCGGTTTCAGGAGTCGTAGACCAGGGTTGAACCGGTTGGGCTTTCGGGATGAAGAATGGAGACTCCGAATTTTGGGACTGGGTGGAGCTAACCGCAGGTTCAGGCTCGACGGGAACTGTCGTACCCGCAGCACTGCCCTCTAAACTCTTTTCTAAGGCTGCCTTGAACTGCAAAGCCTGTCGCTGCTGCCGGTGTAGCCGCATTCGCAGATCACGACACGTATTTTCGGCTTGCAGTGTCAGTTGCAATTGTTCGTTATAGCGCTGTTGAGTCAGCGCACAATCCCGTTCCAACTGAGCAATCCGCTCTTGACTATTTTCGAGTTGGTTAGTCAGTGTTTCTACCAGGATCTGCTGGCGCTCAACGACCTGATGCGAGAGTTCTAAATCATCGGTCAACTGCGTAATGTGCTCCTGAGCCGTACTCCACCCTTCGTCTTGCTGACCAGTCCGAACAGTAGCGGACAGCTCAACGGACTCCTGCTCTTTACAGTAGAAGCGGGCAACCTCCAACTGTAGCTCAATCTGTAATTGAGCGAGGTCTTGCTCTAACTGAGCGACTTGAGTCCTCAACTCAGCATTGTCTTGACGAAGCTGCTGAATCAGTGCTGAATCCTCGGTTGGACTTCCTGAAGGATTTGTGAGATCAAAAGGATTGGACATAGTGAAGCTGCCAGAAATTGAGTTGTAAATAATGTCTGTAGAGGATTCACGGCATGGAATTGCAGTGAGACTGATCGCATCTGGAAAATCGACTATTTGCCAACCCTCGTCAGCAACGTCGCAATTTGGTAATTCAGGAGATGCTGACTCTATCAGGGCCTCAGTTGGGCGGACAGACTCGTCTAATGGCGACAATTCTGGATCACTATATTCTGGATCACTATTTGGATGAACCGCTTCACTCATAGCTCCTGAATCCTCAGAGTAGGAAATCCGTTCGGCGAACTGGCTTCGCGATGCTAATGATATACCCAGTTTTTAAAACTGTACCCTGCTTGTTTTGAATACCTAGGGAAATCCTGAGCAAGTGTTAGAACCTAGCATTAACAATGCTTTAGCACTAAGCCTCGTCTACGCCCAGACCTGGAGTTTTTCTTACGGGAAAGCTCCAGATTTCGAGCTGGACGTGGTTTAAGTTCCATCAATTTATTACCACACGCTCCTCAAGTTCAAACAAATTGTTAGGCAAATATACAGAAGCGGGAGGAGGATTTTGGATTTTGGATTTTGGATTGGTTCAATAGACAATTGTTGATTGGCGATTAAAACCTCGGAGGTTTAAGCCACTATCGTTCGTCACAACGCTTGATTCATGGTTAAACCTCCGAGGTTTGCGTAAGTCCTAGCCTATTCATCCCTATCCAGCACTTTGTAAAGCATCTCCCGGTGAATCAGCGCCCGATCGCGCAGGAATTGAATCTGGTCGGTGGAGAGGGAATGGCCATTGGCGTAGTGCTCTAGCCAGATTTGGCAAATGCGGTTGGGATAATCGGGAATTTCGTTCAGTTCCCATCCCGGTATGGATAAATCGCGGATCAACTGACTGACTTTGGGGTCATAACTGAGGGCAAAGCAGCGGCACTCTTCTGCGGCGGCCATGATCAGTCCGTGGAAGCGCATCGCGATCGCCATTTCTACGCCCCGAAACAGCCCCTTGAGCTGCTGCGGATGCTCTAGAGTCAGAATTCGGCTGGGCCCGGGAAGCTGGGGTTGGATGGCTTGAGCGATCGCGAGATCCTGAGAGACCTGGAACGGAACCAGCAGAATGCACGTCTGCGTTGCTTTTTGGAAGGCGATCAGGGCCTCAGTCAAATTCGCCAACCGAGTCGGGGTTAACTGCGGATGGCGGCGCAGATTGACAGCCACTCTGGGAGCCGGTAAATCCCATAGTCCTTCCACTGGACGCGATCGCAGCGCCCAAACGGGATCGGGTGCCAGCGTGAAGGGAATTTGCCAGCCTGCAGCCAGAGCCGCTGAGCCACTATCACGCACGCTCACCAGCGAACATCTGGAAAACGTCTGCTGCGCCAGCCAGCGAGTCAGCGGACGGTTCAGCGGGCCAATTCCCTGGGCCCAGGCGATGGTGATCAACCCCATGCGTTGGGCAAGCTGCATTAGCCCAGCGTAATACAGGGGACTGATGGCACTGGTGGCATCCTGAATCAAACTGCCACCGCCCCAAATGAACACCTGCGCCTGACGCAGCGCTTGCCAGACGGCAACCGGGTCTTTGCGATTGACAACTGCAACGGAGTAGCGATCGCGCGTCTGCTCTGGATCTCCTGACAGCACTACCGGCGTGACATGCGTGGGCAGCATCTGCAGCAACGATGCCAGCAACGCCTCATCACCCCCATTCCCCATGCCATAATAGCCACACAAAATCGCCCGCATTGAAATCATTTTAGATTTTAGATTTTAGATTGCAGATTGAAGTTATCTGTTCGTAGATCTGTTCGCAATACTTCTCGGTTAGTGTTGTCAGTCTAGAGATCCCCCAACCCCCCTTATTAAGGGTAGGGCTAATTTGTTGTCAGGAGAGGGAAGAGGGCGTCGAGATCATGACGAATCAAGCGCAGGGTTTTAGAGATGCACAGTAGCCATGGGAGCGTTGGATGCTCTCGGCTTTCCCGGTACAACGAGATGTAGTTTGAGGCGGACTGGACGTATGCAGTTTTCCTTCGTCCCTATCGATTAGAAACATGAGATTATCTCGTACCCTCAGAAACCCCTCCCCGTGATCACCACGCCAGTCTTTTACAATCGAGAAAAGTATGGCGACTCATCTAACTCATCTAATGCAAAAAATATTGCCCTACAGCAAAATAACCCTACAACAGGCACTTACAACCTTTCATTTGACCCTGGTTGACCAAAAATTTCTGCCTCAAACCCAACCCATCGAACCAAGCCTTTATCTTCAGCTTGCCTTGGAACGGGGTCTGCCGCTGGCGCTGGCAAATGATACCGAAAAAGCCCGGTCTGAACTACTGATTTCTCCGATTTTGGTTGAAGTTAAAGAGATATTGTCAGGAAAAATTGCTCTGTTTTCGGGACGAGATTTTGATATAGACGCAACTCAAGATTTAAATGGATATTGCGATTTCATTATTAGTCTTCAGCCAGAGCAGGTGCTAATTTCAGCACCGGTAGCCGTGATTATCGAAGCAAAGCGTGACAGTTTGAATGCAGCGATGGGGCAGTGCGTTGGCGCTATGATTGCTGCGCAGCGGTTTAATGAAGTTCAGCAGAAGCCAATTACAACGATTTACGGTGCCATTACGACGGGCGATCGCTGGCGATTTCTGCAACTCCAAGAATCTCTAGTCTCTCTGGATTTAGAAGAATATCGAATACCTCCGGCAGATCATCTTTTGGGCATTTTAGTTGCGATCGCTCAAAGCCAATACCCGCGATCGCTACAGTCCAACGATTGAATTTCCCAGAGCAATCATCAATTCATCTTCCAATCCAGTGCAGTTTTATGTGCTCGTGGAAGTGCTCGAAGAACAACAACACGCTCAAATTCACGGCTACTTACGCCACGATCAACTGGCAACCCCCCTGCAATCCACCCCCCTCCAACCTCTCTATGACTGGGCCTATGCCATCCCCTCAAGCTGGTTCAATCCAGATCCAATGGTGTTGCTCTTAGATCTACGCTGTCTAGAGCCAGAGACTATCTTGAATTGGGAGTCAGGAGTCAGGAGCCAGAAGAAATAGGCCTCAGTCCTCAGTCCTCAGCAATCAGCAATCAGCAATCAGCAATCAGCCTAGTACCTCACGGCATAAATCAGCCGACCGTAGAGACGTTACATGTAACGTCTCTACGAGGGTCAACGGTTGTTAAACTTATGCCGTAGACTACTAGTCCCAGTCCCTAGCCCTCTGCCCCACACCCTCCAACACCGCCTCCTGGCTGCGCGATTCTCTTTCAGAGAGGCTTCGCCAACGCCTCGACACCGTTGCTCAAGAACTTTCCTGGATCCTCATGCCTGCCCTAACTCCGACAGCAGAATTGCGATCGGACGACCCATTTGTAACCATTCAATCGGCGCTTTCAACGAGTGGTCTGACCATTCCACCGGAGGCACGAGGAGCGTATCAGGATTTGCCGGTAGATCCTATTCCCCTGCGTCTTTATGCAGCTACTTGGTTCTTGACCACTACAGATGACTCCCCCGAATGGACACTGCTGTTGGTGTTGGGCACCGTTTCCGGTGAATCTTTGCCCTTTGGTGTGGGATTGCAGGTGCAGGTAGCAGGAGAATTGCTCGATCGCCAGAGCGTTGAGACGGCTGTGCCCTACCTTTACGTCCATGTGATTGGCAATTTGAATGAACAATTTTGGAGTGGAATTAGGCTGCCAACGGGTGAAATCGTTGAGTTATCTCCTTTTACTTTCAACGTAAATGACTCATGAAACTAAAGCTCGAAAAAGTCTTCATCCAGGATTTGAGCGATCGAGAATGGGCAAAGAATTGGATATTCCGCTTCTTCGGGAATCCGAACTCCAAATTTACCGAGTTGACTTTCTTTAATTGCCAACTTACGAGCATCAGGATAGGCTTTTTCTATGGCTTCCGGCAAAAAACTGTTCAGAGAAGGAGTATCGTTCAAATGGTCCAGCACACGCTGTCGATGTTCCGCGATCGAGCTATACCAACTACTTTTCATCATTGAGGGGACATCGGACTGAACATTGAGTTTGAGCAGATGCGCTAACAGAATTTTGAGATTACTTTTCAAAGCATTCTTCTCTGATTTACCCAAATCTGTCAGTTCCTCAATCAAATGTTCAATGTCCAGTGACTCAAATTCGCCATTCTGTAGTTGATGAATGGTTTGCTCAATCCACAATTGCAGATCCTGGGCATAGATCGCTTTAGTCATACTTCAACTCAATCCCAAATGATCTAGTGATACTGAACTCTAACGGTTCCTTTGCTTACCTAATACCAATTTGAAAAATGTTTGTTACACATCCTTTGCACCGATCCCCCCTGCCCCCCTTATTAAGGGGGGTGCCGTTGGCAAATCGATTGGCACGCCAAACTGGTGCAGGCTGAGGCAAATTTGATGAATGCGTTTCACCACTGGCTGCGCAGTGCAGAACTGTTTGAGATTCGCGCCGCCATTAGTGCTGTACATGGTTCTGAAACCGCTGCCCGTCTGGATCATGCTGAGAGTAAACCGCTGCAAACGACGGTGTTTCTCACCTGTCATCCGCTAGAGCTGGCACGGTTCCCCTGGGAAGCCTGGGAAATTGGTGCAGAGTTCGCTACTCGCAGTGCCATTCGGATGATCCGTACACCGGCAACCATTCAGGCTGCCTCTGCGATCCAGAAACCTCGCGGCAAAGCTAGAATCCTGTCTAAGGAAGTTCCTCCTTTGTATCATGATTTTCCTTCTGTTGTTCGTTCCATTTGCTTTCATATTCATCTGGTGTTAGATAACCTAGTGATGAATGGATTCTCTTCTTCATGTACACATCCTCTAAGAACTGTTCAATCTGTTGATACGCTTCTGTAAAATTCCGGTATTCCGATAAGTCAACTTCTTCCTCCTTGATTGTTCTCATCAATCGCTCTGCATATCCGTTTTGCCATGCAGCTCCAACGTCTGCCGTGCTGATTTTCACATTGTGCTGTTATAGCAGCTTTATAGAACCCATTTGAGATCTAATTCTGAAAGCAGAAGCCTTGCAGCTAGCTGGATTCTCCCACTTTCTGGCAGGAGATGGTTTTGCTGAACAGGCTCTATCGTTGATTGCTGAATGACGGCTTGCTTCAAAGCCAAGTATCACAGGAAAAGATGTCACACGGGTTCTATACAACCTCGTCAACCAGTGCAACCTCCTCAAGCGACGCAAGCTCCTCAAACAGAGCAGCCAGCTCTACAGAATATTAAGGATTTGAAAGCAGCCAGCAAGTTTGAGCTGTGTGTCAATAAAGCTCAAGAAATTAAGCAAAATTCACGCATTTATTCTGAAACTCAATCATTGCTGAATGAGTGCCAAACTGTAAAAAATGCTCAAATTCTTGCTGAAGTGGAGCGATTAACAAATGATGGCAAGTGTGAAGAGGCAAGTGCGAAAGCTGCTACGATTCCCAAAAACACCCCGACAGCAAATGACGAAGCCAAAACATTAGTTGATCAATGCTGGCAGAAGGTGCTTTCTTCTGTAGATCCAGTAGATCCATCTGCTTCAAGTACTGATGTAAAGACAGCTCCGAAGTTAATCGATCAACGAAAAAATGAGCAGACTGACAAAGATTATTTGGAAGTGGCAGAGAAAAACCTTAAACAGAGAAAGTGGCAAGCCGTAATAGACATAGCCAGTAAAGTAATGACAACTTGCCTTCGTGTCTCAGTTGTTCATGGGTTTGGCGGTCTGCTTCTAATTCGGACTGATCGTAGTGCAGGAATGCCCCTTTTTGTTTGAGAAACGCATCTACTTCCAGGCGGGTCGCCATACCCAGCAGTTGCCGTACTTTCCCAGCACTAATCACCCGATCTCGATAGGCTTGGACGACAACTATTTCCAAGATCTGCCGCTCCAAGTTGCCCCATTTAGCAGTCAAGTCACGAGCAAGATCGTCCGGTAGTGCAATTTCAATCTGCATCCTCTTTTCCACTGCCAATCCAAACTTGGCTACCATGCTAACGTATCACTTTTGCTGGACGTTTGTATTCCGTCGTCGCTTGGACGATCGCATCAACTTCACGAGATACAGGTCAGTATCTTGCCACCACACGACTCGATGTCCCTTCAACGCCGCACAGTGGTCTTCCAGGCGAGATCGCCACTCTCTGCCAACCATTGAGTTACTCAACTCTGGGAACGGTATTGCTCCAACATTTGTTGAAGTATTAGCATTGCTGAGGGTGGTCTGGGCCCAACCACAGTCAACTCTCAATCTAAAATCGTCAATCTAAAATCGGTATCACTGATTCACAGTTGGCAGAATCCGCAAATGGCTTTCCAGATTTCATCGCTTTTATCCGTTAAAGCGTGGTCACTATCCAGTTCGATCAGGGTCTAAGCTGGAGCTTAGTAACCAGGGACCAGGGAATAACAAATAACAAATGATAAATGACGCTATTTAGAAAATTCCTGTTGTGGAGACGATAGATGACGATTGACACCCGCCCCAACCAGACCAGTAGTTTACTGAATGACTTACCTGCCATTTTTCAGGAGGGCAGTGCGCCGGGTGAGGCTAACTTTCTGGGTCGCTTCCTGCTGGCGTTTGAGCGCATCCTGTTGGGGTTAGAGGAAATTTCGGCGGAAATTCCCCAACCCGGTTTGGAGGAAATCGTGGGCGGCGGCCGGATTCTGGATGCGCGGCAGGCAACGACGAGTCAGGAAAAGCTCTCGCTTGCAGGCATCCAGCGCTATTTTGAACCCGGTGAGAAGCTACCCGCGACGCAGCGATCGCCCAGTGAGTTTTTGCCGTGGTTGGCCAGTTGGGTGGCGCTCACCCTACGCGAGGATTGGGGTGAGGCGGAGCAGCGGCGCTTCATTGGTCAAATTGTGCCCCTTTACCAGAAGCGCGGCACCAAGTCCGGAATTATGGAGATGCTGAAAGCCTACACTGGCATGGGGGTGGGTGCGGAGGGGGCCGTGGAGCTATTCGAGTTCACGCAGCCGCTGACCGTGGGCGATCGCAATTCGGCGATCGTCGGCGTGAATACCCTGGTGGGCGGTGCGCCCCCCCACTATTTTCTTGTCAAAATGTTTCTCAATACCTTTGAACCCACAATCAGAGAGCGTCAGGAGCAGATTGCTAGAGCTATTATCGACCAGGAAAAACCAGCCCACACCTATTACGACCTGCAAATTGAAGTGCCGACGATGCAAATCGGGACGCATTCAACCGTCGGTGTAGATACGCTGCTGGGCACCCCTGGAACCCCAAACCCCACACCTTAAGGAGATTGCCCCATGCCCGATCCCAGGAAACGACTCAACTATTTCACTGGTCAGTTTCTCCAGGAACAGGATTTTGAAGATGAACAGGCTTATCATGTCGATCGCCAGCGACGGCACAACAAATTTCTCCATACCTCTGGGATTGCCGATGGGCTGAACGTGACCGGGGCAGTGGGAGCCTCCCAGGTCAGCATCGCGCCCGGAACCGCAGTTGATGGCGAGGGACAGCAAATTGTCTTGACGCAGGAGCGGGCTGTATCCCTGGGAACTGGGTTGGGGAAGCGGGCTTTCATTGTCATCTCGCTCAAAGAGGGTTCGTCTCCGCTGCCAGAAGACCAGGCGACAGTGGGCGGCAAGGGAGCGATCCGGGTTCTGGAAGATGCAGTAGTGGAGGCGATCGCAATCAATGACACCAACCAACCCATCCCCAAAGACGGCAACAATTTTCCCGAACGGCTCTATACCCGCCTGGCCTTGATTACGTTGAATGACCAGGGCAACCTGGCCGCCGCTCCAGACACCACTACATTCTTTAAGCGGGCCGGGGTCAACTTGGGAGACCCAACGGTTCGCAAAATCACCCTCTCCCGTGAGAACGTCCCACCCGCCCAATTTCCAGCCCTGACCTGCGAGGCGGCCAACCAACTGAATGTCCAGGGCAACCTGGTGATCGGCGGCACGGCAAGCGTGGGTGGTCGCCCTGTGTTCCACACGGGAGGCGGCATCATCACTGGAGCCGTCAGCGTTCGGAATCCGGCGCTACCCTCAATCCCGGCGCTACCCAACGTGCCGCGATTGGACGTGATGACCACAACTACGGGATTGCTGAATAACACAGCCGGGGCCATCTTTGCCTGGAATCGGGTAGACCCCCCCACGGCCGCGCCGACCAATGGAGCCTGTGCTGTAATCGCGCGGGTGACGACGGCGGCTAACGTCCTGCCCACCGATCGCCCCCTGCCCTCGGCGAGTCTGATTGCCATCTCAGATATTACTGGCGTTCATGGGGTGTACGCGACGGCCCGCCCCGGCACCCATGCCCTATTTGTTGAAGGAACGGGCCGAATTACCGGCGGACTCAGCAATACGCATATTGTTGATACGTTCATCAATGCCAGTGGGCAGCGCTTGAAAACCGGAGATGTCGTTAAGCTGAAAGGCACCCCCGCACCCCGCTTTCGGGGACAGCAGAATAAAGCACCTGTGGCAGAGGTGACCCTGGCCGACCAGGAGAACGACACGACCGTGATCGGCATTGTGGACTGTGAAGCCGTTCCCGATCCAGGCGTCCCTGATACCCGTGTCGAACCGGACGATCCAACCTTCATTGAAGATGGCGGGGAACTGTACCTGGTCACCCTGGGCGTGTTTGCCCACTGCCGAGTCGATGCCACAGAAGCCGCGATCGCTGTCGGGGATCTGCTCACCACCTCCACCAATCCCGGTCACGCCAAGAAAGCCACTGACCCGAAGATCGGTGCCATCATCGGCAAAGCCCTGGACCCCCTCGACGACGGCGTTGGCTTTATTTCCGTATTCGTTAACCTGCAATAGAAATCTTCCCCGTATGTCAATCCAATACTTGTCGGTTAGTGTTGTCAGTCTAGAGATCCCCCTAAATCCCCCTTGATAAGGGGACTTCCGGAGGGTTCCCCCTTATTAAGGGGGCTAGGCAGGGTGGTTTCATTATGGCGAAAGACATTAAAGAGGGTGCTCCGTTGTTGCATTGACGCTGGGGGTCTTCCCCCCAGACCCCTGCTTTGTGGGGTCTTAACTCCCCCACACCCCCCGCAAGGGATTGAGATGAATGGGCAAAAACTGGGGTACTGCTACAGAGTCTGTAGGTATCAAAGTCTTTGCATTCCATTGTCATCACCGTTTAGAGGGGGTACTGCTGCGCAGAAGCAAGCTACGGGGGACGCAACCGTCCCCTGAATTGGGGGGTTTGGGGGGCTGCCCCCCAAGCATTGGATTTTGCAGCCAAAGTTCCTTTCACGACTTTGAAACCACCCTGCCTGATTAAGGGGGGCTAGGGGGGATCAATGCAGAGTCTTTAGATTCTTAACCAAGAGGTATTGTATGGCGATCGCCTATTTTGAAATTCCGGTCATGGTGCAACCCACAACGGGTGGGGACGCAGAACTAGTGCTGGTTCAGGAACTGCACGGGTTGGCATACCAGTTTGTGCAGGTCAACGACGGCGGCAGAGAAGCCATCATTCAACTGAATGCCGGCGAAGCTGGACTGCAAACGCTCTCTCAAACCAGCCATTTCACTCCGCTCACAGACACCGAAATGGCGGCACTAAAAGCCAGTTATGCCCCTCCCAAACTCAAGCAACGCTATCGTCGCGCTCAGACCGATGCTCAAATTGAGGAATCCAGTCTCCCCTTTGAACTGGATTTGCACGGCAATCCAGTTATCGAATGGGTGCAAACCGTGCGATCGGGCTTTTACCTGGTCGATGTCCCTGTTGTGAATGAGACCTGATCGGTGTTGCTGATTCCACATACGAAATTCAGTTTACGTAGTTTGTAGGTTGGGTTGACGCAGGAAACCCAACATCCGCATGGGTTATGCTGTGCTAACCCATCCTACGAGACGTAATATTTATACTCATCTATCCAGGAGACCCTCATGGCAGAGACCGTTCAAGATACCTTATCCGTTACCGAAAGCACCGGTAGCAGTAGCGCCAACGTATCAGCAACTGCAACGGCCAGCACTGTTCTCTTAGAGTCAAGCGGTAACTCACTGCGTCTGGCGGTAGATGCCCCCTCCGGTGCGTCCATTGGCACCATTAATGCCTTCCCCTTTGCCATTCGCACCGGTGGAGAACCGCGCATTTTCATTGAAGGGGATGGCGACGTTGGCATTGGCACCTCTGACCCTGGAGCAAAGTTAGCCGTCAATGGACTGTTCAAGCTGGAAACTGGAGCCGCCGTGAACAAGTTCTCCAGCGATGTGAACTTAACCGAAAACAGCGACACGGTCGTCCCCACCTCCAGAGCGACAAAAACCTATATCGATAACCGAATTACTCAAGTGACAACCACCCTGAATACAGGGTTAGCAACCAAAGCCGCGATCGTGGGTTCCACCACTCAAGATTTTTCAACTCAAAATTTGAACGTTAACGGCAATTTAGGCATTGGTACAGCAACCCCCAATCGCCCACTCACGATTCAAGGCAGTAGTGGCACCTATTTCAATGTCAAGGCAAATAACGGGACTCAAGAAATACTTTTGGGTGCAGATGAGGCAGGGGGCATCGTTTCCACCCTGACAAACCACGATCTCCAGTTGAGAACCGGTGGCAACAATACTCGAATGACCATTAAAGCGGGTGGCAGTGTTGGAATTGGTACGACTTCACCTCATGCCCAACTGACCCTAACGGGGTCGCTCGGCTTTACCAATGCCACAACCCCAATGATGTACATCTTTCAATCAGGAGTTAATAACCCGGATCGACCGATTATTTCTCATTCTCCGGCCGCTCCAAGTTGGGGATTAATGTACCGTGATCCCAGCGATCAAATGATTTTCCAGAGGGCTGGAACGCCGGTCATGACTGTTGATCTGGGTGGTAACAGCGTACAGGTTGCCAGAGGAATGACCGTTGGCAGTGTCCAGATGCCAACCGAAGTGGGTCGCCTGGTTGTTTCTGGTCCAGTCGGCGAAGTGGTTTTCATGGATCGTAATTTATCTGCCTGGCCAGCTAGCCCGAAAGCAGGCGATCGCTTCCTCTGGTACACCTACGATCGCGTCGCCAGACTCTGGACCGAACAACTGGGGGATGTCCTGTCTGTGAATAGCGGAGGTGTACTGACAGCCAGAGGCTTTGTTCACCCCCCTTCATCCAGAGCACTGAAAGAAAACGTGGCGGAACTGTCTGGTCAGGAGGCCACCGAAGTGCTGATCGGGCTAAGTCCGGTTAAGTTCAACTACAAAGCGGATAGCCAGAAGGAAAACTATCTCGGATTTATTGCTGAAGATGTCCCAGAAACTGTTGCAAAGCTCGATCGCAAATCGGTCGGACCAATGGATGTAATTGCCGTGCTGACTAAAGTGGTACAAGAACAGCAAGCGCGATCGCGGAGTTAACCGAAAAGGTTAAAGCATTAGAAGCACAGCGACTCTAGGGCTATAGACTGAGATGGTTTACTGACTGGAGGTTATTAGCCCATCCATGAACTCGTTTCAGCAACGCCTTAGACGTCGTCGCCCAGTGGCAGAAATGATATGATGCCAATCACGCTAGGGGTGCCCGGTTGATTGAAGATTGAAGATTGAAGATTAAAGATTGAAGAACTTAGGAGATTTCCAGGAAAGAAACTACCGAAAAATCTTGGTAAGGACTGACGGCCGTTTGTCCCTACAGGGATAAAACCTTTTTCAGAAATCGCCTTATGCTCTGCAATCTAAAATCTACAATCTAAAATCTGCAATTCCTCTGGGCTGAGATTACACCCTTAGAACCTGAGACCGGGTCATACCGGCGGAGGGAAGCTGTTTCTTTGAGGAACCCAATATGCGTACAGATTGGATTGCCAAACGGCGCGGACATAGCAATGTGTCTCAGATGCACTATGCTCGTCAAGGCTTGATTACGGAAGAAATGCACTATGTGGCAAAGCGAGAAAATCTTCCAGACGAGCTGATTCGGGAGGAGGTAGCGCGGGGCCGGATGATCATTCCGGCGAACATTAACCACACAAATCTGGATCCGATGGGCATTGGGATTGCTTCCAGGTGCAAGGTGAATGCCAACATCGGGGCGTCTCCCAACTCTTCCAACCTGGATGAGGAGGTCGCTAAATTGAATCTAGCCGTGAAGTATGGAGCCGATACGGTGATGGATTTGTCTACAGGCGGTGGCAACCTGGATGCGATTCGCACGGCCATCATTAATGCTTCGCCGGTTCCAATTGGTACGGTTCCGGTTTATCAAGCCCTGGAAAGTGTTCATGGTCGGGTGGAGAATTTAACTCCCGATGATTTTCTGCAGGTGATTGAGAAACATGCGCAGCAGGGTGTGGATTACATGACGATCCATGCGGGCATTGTGATTGAGCACCTACCCCTGGTGAGGAACCGGATTACCGGGATTGTGTCTCGTGGCGGTGGCATTCTGGCCCGCTGGATGCTGCATCATCATCAGCAAAATCCGCTCTATACTCACTTCCAGGACATTATTGAGATCTTCAAAAAGTACGATGTTTCCTTTAGTTTGGGGGATTCGCTGCGTCCCGGTTGTAGCCACGATGCATCGGATGAGGCGCAGTTGGCAGAGCTGAAAACTCTGGGACAGTTGACTCGTAAAGCCTGGGAACACGATGTGCAGGTGATGGTGGAAGGTCCGGGGCATGTGCCGATGGATCAAATTGAATTCAATGTGCGCAAGCAGATGGAAGAGTGCTCGGAAGCGCCGTTCTATGTACTGGGTCCCCTGGTGACCGACATTGCACCTGGATATGACCACATTACCTCGGCGATCGGGGCGGCGATGGCGGGTTGGTATGGGACAGCCATGCTTTGCTATGTCACGCCCAAGGAACACCTGGGCTTGCCAAATGCTGAAGATGTGCGCAACGGCTTGATTGCTTACAAAATTGCGGCTCATGCAGCAGATATTGCCCGTCATCGTCCGGGTGCACGCGATCGCGATGATGAACTCTCCACAGCCCGCTATAACTTTGACTGGAACCGTCAGTTTGAGCTGGCACTTGACCCAGAACGCGCCCGCGAGTACCACGACGAAACGCTCCCAGCAGATATTTACAAAACCGCTGAATTCTGCTCGATGTGCGGTCCTAAGTTCTGCCCGATGCAAACCAAAGTGGATGCTGATGCGCTAACCGAACTGGAGAAGTTTTTGGCAAAGGTCTGACTTTTATCTGACTTTTCTGACTACCACAACGGTAGGGGCAGGTTTAGCCGAGGTTAAACTGTTTTATCGGTAGATTAACTGCAAAACCTGCCCCTGCAGGTATTTTGTTGGCTGAGTGAGGTACATTCTCGTTGTGAACGGTATCAGGTGTCAGTGCCCATCCCCGTAGCCTATCGGGAGAGCATAACGATGGTTCATTTTAATTCCACCGACCTACTTAGGAGATTTCCAGGAAAGAAACTACCAAAAAATCCTGGTAAAGACGAACGGCCGTTCGTTCCTCCAGGGGTAAAATCTTTCTCAGAAATCGCC
>JAAUSG010000082.1 GCA_012034055.1 Leptolyngbyaceae cyanobacterium RU_5_1 | reverse complement strand
GGACATTAAGAAAAATGCAAAATTAAAAATGCAAAATTAAAAATAGAAAACCTTGCCAACACCCATTTTTAATTTTTAACTTTTAATTTTTAATTACTCAGTCATCACGTCGATGCAATCTGGAAAATCCTGGTAATGCTCCCAATCCACATTGGGCATGCGATCGAACGCTTCCCTGAGCGAGATCTCCCATAAATGGCGGAGCTGAGATAAATAGGGGGTTCCCAGCCTCAGCTTCAATTCGTAGCGAATTTTGAATGAGTCCCGTTCGTACATCACCAGGCTGATTGGGGGGCCAACAGAGATGTTGGATTTCATTGTGGAATCGATCGACAGCAGCGCACACTTAGCCGCTGCCTCCAATGGAGTTTCAAAGGTGAGAATCCGATCCAGAATTGGCTTACCGTATTTTGCTTCACCAACCTGGAGAAAGGGGGTGTCTTTGGATGCCTGGATGCAGTTGCCCTGACTGTAGATCAGGAACAGCCCTGGCTCTTCGCCTTGAACCTGTCCACCTAACAGAAAGCTACACTTTGCATCAATGTGGTCCTTCTGTAGCCAGGGTCGGTCTTGTTCTTGAATTTCTCTGGCTTTTGCCCCAATGTAGCGAGCAACGTCGTATAGGCTCGGTAAGGTGTGGAGATTGGCATCTGCTTTGGCAATCAGGTCGCGACGCAGCAGTGTCAGGGTTGCCTGGGTGACGGACAGATTGCCTGCGGTGCAGATCAGGATCGCGCGATCGCCCGGTTGAGAGAAGTCAAATAGTTTCTGGTGGGTGGAGATGTAATCGACTCCCGCATTGGTGCGGGAGTCAGCAGCCATAACCAGACCAGCATTGGTGATGATTCCAAGACAGTACGTCATGCGGGCGCGAAGATGGGTTTCTTTAGATTTTAAATCTGCACGCCACGGCTACCAATTTTAGATTGGAGATTGAAGATTTTAGATTGGAGAATATTCACGGCTTGAAATGTCAAGAGTGGTTGATTGAAAGCAGTTGATAGTTGAGGAAGAGAACGAGTTCTTGAACGGTGAAGAGAGCTTCGGGGTTGAAGCGATCGCTCAAATCCACTCCAAAACAATCCCAAAAGTCTTGGCATAGGGACAGTTGCCAGTCAAACCAGCAAACCAGCGGTAGATGGAGATCTTCATTGAGGCGATCACTGGGGTAGGCTTTACTAAAATCTAGTCCCGAATAGTCCTGCATGTGAGTATATACGAAGTCAGAGATCGGCTTAGAAACGTCGAGGGGTTGCCAAAACTTCTCGTACCACTGACTGGCGCTTAGAGAAGGGCGGCGATCGCGCAGCACGCGATTAACATATCGCCGCATCTGCAAATCTGGACTCAGGTCAGCGTATGTTTTGAGGCTGTAGAAGAGATTTTTGAGCGATCGCCACATCACAAAACCTGCAACCGAAATTTCCCGAATCTTATTTTAAGTATTCCCAGTCTGTTCAGGAGATCTCAGGTGTACAAGACATTCAGCCCTTCAAAGGCTGGAAAATGAACTTAGTGTTTATCATCATAATTGGTTTTTGACATCCACCCTAAGATATACTTGGCGAACGACCTACTTAGAAAGCTGATTTGATGAGAATTTTGTACGTCTCTGACTTATCAAGATTCTTTAAAGAGTGCTAGTCGAAGAAGACCTTTCGCATTTAGGAACAGATCTTAGTGCAAGATACAACTTACCTGGAACTGGAACGGGAAATTTCAAGGGTAGTAATGGCGATAGTTGGGCAAAATCTAGGAATTGGAAGAGACCTGATATCGAGCCTGCAAGACCGATATACTCCCGAGGACGTAGCGGGTATTTTGCTCCTCAGCCTTGAACGAATCGTTTGGTTGGACGCGAATGCGTTTGTTTGGGCAGTTGAAAAGTTGATGTCTGAAGACATGCTGCGAGGGATTCGACAAATTACGTCTGCCACCATTGGTAAGCGCCTGGTTGATAAAGGCTTGGCACCCGGTCAAGATTTCAGCGTTGACTCAGCCGGTAAATTGTTACTAAATGCGAAAGCAATGGCAGTGGTTTTTAGTTGAGTAACTGGAAGAGTGGAGGTTGAAGGAGTGAAGGGATAAAGCGATGAAGCGCGAAGTGTTTGCTTTATCCCTTCATCGTTCTACCGCAATTACTGACCACTATCTCCTCACATGGGGTAAGAGTCCCAAAATTTCTTGGGCAGCGCGATCGCAAACACCGGGTTCGCCCAAGGCCTCGCGCATGTTTTGGTAGTCTGCCAGGATAGTTTGGCGGCGGACGGGATTCAGTAGCAGTTCCAGGGATTCTTGTGCGACGTTTTCAGGGGTGGCATGGTGTTGCAAAAACTCTGGCACGATGGGTTTCATTACAACCAGGTTGGGCGGCGACATGAATGGAATCGAAAACTTGAGCAAGCGGTCTAGAATTCCGGCCGTGATTGGGTGAACTTTATAAAGCACCACCTGGGGAATGTTGAGTAAGGCAATCTCCAGGTTCACAGTGCCGGATTTTGTGATCGCCAAATCAGCCGCTGCGATCGCCTGCAACGTAGGTGAAGCTCCATTCGCTGTCTCTATGTTTTGATCGGTCAAAATGGTCGCCTGTAATCCGTAATCCTGGATTGCCTGTTCAATCGGTTGGCGATATTTCTCTAGCGCTAAAGGAACCCAAAAGTGAACTTTGGGCAGTTTTGCCTGGATAAGTTGAGCGGCCTGACAAATCGCGGGCAATAGATATTTGATTTCTTGTTGACGGGAAGCGGGGAGGAGGGCGATCGCCACGTGATCGGGCAAAATTCCAAGTGCTGCGCGGGCCGCCTCTCGACTAGGGGCGTTCTGCATCCGGTCAATCAGCGGATGCCCAACCCAGGTCACCTTTCCGCCCTTGCGCTGCAGATAGCGGGCCTCTTCCGGGAAAATAGCTAAAATCCGCCGGGTCGCGTGAATGATGCGATCGGAGCGAAATAGCTTGACTCCCCACCCCCAGCGATCGCCCCACACCCATTCTTGAGGCGTGATGTAGTAGACCACGGGGACTGCAGGAAACTGCTTGGGCAAGTATTCACAGAAGGCAAGATTGGGGCCCATGTAGTCAATCAGGATCACCAGATCGGGCGGATTTTGCTTTAAATGCTGTTTCGCCTGACGTTGAACCTGTAGCGTGGGCACCACGAAGGGAAGCGACTCCAAAATCCCCATCGAACCGATCGCGCTGGTGTTGCCCAACAGTTTGGCTCCGGCAGCCGCCATGCGATCGCCCCCCAACGCCAGGATCTCCAGCTCCAATCCCAGCGATCGCGCCTGCCGATACAGGGCCTCAATCAGTAAAGCTCCCTGCAGGTCACCGGAGACTTCGCCAGTGCTGATGAAGACACGAACATCTTCACTCATCCTCCTCTCCCTCATGTCCTGATTTTCCACCGGGAGTGGGGCCCCGTCGCCCTTTCTGCTGGGAGAGTTGTAGAAATCGGTGCAAATGCTGCACGTATTCATTATCCAAAAGGGTTTCTAGCTTCTCCAGGGCTGCATTGAGGGACAAACCAGAGCGGTAAAGAATGCGAAAGGCTTGCTTCAAGGGCTGAAAAATTTGCCGATCCCCAGTGTCTATCAGTCCGGCACGCTTGAGTCCAACCAAATTCAGCGATCGCACCCGTGCCGAATGTCCCTCAACCAGCATGTAGGGCGCACGTCTCGGTCAATCCGAGCCATGCCACCCACCATCGCCAGTTGTCCAATTCGCACAAACTGGTGAATCCCGACCATGCCACCAATTCTTGCTTTGGACTCAATCCAAACATGCCCGCCTACAGAGACGGCATTCGTAATCACAACCTGGTCTTCAATCACGCAATCATGCCCGATGTGGACATAGGCCAGTAACAGGTTGTTGTTGCCGATAATCGTTGCCTCACCCGCTCCGTTTGCCCGGTTAATCGTGACATATTCTCGAATGCAGTTGTCGCTACCAATTCTGACTCGGCTATCTGCACCGTCATACTTCTGATCCTGCGATGCAGCTCCAATTACTGCTCCTGGAAAAATCCGATTATGCGCCCCAATCTCAGTCCACCCATCCAGGACGACATGCGCACCAATCACCGTATTGGAACCGATCGTGACCTTTTCACCAATGACAGCATAGGGCCCAACCGTCACTGTAGAGTGTAGTTGAGCGCCAGGATGGATGACTGCGGTTGGATGAATGAGGGTTGCCATAGAAGTTGTGAGCTGTCCGTTGTCCGTTGTCATTTGTCCTGCGCTCTCCGTCATTTGTCCTGCATTGTTTGCCATTAGCGATTGAATTAAACCGTGTCCACGTCCAGACCTGAAGTTTTTCTTAGACGAAGGCTACAGATTCCGAGCTGGACGTGGTTTAAGTTGCCAATAACTAATGTCTAATGACTAATGACTAGTGACCAATAACTAACTCAAAACTCAACTCTCCTCAGTCCACTAACGAAAAAATAAACTCACCTTCGGCCGCCAGTTGTCCATCCACTTCAGCACGCCCCTGCATCTTGCCAAAACGACGCCGCTTAACACTGAGGAGTTCCACCGTCATAATTAACTGATCGCCGGGTACAACGGGGCGGCGAAACCGGACTCCATCAATGCCAGCAAACATAAACAGTCCATCTTGAAGGTCTGCCATCTGGGTCAAAACGATTCCCCCAACCTGGGCCATTGCTTCAACGATTAGCACGCCGGGCATGACTGGGCGACCGGGAAAGTGTCCCTGAAAATGGGGTTCATTGAAGGTAACGTTCTTAATCCCGACAGCACGCTTTCCAGGTACATACTCAATAATCCGATCCACAAGTGAAAATGGGTAGCGGTGAGGCAATAGCTTGTGGATTTCCTCAACTGGCATCACTGGTTTAGTCCCAGTTGACACCCGATTAGACGAAGCGTTATCGGTTTCTCGATGCTCAGGCGTTTCCACATGGGCAGGAGCGGCGTCAGCAGTGTTGACATCAGTAAGAATCGACATGGGCAAGGTGTTTGGATAAACGTGCAAAAAGGAACCAGTGGTAGGACGAAATGGAATTTGGCTGTAAATGGGATGAGTTTGCTAATTCTCAGTGGCTGACTGTTCGCAACTCATTCAGCGATCGCGCCAGCTGACTGTGCAAATTGTGACTCGCTTTATAGGCCAGAAAATGAGCCGTTGGGATTTCCCCTAACAAACTTAAGTCTCCCACTAAATCTAAAAGTTTGTGACGCACGGGTTCATTTGCAAATCTCAAGGGTGGGTTCAACCAACCGTCTGAACCACAAACCAGGGCATTTTCTAAGCTACCCCCCTGGATTAAACCCTGCGCCCGAAGGGTTTCAATTTGATCTGCCAGTCCGAAGGTGCGAGCCGATGCAATCTCTTCAGCAAACGTGCCACTACTGGGCGACCAGCTATGCCACTGGTTTGCGATCGCTGGCAAATCAAAATCAATCCCGTAGGTGAAACGAAGTTCGGGCGCAGGCAGCGCGGCGACAAAGGCGTCATTCTCCCGAATCCAAATGGGTTCTTGCAGCGACCAGATCAATCGAGGAGCAGACTGGGCGATGATCCCAGCCTGGGCGATCGCCGCTGCCCACTCCCGCGCCGACCCGTCCAGCAATGGAGCTTCCGAACCATCCATTTCAATCCGGGCATTATCAACCCCCATTCCTGCCAATGCGGACAGCAAATGCTCCACAGTTCGCACCCGCGCTTCACCAACCCTCAGTTCCGTTGACAGCAGGGTTTGTCCCACAGATTCAATCCGAGCCGGAATTTCCGGAGCGTCCGGCAAATCGACCCGGACGAAAGATCGCCCTTCTCCAACCGATGCAGGCAACACCCGCACCTGCACTGGCAACCCTGTGTGCAGCCCAATTCCAGATTGGACAAATGCTGCTCCCAACGTGTGTTGAGCCGGAATTGATCGTGCCTCTAAAGTCTGAATTCTCAATTCTAAATTCTCAATCCTGGGATTCCCCTCCATCAGAATCGCTCCCCAATACCAAAGTGTAGACGGCTGTCACCCTCGCTACTAAAGCCGTAGTCGATCCGAATTGGCCCCAACGGAGATTGGACTCGGATTCCAATGCCATAGCCAACGCCGCTCCCCGGTTTATTACGAACCTCACCCGGATTACCTGGAACATCATTTTGGGTGCCGAAATCTGTAGCGGCGTCAACGAACAGCGCACCAGAAATGATCGAGAAAATTGGAAAGCGATACTCAAGAGTTCCTTGAAGAAATGATCGGGCGGCTGCCAGGTCGCCCTCATCGAAGCCGCGAACCGAATTGCTGCCGCCCAGGGCAAAGGATTCGTAGGGCGGTAAATCACCAATCACCGTTCCAGCCTGAACGTTAAAGGCAAAGGCCTGTGGGCAATCGGAGGATTTGGGACTGGGCAGTCGGCATCCCGGTGTAAACCGGACAAAGCGAGTCGGAATGTAGAAACTGTAGCTGCCGCGCAGACGGTTGAAGAAGATGCTGCCCAAGCCGACCGGGATCGATTGCTCCGTACCCAAACGCAAGAGTGAGCCTTGGGTGGGTCGCAATGGGTCGTTGCGACGATCGCGCACTACCCCAAACTGAATCGTGAACAGGTCATCTCGCCCGTCGCCGCTGAACGTCAGGTCATTGCCAAGTTGGTCAATGGGGCTGAGGTCACCGTCGCGATCGCGGATAGAGACTCGCTGATATTGGACTCCCAACGAAGCAGTCCACTCGGCCCGTCGAAAGACATTCCGGCTAAGCGGACGGGTGAAACTCAAAATTCCACCCGTCCGCACAATCCGCGGCGTGTCTCCGTTGGGCAGATCAATGTCGGGGTCGCCGCCGTCGAAAATCAACGAAATGGTTCGCCGCCGGAACAGGTTGAACGTATACGAAGTTCGGTAGGGATCACCCGCAATCCAGGGATCGGTAAAGCTGAGGTCAAACAACAATTCCCGCTGTCCCACCTGAACCTCAGCCGCTAGCTTCTGGTTGTTACCACCCAGGTTCTGCTGCTGATAGCCGACCGACCCAAACAAACCACTGGCGGAACTAACCCCGGCACTGGCAAAAATGGAGCCAGTGTTCTTCTCGACAACATTGGCAACCACCACCACCTTACGAGGATCGGTTTCACTGGGCTGTAGCGCCAGGCGTGCGTCCTCTAGAATGCCCAGTCCATAGACCCGTTGTAAATCTTGCTCAACGATTCTCCGGTTAAAGATATCGCCCGGTTTCAGCTCAAACTCACGAGTGATGATGAAGTCACGGGTGCGAATCCGACACTTTGCAGGGTTCCCGTTTTTATCGAGTTCTGGATTCCCAGTCTCAGGATCTTTGAGGAAGAAGTTACCCTTTTCATCCCGGACACATTGGCTCCCTTCCTTGTTGATATAGCGAACCTGGATGCTCTCAA
Source organism: Leptolyngbyaceae cyanobacterium RU_5_1 (assembly GCA_012034055.1). GTDB lineage: Bacteria > Cyanobacteriota > Cyanobacteriia > Leptolyngbyales > Leptolyngbyaceae > JAAUSG01. Next base: position 11,751 of record JAAUSG010000082.1, on the reverse strand, counting down.
TCTCGCCCTCGGCAACCTGGAGCGTAACGGTGCCATCTGGAGCAACCGCAGGAGAATCGAGCACTTGGGCCAGGACATACCCGTTGTCTTGATACCACTTATTCAGTTTTTTGATGCCTTCTTGCAGGTCATTCAGGTTGAGCACCTTGCCGTACTGATCACTGAATGCATCGGTGACAACCTGTTCGGGCAGGACGCGATCGCCCTCAACTTGAACCGAGTTCAGAACTGGATTGAGCTGCACCTCAAACGTGACTCGAACCCCCAGTGGGGTATCTTCGGGTACGGCTCGGACATTAGAAAAGTAGCCCGTTGCAAAGATAGCATTGATGTCTTCCTGCAATTGAGACCGAGTGGTGGTTCGTCCTGGCTGGGTACGAATGGCTCGGTACACTTCGTCCAGGAGTGTCCCTTCCACTCCTCTGACCAGTACCTCAGCGACGAGGACTCTTGGCTCTGGTTCGGTCGTTTGGGGAGGAGTTGCAGGGGCAGAAGGCGTCGGTGTCGCAGGCTCTGGAGCTGGTAAAGGAGTTTCGGGAGTCGGTGTCGGCGAGGCTTCTGGAGTCGCTGGAGTGGGTGCAGGAGTTTCAGGTGTCAGCGTCGGCGAGGCTTCTGGAGTCGGAGTTGGTGAGGGGGTTGGGGTTGGGGTTTGAATGGTTGGAGGGGTCGGTTGAGGAGAACCCGGAGAGAGTGGGTTAATCCGAATCCGCTCTGGAGCATCCTGGGCGTACAGTTTGGGTAAGGCCAGTAGGTCTGCTGGCGAAAGCGTTGCAGCGTGACCACTCGCAGATGGAATGGCAATGGTTGATGCTCCCTCAACCGATTTAATTCGCTGGACTAAGGCATTTGAGGTTGCATCCCCAGAGGATCCGCTTGGCGGAATCGGCTTGAAGCCTTTGATCTCGATTTTGAAAGACTTGCGGGCGCGATCGCTTTGGAAGCAGGTTTGATAGCCGAGCCAGAGACAGGTTTTGTACCAGCCAGAGGAGATTTAGCTGTTTGCCCTTTCGCAGAGGGTGACAAGCCAAGAGTGGCAGAGGCAGCAAGAAATGCCACCAATAAAGGAGATAACCGCATCTTGTTCAAGCTCTTCAACACAACCACACACCACATCCTGCTCAAAGCAGGCCAAATGGGACAGAATTAAACGGGAATACACCACCTCAGGGAAACCGTCAAATTTTACCGCATCAGTGGATACCAATACTTACAACTACACAGGATGTGCCAAAACTCGTTGCATTACTTGCTGATAGGCAGACTCGACATTGCCTAAATCGTGCCGAAACCGGTCTTTGTCCATCACTCGTTGGGTTGGATCGGTCTCAGTTTGATTCCAGAGGCGACAGGTATCTGGACTGATTTCATCAGCCAGAACAATTTCTTGGTTGCGATTTAGCCCAAATTCAAGTTTGAAGTCAACAAGCGTGATGGCGCATTCTTGAAAGAACACGGTCAAGACTTGATTAATTTTGAGTGCCATAGCCTGCAGATGATCGACCTGTTCTGGAGTGGCTAGTTTAAGCAGCAACAGGCGATCGCGCGTTAACAGCGGATCACCCAATGCATCATTTTTGTAGTAGAACTCCACCAGGGGTGGCGAGAGAATCGTTCCCAATACCAACCCTGTTTGTTGACAGAGACTACCAGCCGCAATGTTCCTGACCACAACTTCCAGCGGCAAAATTTTTACAGCTCGTACCCGCATTTCATTCGCATTCGGTTGGTCAATAAAATGGGTCGGAATATCATTTGCCTCTAGCTGCTTGAATAAGTGGCTGGAGATTGCGCAATTGACTGCCCCCTTGCCTGGAATGCTGCCTCGCTTTTGGGCGTTAAATGCCGTTGCATCATCTTTGAAGTGAGCGAGTAACACGTCAGCATCGTCCGTCGTGTAGAGAATTTTAGCCTTGCCTTCGTAGAGTTTTTGATCAGCCGTCATGCCGCTAATAAGGTTGAAGAGTTTAATGGGTAGCCATGAGGATCGGTTTAAGCGCAATGATGCACGTATCCTGAATGTCTAAAAAGTGGCTAGGAAGGTTAAAACTGAGGTTAATTAACAGTTGTTACCTACATAATTGGCTATGCCAGCATAGATAAACGTTACTCAACAGCAGGCATCAGCTATCATGAGCTTGCTGAATATTTAGCCATCTGCCAACTTGTCTCTATCCAGAACGCACTGATTGCTCCACCCTTCGTTATCCAAATCCAAACAAAGATTTCTTTTACCCTAGCCTTAGCTTGCTTCAATCCTAAGATGAAATGTTTCCATCTGGCGATTGCTCTATCCGCGAGTAGTTGGATGCTAACAAGCTGCTCGTTTAACCCGTCATTCCCGTCTTTTGGCTCAGGGCGGGAAGAAGCGCGATCGCCCAAAATCTATTGCCATCAGAAAACTACAAAATGGCTCAACAAACTGCTTGGGATGCGGCTGTGATGGTGCAAAATCCTCCCCATGCCGTGGATACCTGGCAAGCCGCAAAGGTTAAATGGCGACAGGCAATTCGGCTGCTTGAACAAATTCCAGACGATGTGGCTGTTTCTGCAGATGCGAGAGGGAAACTGGCTGCTTACCAACTTAACTACAACATCATCAATCAACGTTTGGCAGTGGAGCAAGCCGCTGCTGACACGTTGGATCAAGCGCAAACGCTGGCGTGGCAGGCTGCCGTCACGGTACAATATCCACCCCATTCGCTGAAGATTTGGCAGAGAGCCAGTGCGAAGTGGGAGGAGGCGATCGCGCTCCTGGTCTCCATTCCACCCACAACGTCCGTTTCGGCTACAGCCAGAGCCAAGCTGATCGCTTACCGGGATAACTACTATGCGATTAGTCAACGGATTGAAACCGAACAGAAAACCCTCGTTGCACTCAAACGATTTTCTGAAACGGCGACCAACCTGAGTACGTTGCAAGTCAAGGCCGTTACTGGTCAAACCGCCGATCCCCTTGGGATTGGGTATGAGAAATATGGGGAATGGGTGCGATCACTCAAACAGTCCCTAGCTGAGATTAGCGACCAACCAGCAGGAAAATTACATCCAGCCTACGGAGAACTCAAGGCTGCGATCGCCGACTATGAATTTGCTCTCGATGTCTGGCAGTCATACCTCGGTTTCAAAGAAGCCAACTCAGATTGGCTCTACGGCGACGATTTTTTCAATCAACTGGTTCCACTGTCTCGAATTGACAGCGACACGTTACTGCAAAGGTATAAAGTCAAAGTTCATTACGGGGCAAAGGAAGCCAAAGTTCCCCTCAAATTTACCCTGTGGGCAATTTGGGAACAAGCCGGTCAGCGCGTTAGCACCGCACAACAGAAAGTCTCAAGGTTGAACTAGAGGATTTAAACTCCGATGCTGACTCCATCTGAACGTCCCGAACCGACATGGATCACTGTTTTCCGGTTGCTGCGCTGGGATAAGCCAGCAGGACGCCTGATTCTGATGATTCCTGCACTCTGGGCAGTGTTTCTAGCAGCACGGGGAACCCCTCCTCTGCCGTTGGTGGGCGTGATTATTTTGGGGGCGCTAGCAACGAGTGCGGCTGGCTGTGTTGTCAATGACCTGTGGGATCGCGATATTGATCCAAAGGTGCAGCGAACTCGGAGTCGTCCACTGGCATCTCGTGCACTCTCGGTCAAAGTGGGGTTAGGGATTGCCCTGGTGGCATTTATATGCGCCTGGATCCTGTCGCTTTACCTGAATCCCTTGACATTTTGGCTGTGTGTAGCTGCTGTTCCTGTGATTGTGCTCTATCCGTTGGCAAAACGGGTGTTTCCAGTGCCTCAGTTGGTGTTGGCGATCGCGTGGGGCTTCGGCGTGCTAATTAGCTGGAGCGCCGTCAGTTGTGGCTCAGAAGTAGCGTCCACTCCCTGTCTCGGTGCAGCAACCTGGCTCCTTTGGGGAGCCACTGTTTTTTGGACCTTGGGCTTTGACACAATCTATGCCCTGTCAGACCGGGAAGACGATCGCCGCATCGGAGTTAAGTCCAGTGCCCTTTTCTTTGGTAAAAACGCTTCCCATGCCGTTGCCCTGTTTTTTGTCGGAACCACTCTCCTTTTAGCGGGAGTTGGGAGGGTTATGCAACTCAATCTGGGATTTTGGCTTGCTCTCCTCGTTGCTAGTGGGAGTTGGATTTGGCAATATTACCGACTCTGTCAGAAAACCATTCCACATCCTACCTATGGTCAACTGTTCCGGCAGAATGTCTGGATTGGATTTATTCTGCTGGCTGGAATGATTGTCGGGAATTTTGAATGATGAACATCTCTATGGGTCAGTTTGCAGGGCTTGCGGCTGTAAACAAGCAACCATTTGCTGAATTCCACGATGCAGGCGACGAGTAACGGTCATGGGGCTGACACCAATTCGTTCAGCCACCTCTTTTCGGGACAAGTCGTTGATAAAGACAAACTCGATCGCCTGACGGGTTTTTTCTTCAAGCTGGTTCAGTGCGCGTTGGAGTTGCTGTCGGTCTTCTTCCAGGTTCTGTAGGTTTTGGTAACGAAAATCGGGCAAGGTATCTCCAAGCGTCATTGGAGAATCGATTTGCTGGCTGATGGTAGCATCCAGGCTTAAAGGCTGACGGTTCTTAGTGGCCATTCTGCTCTCACGCCATTCATGAACAGAGACACCCAGTTCAGCCGCGACCTCTTCATCCGTTGGCTGGCGACCATATGCCTCCGCCAGGGTTTCGCGGATTTTTTGCCCAGCTTTGTTGAGTTGCTGCCAGCGTCGAGGAATCTTAACCGTACCACTGCGATCGCGTAGAAAATGCAGCATCTCGCCCCGAATGTAGGGAACTGCAAAGGAGCTAAACGCACATCCTTGGTTCGGATCAAATCGTTCGATCGCACGAATGAGTCCTAAATAGCCAATTTGTTCCAAATCTTCGTAGGGTTCAGCACACTGATGACTGACTCGATGAGCAATCTTTCTGACCAGACCCGCATTCAGTTGTACAAGCTGGTTACGGAGCTTGACGGAAGGATATTGGTAGTAGGCAATCAATAATTCCATCCCGCGCGAACGTACACAGGGTTGAGTAGCTGTCATCTGCAGTTACCTTTCACATTAGAGCTGAACCTATTTTCTTGATAGAAAGGTAAGAGAAGCCATCGTCGATCCACGGTACTGTCCAAAGGGGGGACTGTGCGGAGTCGGCATAAACACGCAAATCTTTGCTAGAACCTCACATTGGCTACCGCTTTCCGCCTACGTAAAGTTGCCTTAAAGTTTTCCCTTAATCTCGATTACTCTCATAACTTTTATTTTCGTCATGTGTAGATCTTCCCTGTACTTCATGCAAACTTTTTGAAATTTGAGTCAAAATGTCCTCAGAACGTGTTTCTCATCAATTGGAGAATGTCTTGTGAGTAATACCAGCAACTTTCGACAAGCATTTCGTGATGCGAGAAGTCAGACCCTGGTTGGACCTAATGTCATTGCCAATGCACTTCCGTATGTGGGAGGTGGACTTGCCCTGACTGCTTTAGGCACCTATGGCGGTTTGGGAGTATTCAGCAACAACCCCGGCATTTTTATGCCCACTTTCTGGGTTGCCCTAATAGCTTCACTAATTCTTTACTTCGTGGCCAGCAATGTTGCTGAGAATGGGAACAAAGCCATTGCTTTGCCATTGCTAGCAACCTATAGTCTACTGGTTGGCTATACCCTGACTGGTTTAGTGGCGCTAGCTTTGTCAACTCCAAATGTCGGAATCGCTGGAATTGGCTTCGCGGCGCTTGGCTGTGGTGTAACGTTTATTGTTGCCAGACAGGTCGGCTCAAATCTTTCCGAACAGGATGGTATAGCGCTTGCCCGCACGGTTCGCTTGGGCTTGATTGCACTCCTGGTTGTGCTGATTGCTCAAGTCTTGTTATTTGCGTTTGGAATTCACACACCCACATTTTTGGAAGTCGCCATCTCAGGAATTGGTGTGTTTCTGTTTGTGGGTGCAGCCGTTGTCGATTTCTTTGTGCTACCCCGTGCTTACAAGGACGACCAGTATCTGCCTGCGGCTCTGTCAATGTATCTGACCTACATCAATCTGTTTGTTTTCATCCTGCGACTACTAATTGCCCTAAACAGCCAGGATTAAGGAGACTTCCAGCAAAGAATCTACCCATCATCGTAGGATGGGCAAAGGGTCTTGCCCATGCCCATCGCAAGGAATCATGGGGGATGGGCACGTATGGAAGCAGGCACTATAGTCACTCTCATCGGGTTGTGCAAGCCCAAACTTCAATTCTGCAGGCTCCTGTGCCACATTCGGAGAGCGCCCGCGCTTCCGCTTCAGCACGAGTTCCAGCCCATCCCCAACCCAGATTACGACCGTCCTTTGCTACCGCTCCACAGGCATTTTTGAACCAAACCTCAACCTTACAACCCGCTTCACCACATTGTTTAAGGGCTTCAGCTTCGGCCCGGGCCGGTCGGGTAGTCGTAGGCATATCCCCACGCCCCCGTCTCATCACTCGTGGCGATCGCCCCGTAGTTATCTTCTGCAACAGCAGCGTTCGTCGAGAAAGTTTGCACGGTGACAATGGTCGCGATCGCAACACCCACCCCGATCGCAACTCTAGAAATACATCGACTCATAGTTACCCTCTGAGTAAATTTAATTTGGCGACTGGCTTAAACGCTCAATGCTCGATACTGATTGCTAATTCCTTAATTTGGAAATAAACCTTGCTCACGTCCAGACCTGGAGTTTTTCTAAAGGAAACGCTACAGACTCCGAGCTGGAAGGGGTTTGGTTCTATTCAATAAATAATTTCACAAGAATAGTAGATGGGCAAGAGAAAAAACATAAACTTTTATAGTTATGAATGCGATATCGGAATTTCTGTGCTCAAATTTTTAGAAATGATTCACAACAGCTAAGAGCATGGCTAAAGCACCCTACGGATCGTGGAAGTCGCCGATTACCGCTGACTTAATTGTTGCCGGAACGATCGCACTTGGTGAAGTTTGTCTGGATGGAGGCGATACTTACTGGAACGAATCGCGCCCAACGGAAGCTGGACGAAGTGTGATTGTAAGCCGCACGGCTGATGGGCAGATTGCCGACGTGACGCCTCCATCCTTTAACGTCCGTACCCGTGTGCATGAGTATGGTGGCGGCGTATTTGTCGTGCTTCAAGGCACGGTGTACTTCTCAAACTTTGTCGATCAGCGGCTCTACCGACAGGAATCGGGGAAAGAGCCTGTGGCAATTACGCCTGAGCAAGCGTGGCGCTATGCCGATGGAGTGGTGGATATTCAGCGCGATCGCCTGATCTGTGTACGGGAAGATCACAGCGGTAGCGGTGTAGCGGTGAACACGATTGTCAGCGTCAGCCTGGATGGCAGCACAGGGCCGCAAGTGCTTGCTTCTGGCAATGACTTTTACTCCTCACCTCGTCTCAGTCCAGATGGCTCCCAACTGGCGTGGCTGTCCTGGAACCATCCCAATATGCCCTGGGACGGCACCGAACTGTGGGTCGGGAAGCTGACATCTGACGGTGCGATCGCCAAGCATTACAAAGTAGCCGGTGGCTTAGAAGAGTCTATCTTTCAGCCAGAGTGGTCGCCGGATGGGGTGCTGTATTTTGTCAGCGATCGCACAGGCTGGTGGAATTTGTACCGCTGGATACCCCAAAATGGGCAGGGGGAGCAGGGGGGGATCGAACCGCTGTGTCCGATGGAAGCGGAGTTTGGAGTGCCGCAGTGGGTCTTTGGCATGTCTACCTATGCAGTGGAGTCGGCAGAACGACTGATCTGCACCTACAGCAAGGATGGCACATCGTACCTGGCTAGCCTGAATCCGCAAACCAAAGAGTTGACGGCGATCGCGACTCCTTACACTGAGATCGGCAGTATCTATGCAACATCAGGAAAAGTCGTGTTCAAAGCAGGATCGCCCACGCAGCCAGGAGCGATCGCTCAACTGGATTTAGCTACCCAACAATTGGACGTGCTGCGCCGTTCCAGCAATTTGGAGATTGATCCAGGCTATTTGTCGGTGCCACAAGCGATCGCCTTCCCAACTACCCATGGACAAACCGCCTACGGCTTCTACTACCCACCGCAAACCAAAGACTACACGGCACCTGACGGTGAACAGCCGCCGCTCTTGGTGAAAAGTCACGGGGGGCCAACCGCCTCTACGTCCACAGTATTCAACCTGCGGATTCAGTATTGGACTAGTCGCGGGTTTGCCGTGCTAGATGTGAATTATCGAGGCAGCACTGGCTATGGACGTGCCTATCGCGAACAGCTTCAGGGGCAATGGGGAATCGCCGATGTGGATGATTGCGTGAATGGTGCCAAATATCTAGTGGAATTGGGTGCAGTGGATGGCGATCGCCTCGTCATTGATGGTGGCAGTGCAGGCGGCTATACAACGCTCTGTGCCCTCACCTTCCACGATACCTTCAAAGCCGGAGCCAGCTATTATGGTGTTAGCGATTTAGAAACCCTGGCGACCGACACACACAAGTTTGAGTCCCGCTATCTGGACGGATTGATCGGACCTTATCCAGAGCGGAAAGATTTGTATATTGAGCGATCGCCCATTCATTTCACAGATCAGCTCAATTGCCCCGTCATCTTTTTCCAGGGCGATGAAGACAAAGTGGTGCCGCCCAACCAGGCAGAACTGATGGTCAACGCCCTCAGTGCAAAGGGACTTCCTGTTGCCTATGTCCTTTATAAAGGCGAACAACACGGGTTCCGCAAAGCCGAAAACATCAAACGCTCCCTGGATGGCGAGTTCTACTTTTATGCCAAGGTGTTTGGGTTCGAGACGGCAGACGAGATCGAACCAGTCGCGATCAAGAATATGGCATATCCATTTTGACCAAAACCTCCGAGGTTTAAGTCACTCCGTTGGTCAGAGGCTTGATTCTGGGTTAAAACCTCCGAAGTTTGCGTAAGTTCTAAAGCTGAAGTTTTACAAAAGTTGAATGTGTGTTGCAAGTCTTAATAGCGCAGTCTCAATTTGTTGAAGTGTAGCTGGTAGACTAAGTGACGTAGCGATCAACGACTCATGGTAGATTCTCTTAAAAAGCCTAGTTTTGAAGAAATGCGCCCTGGCATCAAAGTTCCAGCCAAGGAGACCATCCTGACGCCGCGCTTCTACACAACTGATTTTGATGCAATGGCACAGATGGATATTTCAGCCAATGAGGATGAGCTGAAAGCCATTCTGGAAGAGTTCCGGGCAGACTACAATCGCCACCACTTTGTTCGCGATCAAGAGTTTGAGCAGACTTGGGATCATATTGACGGTGACACCCGTCGGCTGTTTGTCGAATTCCTGGAGCGTTCCTGCACTGCCGAGTTTTCCGGCTTCTTACTCTACAAGGAACTGGGACGCCGCTTGAAAGATAAAAGCCCAGTTCTGGCAGAATGCTTCTCCCTGATGTCCCGTGATGAAGCCCGCCACGCCGGATTTCTGAACAAAGCAATGTCAGATTTCAACCTCCAGCTTGATTTGGGATTCTTGACGAAGAGCCGCAAGTACACCTTCTTCCAGCCCAAATTTATCTTCTACGCAACCTATCTATCCGAAAAGATTGGTTACTGGCGGTATATCATGATCTACCGTCATTTGGAGGCTCATCCCGAGAATCGCATCTACCCCATCTTCCGCTTCTTCGAGAACTGGTGCCAGGATGAAAACCGTCATGGGGACTTCTTTGATGCCATCATGCGTGCTCAACCCCAGTTCTTGAAGGACTGGAAGGCGCGATTGTGGAGTCGCTTCTTCCTGCTCTCTGTATTTGCCACGATGTATCTGAACGATGTGCAGCGGTCTGATTTCTACGCTGCGATCGGGCTGGATGCGCGAGAGTATGACAAGTACGTGATCGAGAAGACCAACGAAACCTCTGCCCGTGTGTTCCCTGTTGTCCTAGATGTCAGCAAGCCAGAGTTCTATGAGCGTCTAGAAATCTGTATTCGGAACAACGAGAAACTGGCACAGATTGTTAACTCTAGTTCACCGAAGTTTTTGCAGTTTTTCCAGAAGCTGCCGTACTACCTCTCAAATGGCTGGCAGTCTATCCGTCTGTATCTGATGAAGCCTGTTGATGTTGCCCATACTCATGGGACTGCCCACTAGGTTGTAGTGAGACTGCGATCGCATTTGCCAAATTCCCTAAACCTGTTGCAAGCAGCTCTGCTTGTAGCAGGTTTTGTTTTAGCTGTTTCTCCTGCGCAAAGCTTACCTGTCTCCACAGATCCTCAGCTATCCTACTCAGCCAAGGATTTAGTAGAACTGAGGCACAGAGCGAAGGATGGAGACCAAGTGTTGGATGTGAGGACAAAGGTATCAGGCAGTAGAAACTCAGAGGAAGAAGTTCGACTCCAAACTTCCCCATCGGTTGAGGACGTTGCACAAAATACGGCTCCAGCGACTGAACTTAAGCCTTCGAGTTCTGCGATCGACCTGAACCCAAAGCTGATTGACGGAAGCCCTGTACTACAGCGCTGGCTGAACAAAATTCCGAATGTGCTAGAAGACATCAAACGAGACCCTGGCTTTCGTACTCGCTTACGGCTGGGCTACTCCCAGTTTCCCTCCACAAATGAATCTAGTGGCTGGAATGTGGGAGTAGAAGATGTATTCATCGATCGCACTGGGCTAACCGTCAGCGGAGACTACCAGGCAGCCTTTAACGGCAAACGAAAGGCAGGAGGAGCCGATTTGCGCTACTACCTGCTGCCTCCAGGTGGTTATGTCAACATCGCACCCGTACTCGGCTACCGCTATTTAGAGACGCCACAATATACAACCGATGGACTGAACGTCGGTTTCCGTGTGCTGTTGGTCCCATCTCGCACAGGTGCTACCGATCTTTCCCTGACTCAAACATGGGTGAATCCTCGTAGCGACGAAGAGGTTGGTGTGACCACGCTATCCTTCGGCTACGCTCTGACTAAACATCTGCGCCTATCCACTGATGTGCAGAAGCAAAATTCACGGCAAAAGAAAGACACCCGTTTTGGAGTCGTCTTGGAGTGGATGTTTTAGAAGGATTAATTTCTAACCAGCCACTTCTGTGCATTCAGCCGTTGCAGCGTCCAAAACACCAACAGGCTCAAATCCACCTTACGCTCATCAATCCGGAACGATTCTATGGTGCTGGGTTTACCGCCACTTTCGGAGTAGGAAAATCCTTTCTTCCCATTGATATTCTCGTCAAAGAAGTAGAGACTGAACTCACGGGTTTGCTTGGAACTGCTATTCCAATGACCGACCACCTGCCAGCACTCCGGAGCCTGACTAAAACCAGTCACGTTGATTTTCCGCTTCTCAAACGAAAGCTCTACATCTTGAATTCCCTGCTCCGCTAAACCTGCTTTCAAGGCTGGCAAATAATCCTGTTGGATATAGTCAGCAAAGGGTTTGTCCTCCAAGACAGGGGCTTTTTCCTTCTTAAGCTTGGCAGCAGGTTTGTCGTCTGCTGTACCCGCCGCTTCAGTTTTAGGAGGCTTTTTTGCAGCAATTTTCTTTGCGGGTTTCTGCTCGGCATCTCCTGCAGCTTGGGGGCTTGGTGATTCAGTCGAGTTAGAAGCTTGTTCGTTGGCTGAATCGGGAGTCGTTTCTTCTGGCATACCTCAGATCAATCCTTGCAATAGGGGTTAGGGACTAGTGGTCTGTCAGGACTGTTTTGAGGGGTTGAGAACCCTCAAAACATCCTAAAAATGGGTTTTGTAGATTTGAGTATCCCTCAAATCTATCCTGACGGATTACTA
>JAAUSG010000081.1 GCA_012034055.1 Leptolyngbyaceae cyanobacterium RU_5_1 | reverse complement strand
GACGTCACGCTGGATGGGCTGTTGATCGCTCAGGGAATCCAAATCACCGGCACAGCCAACATCACCCTCACCTTGCGACACTGCACCCTGGCTCCCTGGCTAGACCTGGAGAGCGGCGCACCCAGACCCCTGACCCAGCCTGCTCTGCACTGGCAGGCCAATGGAGACGGGCATCTCAGCCTCGATCGCACCATCACCGGTAGACTGTTGATCCATCCCAGTGTACAAATCGCCATCCAGGACAGCATTGTGGATGCGCTGGCGGATGACCAGATTGCGCTAGCTGCCAGCGCGGATGGAGTGCAGGCTGCCGGGTTGATCAAGATTGCGTGCACAACCGTATTAGGTCAGTTGCACGTCAGCGCAATGGAGCTGGTGGAAAACAGCATTTTGACGGGAGTCGCGATCAGCGATCGCACACAAACGGGCTGCGTCCGATTTTCCTACCTGCCTCCCGGCTCCAGAGCACCCCGCCGGTATCGCTGCCAACCCGATCTAGCGCTGGCTGAAAAAGCCAGGGAATTAGAATTGAACTCTGTCGAAAACCTACCAGCCAGCGAGCGCTCCGCCATTCAAACGCGCCTGATTCCGCAGTTTACCTCCCGCCGCTACAGCTATCCCGGCTACTGCCAACTCAGCCAACGCTGTGCGGTTGAAATTCAACAAGGAGCCGACGACGAAGCCGAGATGGGAGCCTTTCATGACTTATTTCAGCCTCAACGCAAAACCAACTTGCGAGTACGGTTAGACGAATATCTACGCTTTGGACTAGAAGCAGGAGTAACATATGTTACATAGCACAGATTTTGATTATTCAGCACTCACTGGATCAACAGTGGCGAACTGCCAATCCCAATTTAATAAATAGATTCAACAATAGTTTTTTGAAACTACTACATAATCAAGTATCTGCAATCCAAAATCTAAAATCTAAAATCTAAAATCTATGTAGAGACAATTGCTAATCAACAATCCACGTCGTAACCGGGAGATGCGAGATGAAGGGGGATTTTAGCCGCTATACCTTTGACCCCAACCATCACTTCAGCGCCGTGCTGATGCAACAGGGGCGTGTGCAACTTGATGCCGACCAAAACGAAGCAAAGGCCATTCAACAGCATCGCATTGAAACTGAAGCGATCGACGTGATTGGACACTGCGGAGCACCCGCGATCGCCGGCGGCTTTCTGATTGGATTGTCTGCCAGTGGCAATGATTTAACGATTTCTGCTGGACGCATGTACGTGGATGGGATTCTGTGCGTTGCCGGTGAGCCAGCCACTTATACCACCCAACCGGACTACCCCGATCCAGACTTTACCGCTCCCACGGATGGACTTGCCCGCAGGTTAGCCCTAGCCAACGGCACCTACCTGGTGTATCTCGATGTGTGGCAGCGGCACATCACCGCCCTGGAATTCCCGCGGATGAGGGAAGTGGCCTTGGGGGGTCCCGACACGGCTACGCGCACAAAAACAATCTGGCAAGTCAAACTATTGCCAGTACAGGTGCCAACGGGAGATGGGGTCACCTGTACGAGTCAGTTTGGGGAATGGGATAGCCTGACGGCACCCAGCGATGCCAGCCTCAATGCCCACACCCAACGCCCACCCGACTCCACCGATCCTTGCGTTGTCCCACCCACAGCGGGGTATCGGCGGCTGGAAAATCAACTATACCGGGTGGAAATTCACCAACCAGGGGCGTTAGGAACTGCCACCTTCAAATGGTCACGAGACAACGGCTCTGTTGTCACACCGTGGCTGAACCAGAGCGGGGATGAGCTAACGGTGGGCAGCATTGGCCCAGACGAGGTGTTGGGCTTTGGCCCGGGACATTGGGTGGAACTGACGGACGATACTCGCGAACTCAAGGGCTTACCAGGCACGCTTGTCCGGCTGAAGAAGGCAGAGGGGCAAGTGCTGACGATCGATCCGGCAACTGCCACGGATACCGTCGATCGCGCCGATTTTCCCAGAAATCCCAAAGTGCGCCGTTGGGATATCCCCTCCGATAAAACGCCTGCCGACTTTGTGGTGCAGGTGCTGCCCACCAACGATGGGTGGATTCCCCTGGAAGGCGGGATTGAAGTCAAGTTTGCGGCGGGAAACTATAAAACCGACGATTTCTGGCTGATTCCAGCTCGAACAGCCACGGGTGAAATTGAATGGCCGCCCTACACAGTACCCAATACGACTCCTACTCCCCAACCGCCTTTAGGTGTGCAGCATCACTATTGCCGGTTGGCCCTGGTTCAAGTCACGAACGGAGCACTGGAATTTTTGCAAGATTGCCGTTGCGTCTTTCCGTCTCTGTGTGGACTGGAGACAAAGCAGGGCTGTTGCACTGTCACGGTTGGCGACGGAACCATCAGTAAAGGCGACTTTACCGACATTCAAACTGCAATTAATGCGCTCGGCGATCGCGGTGGAACCGTTTGCCTCTTGCCGGGAATTTACCTGCTGGAACAGTCGGTGGTAATTCGGCGGAACAATGTGATGATTAGTGGGTGCGATCGCCAGGTGCTGATCATTGCTCGTCAACAGTCTGCATTTCGGGTTGAACAAAGTAGCCAAATTATCTTTGAGACCCTACAAATTGACAGCCAGGGGAGGGAAGCGATTCAGGTCACTGATGGCAGCCAACAGATTCACATCCGCGATTGTCAGCTCAATCTTGTCGGTCGGGCAAATCCTGCCTTTTTGCTTTCAATCCAGGCTGAAATGGTGCATCTGATTCATAACCAGCTAACTGGAGGTGGCATCTGGATTCACGACGGTTCAGCCAACGTGCTGATCCAAGACAATGAGATTACTGCAAACCCGAACGTTAGCCCTCCTGTGAGTGCCGGAATTGCCTTGGGCGGACTGGCACGAGGGGAAGAAACAGCGATCGGCATTGAGTCGGTGCTTATCACTCACAATCGCATTGCTCAGATGGGCAGCAGTGGTATCAGCCGATTTGCCGGAGTGCAGGCAGGGGATGCAGTGGCGAACATAGCGGCAGATATTGAAGACTTGGCGATCGCGCACAACCAGATCGCCCACTGTGCCAGGTCAGCCCCCAATTCACTCTTCGACTCTGAAGCCGTCGGTGGCATCGTGCTCCGCCATGTCTCCCAACTCACCATCCACCACAACCAGATTGCCGAAAACGGAGTTGGACGAGTGCCAGCCTGCGGCATTTTCACCCTGTTCTGTCAGGAATTAGTCATCACCGACAACTCCATTCTGGACAATGGCATCGCCCAAACAGCCCAATGCATTGACTTCTTTACGCGGCCGAATGGACAAGGCCCAAACCCTCGCACTGAACAGGACATTCAGTTTTTAGTTCGCACATTCGATGGAACGGCCGAACCTCAAACCCGCATCAATGGAGGACTCAATTGCGGATTTCGCACTGAGATTACCCTGCCTCCAGCCACCTCCGTTGAATTAACGCTTGAAAATAATGCCAGTGGCAGTCCTGTCACTGTGCAAGCGATTAATCAAAATGGCTCCACTGCGGGTTCAGCCACCATGCGCGCCAGAGTCGATACCCTCACCCTGACTGGCACTGCCATTACCCAAGTCCAGATAATTGCTCCTCAAAATGAAGCCCGATTGTTCAGGTTTTGCGTTGGTAGTACAGCTCAAGCCAGTCAAATTTACCAGGGCGGGCTTGTTGCGGGCTTGGTCAGCAGTCGCCGTCCCTTATCAGGAACGCCATTAGCTCAGTTAAGACCCTGCACTCCAGCGGCCCTGATCCAAAGCAACGTTGTCAGCTGCCCTCAGGGCCATGCTTTGATCATGAACGGCATCGACCCGATGATGGTGACAAACAACACGTTCACCTCCTTGGGATTTCGAGCACAACCGTTTCAGGGCAGTGAATTTGCCCGCTGTGTTTTCATTGTCAATTTTGGTCAGACGGCTCAAGTGAGTAATGCCGCGGCTGGACTGGCAGGTAACACCAGGATTCGACGCGAGGTTGCAGGTGGGGCAAATTTAGCCGCCATTGCCGCCCCACCTAGAATTCCAGATGGACGTATCCTGTTTAATAACAATCACGTTTCACTGCAAATAGAAGCCGCCACCGACTTAACCTTGAGTTCAGTTGCGCTTGTTTCGCTAGACGATATTGCCCTGCAAAATAATCAGATTCAGGCGGAAATTACGGGTGGAATTCAGGTCACTGTTCCTGCCCTCAACAACTTGGGAATTACTCAGCTTGCTCTGTTGACGGATGCGATCGCGATCGCGCCCACCGTCCGCACCACAGGTAATCACTTCGCCGAATTGCCTGGAAAATCCTTGTTCTCCTGCGTCACTCAAGGCATTTTTCTGAACTTGATGACCAGCAATCAGTCTACTCACTGTACCTTTGCTGCCGGGTTCAAGGTGATCAAAGAACACAATCAGGAACTGATTGACGAACTGATCGAAGGATACTGCGATAGTTTGGAGAGAGCGTTGTAAGCATCGTTAACTCTTTAGATTCTGCTCAACTTTCAGACTAAATACCAATGTTGATTTTACAAGAGGTTGCCCAATGCCAGAACAACGAAATTCAAATCCTGGAGACTTCGCTCCGCAAACCCTGATTCAACAAGCTGCCGCCGCTAGCTTGCTCAATCTTCAGCACCTTGCAAATTTACAAGACCAACAAACGACTCGGCTGACAGCATTAGAATCCAAACTTAGAAAAGAGTTGGGTGAAGACCATCCTAAAGTGGCGCAAATCCAACAGTCTTTAGCCACTGCAAATCAACTGAAGCAATCCTTGCAAACGACTAGTAATCGTATTACTCGACGCCCCAAGCCAACCTGTAATGATTGGGTGGTGTCTGGTCAAGTTTTAGCTCAGGATGGTGTGCCTCTAGCAGGTCTACGCATTCGTGTATTTGATCGCGATCGCAAACTGGATGAACTTCTGGGCGAAACGAAAACGGATGAGTTTGGTGATTTTGCAATTACGTATCGCGATCGCGATTTGGGCAAAATCGGGGATACTATTCCCGATTTGTTTGTGATGGTTCAAGATGCCCAAGGGAAGTTGCTGTATTCCTCGAAAAATTCCATCCGTTACAAGCCAAATCATCGAGAGTTCTTTGAAATCATTCTCTCTAATTGAGATACTGATTTGGGCGATCGCGACACAACAGCCCGACTCATACACATCCTCCAACCGATGCTCCGACAGCTTTACACAACCAGTTGCTTGACCATGTTTTTTTCAATGATCGAACGAGACTATGCTAAACATACTCGTAGATCGACGACGAAAAATTCGTGACACTCACTCCAATGAATCAGCATCATATTGAAGTTGCCATTTGCAGAAAAACCTTTGCCAATAATATCCGTACACTTCGCGATCGCATTGCGCCTGCCAAATTGTGCATTGTCATGAAGGCCAATGCGTATGGGCATGGCTTGCGTGGGTTAGCTCCGATTGCCGTTGAAGCGGGGGCTGACTATATTGGAATCTGCACGAATCCAGAGGCGGCGATCGTGCGTGAGCTGGGACTGGACATCACACTGATGCGCCTGCGAATGGGGTTTCCCGACGAGTTTGAGGAATCGATTGATGACTTGAACATTGAGGAACAGATCGGGTCGATCGCAGCAGCAGATTACCTGTCAGCAGCAGGCACAAAGCGGGGTCAGCCTATCCCTGTTCATGTCAACATTGATACCGGTATGGGCAGAAGCGGCTTTTTCCCGTTCCAGGTTGAAGACCTGAAAAAAGTTTGCAGGTTGCCTGGGCTACGCATCGTCGGCATCATGACCCATTTTGCATCTGCCGATGGTCAAGATTTAGCCTTTACCCAACAGCAATTGGAAGCGTTTCATCGGCTGCGGAATGCCCTGAATAACTATCTACCGGACGATGTGCTCACCCACACGCATAACAGTGCTGCCACGGTTCGTTTGACGCCCCACTGCAATAGCCTGGTACGGGTTGGAGCAGCAGCTTACGGAGTTCGCACATCTCAGGAGTTCAAAAAACTTTCCGGAATTGCAGCCAGTCATGTCTGTGAAAACTAGGGTGGCACAGGTGCGACATATTCCTGCCGGACATCGGATTGGCTATGGCAGCCTGTTTACGACCCAGCGCGATAGTCTGATTGCCTCTCTACCGGTTGGGTTTGGGGAGGGCTATCCTCGTGCTTTGTTTAACAAGGGGATTGTCCTGGTCCGCGATCGCCGCTGTCCAGTGGTCGGCCGAGTCTCGTTGAACATCACGACGGTGGATGTAACCGACGTTCCAGAGCCAGTTGAATGGGGCGATGAAGTGGTGCTCGTGGGCCGTCAGGGCAACGAGGAAATCACCTTTGAAGAACTGGCTGACAAGTTTCAAAGTGTCCACACTGAAATTAATCTAATGGCTGGGTTTATGAACCAGGTGAGTTATATCTAGGTTGAATAGTTCAATTGATGGTGGTCGATGAAAGTTGTCGCCTACGTTTATAGTGATCCATTGCTGGAGCCGACTCCCGATCCGACTGAATGGGGTTGGGAGTTGGATCGGGTTTACCAGGATTTTGCCGTTGGGGTGGTCCCTGTTCAGGAAAACCGTAAAGGGATCCGCAAAGGCTCTCCAGACGATCGCCGCCACCAATGGCAACAGTTGCTGCAGGATTGCGAGACGGAACCGGCAGATTACGTACTGGTGCGGCAGTTGGAGGATCTGGGGGATTCAGTGCAGGCGGTGCGCGATCGCCTCTCTGAACTTGAATCGGTTGGTATCCCGCTGGTGACGCTAGACGAGTTAGTGGTTGAGCAACCCCCCCCCCAGCCAGATGTGTCACGAGCAGATGTGCTGCAGCAACTCCAGGAGATGCAATACCATCAGCGTAGCCGCCGCATTCGTCAGGGACATGCCCGGAACCGCGTCAAGGCACTGCCACCGCCTGGAAAAGCACCCTACGGCTACCGGCGTAGCAAGAGCGGCTATGTGATCGATCGCAGTACGGTTCCGGTTGTCAAGGATTTCTTTGAGCAATTTCTGCTGTACGGATCCGTGCGGGGTGCAGTCCGTTATCTGGCAAAGCGATACGGCAAGAAGATTGCCGTTTCAACCGGACAGCGCTGGTTGACCAATCCCGTTTATCGCGGCGATCTGGAATATCAGGATGGCAAATCATTCGAGATACCCATCCTGCCATCCTGGCGCGAGATGAAGCTGCACAGATAGACCGATTGCTGCGGCGCAACCGTCGTCTGCCGCCCCGGTCTGCCAGTGCGCCCCGTTCCCTGGCGGGGTTGGTGGTTTGCAGCGCGTGCCAGTCATCCATGACCGTGACGCGGGTGACGACCCATCGGAGTGAGCAGGAGTATCTTTACCTGCGTCCCACAAAATGCCCCAAGCAGCCCAAATGCGGCGCGATCGCCTATAACCAAATTTTGCAAACCACCATTCAACGCATTTGTGAAGACCTGCCCCGCGCTGTGGCTGGGGTTGAGCTACCGGATCTGGATCGAATCAAACAGGGAATTAGCGGGGCGATCGCGGCCAAACAGACAACCATTGACCAACTCCCAGCCCTCGTGTCCAGCACTGTGCTCGATCAGGAAACCGCTGATCTACGCACCTACATGCTGAGAACCGAAATCTCTGAACTGCAAGATCAGCTGGCTCAACTGCCGCCTGTTAACCTGAAAGCCACCGCCCAAACTGTCTCCATTCCCCAATTCTGGCTCGACCTCTCCGAATCCGAACGCCGTTTCTACTTTCGCGAATTTATCCGCCGGATTGAACTGATTCGTCACGATAACGAGTGGCAACTCAAGTTAGTATTCTTTTTTAGTCCTGAGTCAGATGAGAAAGCCTAAACTTGACCAGACCCGAACTCCGTTGCTTTCTGCTCTACAAGCCTGTGCGGGTCGAAAGGACGCTCCCTTTTATACACCGGGGCATAAACGAGGACGCGGGGTCTCACCTCGAATGCTGGAGTTAATCGGCAAGGTGGCTTTGTGTGCTGATCTGCCAGAGCTGCCGGAGTTGGATCATCTGTTTGCTGCTCAGGGAGTGATTCAGGACGCGCAGGAGCTGGCAGCAGACGCCTTTGGCAGCGATCGCACCTGGTTCCTGGTCAACGGCTCCACCTGTGGCGTGATTGCGGCAATTCTAGCGACATGCAATCCCGGTGAGAAGATCATTCTGCCCCGAAATGTTCACCAGTCGGCGATCTCTGGGTTAATCCTGTCGGGTGCAATCCCCATTTTCGTCACCCCTGAATATGATCCAGTATCGGATATTGCCCACAGCATCACCCCTGCTGCAGTTGCTGATGCCTTGGAACATCATCCCGATGCAAGAGCTGTGATGATTGTGTATCCAACCTACTACGGCGTCTGTGGCGATATTGCCGCTATTGCCCAAATTGCTCACCAACATGGCATCCCGCTGCTGGTAGACGAGGCCCACGGCCCCCACTTTGCGTTTCATCCAGACCTGCCGATCGCCGCTCTTGTTGCCGAAGCCGACCTGACTGTACAATCCACCCACAAAGTGCTGTCAGCTATAACCCAAGCCGGAATGCTGCATGTCCAGGGCGATCGCATTGATCGCGATCGCTTGTCCAAGTCCCTTCAAATCGTTCAATCTACCAGCCCCAATTATCTGCTGCTAGCGTCTCTGGATGCCGCTCGTCATCAGATGGCAACTCAAGGCAAAGACCTGATGGAGCAGACACTGAAATTGGCAGACGAAGCGCGATCGCGGATTAGCCAAATTCCCAGACTTTCCATTCTCAGCCCCAATCAAGCTGTGACTCCTGGATTTACAGCCCTCGATCGCACCCGCCTCACTGTCACTGTCTCCGACCTGGGCATGACTGGCTGCACCGCCGACGAAATCCTGAATCAGCAATTCTGCGTTGTTGCTGAACTCCCCTCGCTCCAGCACCTGACGTTCATTATCTCACTTGGCAACACACGCGAAGATATTGAACAACTGGTTCAAGCATTCGAGACATTGGTTGAGGAACAGGGAACCGCAGAGACACGGAGACGCGGAGACGCGGAGAAAACTCAATCTTCAATCTTCAATCTGCTTCGCACGGACAAAGTCCTACAATCTTCAATCCTCACCCCCCGCGCTGCCTGCTTCGCTCCCACCGAAATCTTACCGATTCACCAAACCATCAACCGCATCAGTGCAGAACTGGTCTGCCCGTATCCACCGGGAATTCCAGTACTGATTCCGGGTGAAGTCATTTCGGAAGACGCGATCGCCTACCTGCAATACGTTCTCTTGGCTGGAGGCATCATCAGCGGATGCGCCGATCCCAACCTTAAAACGCTGCGGGTGGTCATAGGGAAGAATAGAGCTATGTTTAATTCTGGTGTACAGCAAGATTGAAGAAACGGCGTAAGCAGTCTAGTCAGTAAGTATCCAGGTCTTTTTTTGCAGGGTGCAAGAGGTTCTGAGAACTATTCAGAATAGTGAACTGATTCACATGGAGAGCCAGCATCGCATATGCTTGTCCCTCGTCATCGCTGAACTCAACCTCGTATACACCAGGAGCTAGTACCTCAACGACTGTGCCAACTTCTCCCCGGCTAAGCGCGCGATCGGGCAGATCCTGAGTTAAGGTAACCAAATCCAAAATTTTAATAGTGTTAGCGGTATGACTCATGTTTGTTGCGACTGTCTATTCAAAATCTAGCAACTGGTTAGGCGAGGAACGTTTTCATTGGGTCGAATAATCCAACAACTGCGAACTGTTGCTTGGTTTCCCTGCTTCATCATTTGGAAGTCGAGAGTGTATCGTTGTCCATATTCATCCTGCTCAACAGGAATTGTCTCCCAGGTTAATGTCGCCATTAAAAGAGCTTCTCGTAATTCTTCAGCATCATCAGCCGTCAATCCTAAGATAGCGGCAAATAGACGAGCTTTGTGTTTTCCTTTGCCATGCCGTGGATTGAGGCAATAGTCCCGTAGCTTGGTAATATCGACTACTGCAAATTCAGCATTAGGTAAATAAGTGGACATCATTACGCCTGCGATCGCTTAGTGGGAAGGGGCGCGATCGCTAATACACATCATCATGGTCGCCGAGATTCAGCAGTAGAATTGCGTCTTCTTAATCATCCAACTCCGCTAAAAAATCTTTCGCAGAGCCATATTTAATGGTTCCTTCTGTAACGTCTTGACGAATTTCTTGAACCTCTTCCAAAAGTTGTCTGCGTCGTTGTTGCTGAAGCCGTTTTAGGAATATCTCCAGCAATAACTGTTGCTCTTCCAGCGGCAAGGCTTCTACAACTTCAATTGCCTGCTGGAACTGAGAGGTGTGGAGTGCGTCTGTCATATGTTCAGTGAGGCAGATCGGTTAAATCACTTTAATCATAATGGGTGCGGTGGGCGATCGCAGAAGCGGGAGGCGATCGCTTAGTGGAAAAGGGGAGCGATCGTGTTGGTCTACAGGCAATCCATCACAAAAGTATTACAATCACAAACAAAGTTGCTGACCAGATACCTTATGAAACCTACCAATGTTAAGGAAGCCGCAAGACAACTAATCGATAATTTGCCTGAAAACTCCACTTGGGAGGATTTGATGCATGAAATTTACGTTAGGCAAGCCATTGAAGCAGGACTGGCTGATAGTGAGGCGGAACAATTAACCAGCGTTGAAGAGGTGCGGAAGCAGTTTGGGTTACCCCAATGAAGGTTTTCTGGACAGATACGGCTGTTAAGCACCTGTCAGCATTTACACCTACATTGCTCAAAATTCACCTCAGTATGCCAGCAGAATGATTGATCGCCTGACTCGAAGGTCTCAACAAATTGCTAGCTTTCCGTTGTCTGGTCGAGTTGTGTCGGAATTTGAAACTAAACAGATTCGCGAAGTTATTGAAGGCTCTTACCGCATTATTTATTACATCAAACCTGACCAAATCGATATCCTTGCAGTTCTACACGGTTCACAGCAAATCATGCAGTCTGAGGAGGAGTAAAGGCGCGATCGCCTCTTCATGAAATGCCATACTAAGCTGAATCGCGTTTCCCAAAACCAGAAAGCGATCGCGACTCAAATTCAACCGGCATTCACCTACTGGCTGGCAACCGAGGACCATCAGCAATATTTTGAGAAGAAAGCCCAACGAAAAGCAGTGTAGCCAGTCTTAGGCGCATTGCTTAAGTTTCTAACAATCTAACGGCAAAGCCTTGCCCAACAGCATTTCGGTAAAGCGATCCGTCTAGCGTCCACAGTTCAGCTTCTAAGGTTTCTGCTAAAGCTAAATAAGCTGCATCATAGGCGCTTTGTCGCCCAAGGGATAAGGCAATTTCAACAACCCTAACGCCTTGAATACAAGGATGGTAAGTGATGGGCAGACCTGAGAATAAACTCCAAGCAGATTCTAATTCGTCCTGTAAAAAGGTTCCTGCTCTAATGGAGCGAGTCAGAGCATTCGCAACCTCATATCGAACTAAATCTGGAGCATGGAGTGGAATTTCCTGCTCAAACCAGCCTGTCACTTGGGTAAGAACTTGGTCGCCTCTTGGATCGCCATTAATCAGAACAATAAACAGATTGGCATCAACCACAATTGCCACAACCTAAAGCACTCTCCGTTGCTCCAAGTCCCTTCGACTCTTTTGGGCAAGTTGTAGAGCATCAATGGGCGGCATCTTTCTCCCAATTTCGCGGAGCTGGAATAGAGCTTGATCAGGATTGATGGATTGCTTTACGGTAGCCAAACGTTCATGTAGCAAAACTGACGCTAGCACATCAACTGACAAATTGCGCCGCCTTGCTTCTGCTTTAAGGCGATCGCGGTCGTCTGGGGAAAGTTGAACATTAATCGTTTGGGGATTGCTCATGATTTCAGTATAAGAGGAATTTGACGGGACGATCGCCCTCACGGCTGCGATCGCTTAGTAGGAAGGGGCGCGATCGCTATACACATTAATAATGATGATAAAGATTCCAAATTATCGAGATTCAAAAAAGTTGAAACTGCATATTTCTTCCAAGGCTTTCTTCTGTTTCTTAATAAGCTTCTCTAACTCAGAAACATTAATCCTAATTCTCACTTTCCCATACTTATCATAGGGATGTGCCTCTGTTCTTTGATTCCTTTGTTTATTAATTTCAGTAAAATACCTATTAGCAATTGGGAGATAATCTTCAATACAACCAGAATCTAAGTTGACACCATATTCTTTGGCAGGTTTAGAAATACTCAAAATCTCACATATCTTGTCATAGACTAAGTTATTAAATATATTCAGATTTAATAGCGATTTTGATGGATCTGTACTTCTGTATTCAAAAAACAAGCGGAAAGACATATTTAACTCTTCATATGCTTTCACATCAAGCCACACTTTTTGGCTGAAAAATATATCAGGAGCTGAGATCGAGAAACTACTTCTTAAAATATGACTGATGTAATCAATCATATCACTGGAAACGATATGCCTGATGTAATCATTGTATTCTGACAAGTCAGAATCAGATTCTTCAGGTATGAATGGAAATAAGTAAAGACCATGTAGGGCAACCAAGCAATCTCTATTTTTTAATAAGGATTTGATAAAACAATCTGTATAGGTTGAGTCTTGAATGCTTTTATATTTAAAACTATTTGCTTCTCGATTTAAGAAGTAATTGTTTGAATCAAAAGACGAAATCAATTCAAATTTCTCATTGTTATAAAGCCACTGAAACATAAAATACTGAGGAAGCCAATGTCTATTTTTTCCAGGCATATATCTTTTATACAGGTCTTCGATAAAATCAAGCTCTGGAAAGAATTTCAGTATTAAGGTAGGTACATGATGAAAAAGAATGTTTTCATCTTTAAGAATATAGATTAGCCAGTTCTCAACCTCTTTGTCTTCTGAGAAATGTTTTTCAAATAAAAGAGGACAGAATCAAAATGGGTGTATAAATCATTCCAGCTTTTTAATAAAACAAGTTTCACATCTTCGTCTTTATTTAACTTATACAGTGAAAAACTTATTAAGGTTTTATCAAGATATTCTTCGTTGCTACTTTGATCAAAACAATTCAGAAATCTCTCTTTTAGTCTCTTGTGAGTTTTTGATTTTAATTTCCCTTCTCCTTTTTTATGTTCTCTAGAAATTTCTGAAAGCTTACTTTTCTGGTGTTTCAAGAGTTTATTAATATCACCTATTTCACTAATCAAGACTTTGCTAGATTGAGGAATGAGTCCTAAATCTCTTGCAATTAAATCTAAATAAGCAATTGCCTTCTGAGCAGTAATCCCATCTTTTGAAAAAATTCTTATGTCATCTACATAGCGAATATAACAAATATCAAGGAGACTATTCTTTTTTATCTCCAAATCAAGGTGAAAAAGATACAAATCGGCCAAGAATGAAGATCCTAAAGGACCTTGAGGTATACCATGTTTACCTTTAAAGGTTTTGTGATTAACATCCCTTGTAAATGCTTCAAGTAACTCTAGAAGCAAGCTTAAAATTTTATTGTCAATTTTGTATTCCTCTTCTAGAATTTGTTGAAGAATATAATGATCTATAGTGTCAAAAAATGATGCTATGTCAAACTCAGATAAAAACCTGTAGCCAGATTCATAATGGCTCTTTGTTTTTTGTTCAAACTTCTTCCACTGCTGCTTCCATGGCTTAAAGAAGAAAATCCTATCATTCTCGGCACATTTTGACGTATTATAAACGTTTCCGAAAATAATATTGTTGTAGTAAGGGATTATATCATCATAGACCGCATCAGATATCGTATTGATTATTGCCTGATAAACCAACAAATCCTTAAATTTTAATAGAGAAAGTGGTCTTATGAGATTGTTTTTCTTAGGTATAAATATTTTATATGAACCTTCAGGTTTGAATATTCCCTTATCTAATTCGTTTAAGAGAAGTTTGATGTTCTCGCTGAGAAAATGATTAAATATTTGAAGATCTTCATAATAAAGTTCCTTATACAGATTTTTGGGTGCTGTCTGTAAACGCATAAAAGCCAGATGAAAATTTTCTAGCGTTAAAAAGTCTTCAAACTGGTTCTCTAAAAGCATTTTTACTTAAAGTCAGCCAAATTACTTGGTATAGATGAGTATTACTCAATGTTAACAGAAGAAAATTGCTCTTCTGTTAAGGCATCACTCTTCTAGTTCACAAAATGGTCATATCTTGTAACGTAAATGGTTGAGTGCAATCACTGTTACTTGGTTGAACTAAATCAGAATAAACTCAACAGTGGCTCACGTTAGTAGCGATCGCCCCACAACCCCTCACAAATATCTGATATTAATCGCTTCCCAATTGGCTTTTGGTTCATTGGTGATGTGAAACAGGACTTCGACCTGACGGCCGTCGCGATCGATGCCAATCACCAGCAGTCCACGGTTGGTGTGTTCCTCAGCAAAAATGCCTTTCAGGTCGGAGTATTTCATCAGCTTTGCAAATGTGACAGGCAGCTTCGTCTAGCGTATGCCAGAATTTTCATGCGTTTGTCATCCTTCACTTAGCCAATGGACGGTTTTCTGAATTTGCACAAGCCCGCAGGGTTCACGTCTCACGACTGCGTTGCCAAAGTGAGGCGACTATTGAAGCTAAAGCGGGTTGGACATGCGGGCACCCTCGACCCAGCCGCCACCGGAGTCCTGCCGATCGCCCTTGGACGCACCACTCGACTCCTCCAGTTTCTGCCGCAGAATAAAGCCTACCGGGCAACGATTCGGCTGGGCATGAGTACCACAACCGACGATTTGGAGGGAGCGATTCTGACCCGTCAACCAGTACCCAATTTAGAATTGGAAACGGTGCAAGCGGCGCTGCAGCCGTTTCAGGGTACGATTCAGCAGGTGCCGCCCAGCTATAGCGCCATTCAAGTGCAGGGCCAGCGGTTGTATGATTTGGCGCGGGCTGGCAAAGAGCTGACGGTGCAGCCGCGATCGGTTACAGTGCATCGAATTACGGTACTGGACTGGCATTCGCAGGACTTTCCTGAACTGGAGGTGGAGATTGCCTGTGGTCCCGGAACCTACATCCGCGCGATCGCCCGCGATCTCGGTCAAGCCTTGCAAGTGGGCGGCACACTGGCAGCACTGGTACGAACTGAAAGCAGCGGTTTTCAGTTAGCGGATAGCCTCACCTTAGAGGTGTTGGAGAACCAAATTCTGCAGGGTGAGTTTCAGCCCGTTGCACCAGATATCGCTGTGCAGCATTTGCCTGCGATCGCTCTGCCCGTCGCGATCGCTCAACGCTGGTGCCAGGGTCAACAAATTGTTCCCCCGACTTTGTCAATCTTGGTGTCTAACAATGCGTTTTTACGGGTTCATCGTGAAGATGGTTGCTTTTTGGGGATTGGTCAGTTGATGAACCTGGATGCCAAAACTCTGCTTATTCCACAAATGGTTTTCAGCTCAACCACGAACTCTTCCTTGTTGAGCTGAAAACTTACTGATGCGGATCTTGAAGATTACAGCGCTGAGACCCTCCCAAATTGCCTAAAAGACAAAAAGTTGCTTAAAGAATAGTTCAAATTTTCTTTGTTTTTTCTTAACTCTGCCTGTGTAGAGCCTCAAATACCCTGACAGCAGGTTTCGGTATGATTTAGAGCTAGGAACGTATCTCCAGAGTTATGGCTAGATTATTTGATGTGTTGGTTAAAGGTGGACCGGTCATGATTCCGATTGTCGGACTGTCGGTGGTAACGCTGGCTTGTGCGATGGAACGCGGCGTTTTTTGGTATCAGTTGCTGAGGCGGGAAAACCGTGTTGTGCATGATGTACTGGAAGCCGCTCGATATGACTTGCGAGAAGCCGCCGCGATCGCCGAAAACGCTCAAGACCTTGCGATTGGACGCTTTCTACTCGCTCCCTTACGACTCACCAGCCCCACGCCGGAAACATTTCACCTGGCGATGGAATCGGTTGCCGACCAGGAGTTCGCTACCATGCGCAAGGGCGATCGCTTGTTAGAAAGCGTGGTTGGACTGGCACCGCTACTCGGACTGCTGGGAACAGTGATTGGCTTGATCACCACCTTCGGCAATCTCAACATCGGTGCCGGAAAAGCCGCTGACACCTCCAAAGCTGCCGCTGGAATTGGTGAAGCCTTAACCGCAACCGCTGGTGGAATGCTGGTCGCGATCGTGGCGCTAGCCGTCTTTCGGATTCTGGTTTCACTACAAGCTCAACAGGTAGACTATTTTTCTAAAGTTGGCAGTGAACTAGAACTCATCTACCGCCAGGTTTGGTATGAACCTAGCCTGCGTCAAACAGAAACCTTCTCAAGGGAAGAATGAAGAATCAAGAATGAAGAAAAGAAACACCATTCACCATCCACTATTCACTAACAACCAATGACCAATGACCAAACAAACTCCTACTCACTGATGGAAGGTTGACCAGATGGGACTAAAAGCACAACGGCGAGTTTCACAGATGCCGCCGCTTAATTTGATCCCATTGATGGACATCATGCTCGTTGTTCTGACCTTTTTCATCGTGATCTCGATGACATTTACAAATCAGCAGTTTTTTGGAGTGACGCTCCCCAGTGCAGAAACGGGGGAGGAGATCAATGTTCCTGAACCGCTATCTGTTGGCTTGAAGCGAGAGAACCAGCAGCGGCAAATTTTGATCGAAGGCAAGCCAGTCAGTGAGACGGAATTAATAGAGCAGATAACGGTTTACCTGAGTGCAAATCCAAAGGGCACAATCCTTTTGAAGGCAGATCGGCAAATTTCTTATAAGCAGGTTGTTCAAGTATTGAAGACAATGGAATCGGTGGGGGGCGATCGCGTCTCCCTCGCCATTAGCCCTGAGTAGTGGTCTGTTTGATGGTTTAGGCAACTGTTCAACAGCAAAACCCGCCCCTACGAGCGAACTGTTTTCCATGCGATCCCTTGACGAATAATGGCCTTCAAAAACAAACAAACGTCTCAAATGCCGGAGGTCAACTTGATTCCTCTGATGGATGTTGTGATGACGGTACTGACGTTTTTCATCATTGCGACCATGAGTCTGACCAGCCTGCAAGTCATCAACGCTCCACTACCCAGCACTGAGACAGACAAAGCCAAGCAAGCACCGCCCCAACCACTGATCATCACCCTGAACTGGCAAGAGCAGCTTCTGATGGGCGATCGCGTTACGAATAACACTCAACTAACCCAGGCTGTTTTGGCATACCTGAACCAAAATCCAAAGGGTGCTGTGCTTCTTAAAGCGGATGAGCAATTGCCCTATGAAACCGTTGTGCAACAACTCGGTCGCTTGCAAGATCTAGGGGGCGATCGCGTTTCGTTGGCGATCGAGTGATATCTTGGGATCGCCTTTCCTACCTCCCCAAAGGCGCATTGTCAATCCTCGCTAATAGGTACATAATACTATTAGGGGATCAGGCGCTAAACGCTACATATTGAGTTCCCACTGTTAGTCACATGGCTTGTGAAAGTTCATTGTTCATGATGCCATGATTGCTGATGGTGGTTTTGGTATGAGCATTTTTGGAGTTAGCACCCACCCCCCTTTTATCCAAGCTCTAAAGAGCCATTAACAAAAAGGTTTTTAGTATGAGTACGATGACAACCGTTGTGAAAATCTACTGCCCAAACTGCGGCAGTCCAGCAGAACGATACAACCTATTGAAAGAGCATTTGACCCGGACTCAGTGCCCC
This sequence comes from Leptolyngbyaceae cyanobacterium RU_5_1, assembly GCA_012034055.1. Lineage (GTDB taxonomy): Bacteria > Cyanobacteriota > Cyanobacteriia > Leptolyngbyales > Leptolyngbyaceae > JAAUSG01. The sequence goes on along the minus strand of JAAUSG010000081.1, from coordinate 1,530 downwards.
ACTTGTGATTATCTAATGATTACCTGCTCACGCACAGGCAATGTGATTGAAGCCTATGCTCCGGGGATTTACGCTCATTTGTGAGGGAAGTCAATCGTTGCTCGTAATTGCCCACAGGCAGCATCAGCCTCCAAGCCGCGAGAGTAGCGAACGCTGACTGCAATGTGCTGTTGCTTCAGCAGTGCTACGAACGCCTGGATGCGCTGTGGGCTGGGTCGTTTGTACTCGACTTCCTGAATCGGGTTGTACGGAATCAAATTCACATGACTCTGAAATCCACGCAGGTGAGATGCCAGTTCGATCGCGTGTTCTGGACAGTCATTGAGTCCTGCCAGCAGAATGTATTCAAACGTGACGCGACGACCCGTAACTTGGACATACTCGCGGCACTCGTCAAGTAAGGCTTCTAATGGATAATGGCGCGCACTGGGAATCAGTTGCTCTCGTAGGTTCTGGTTTGAGGCATGTAGGCTAACCGCCAGGGTGACTTGCAGGTGATGGGTTGCAAATCGACGGATATGCCCTGGAATTCCAACCGTTGAAACGGTCATCAATCGCTGTCCGATGCCCACATCCTGGTTCAAGCACCGAATTGCCGAAACAACACTCTCGACGTTGAGCAGCGGTTCACCCATGCCCATGAAGACAATGTTGCTGACACGCTGCTGAAAATCTTCCTGCACCGTGAGCACCTGGTCAACGATTTCATGAATCGCCAGATTGCGGATAAATCCACCTTTGCCTGTTGCGCAAAAGTCGCAGGCCATTGGGCAGCCGACTTGGGAGGAGACACAGACGGTGAGGCGATCGAGTGAGGAGTGAGGAGTGAGGAGTGAGGAAGTTGGATAATTTTGAATTTTGAATTTTGAATTTTGAATTTTGCCCTGTTCTCTAAACGTGGGAATTCCGACAGTTTCAATGATGTGTCCATCAGACAGGCGGAGGAGAAACTTGACGGTGCCATCGGGGGCAAGGGAGCGAAAATGGACAGTCGATCGCCCAATGTTCACAGCTTCCAGTTCAGTCCGCCATTGCTTGGGGAATACGGTGATATCGGATAGCGATCGCGCCCCCTTGCGATAGAGCCACTCATGCAATTGCTTGCCTCGATAGGCAGGGTGTCCGTGCTGCTGCACCCACTCCGTAAGTTCTGCCAAAGACTTACCAAGCAGTGGATCAGCGATTTGGATAGATGGGTGGGTCAATGCACTCATGAGCGTTAGCGTAACGTTGCTATTCAGAATCGCGCTTTCTCTGGTCTTCTTCTTCAACTCGTTTGCGAATCATCTCTTCTGCAAAGCGAATAGGATAAATGGCTCATTCCTCAATTTTGACACAAGCATCACAATACTCTTAAGAGCAATGAAAAATTCAAAATGCAAAATTAAAAATGGGAAACTCTTACTGGCAGCCATTTTTAATTTTTAACTTTTAATTAGCTCTTTAAGAGGATGTTTGAAAAGGTGTGGTCTGTGAGTGTTAAGCACTCAGCGATCCCCCCTAGCCCCCCTTAATAAGGGGGGAAATTAG
>JAAUSG010000332.1 GCA_012034055.1 Leptolyngbyaceae cyanobacterium RU_5_1 | reverse complement strand
CGGTGTATACAGAAGCTCTACACCGTCAATCCGGACCTGGGGCTGCCCCCAACCCCCCCGAATTCAGGGGACGGCTGCGTCCCCCGTAGCTTGCTTCTGTGCAGCAGTACCCCCTCCAGAAGGTATTAACGGTGAAAAGCAAAAAACTCTGGTTCAACAGATTGGAACGACTGGATCACAGTCTTTGCACTCAACAAACGAACTTTTTCGGGGGGTGGGGGGGAGTTAGGACCCCACGCAGCGGGGGACCGGGGGGAAGTCCCCCGGCACAGTTTTGGGGTTTAACCGAGATCTGTATACACAGTAGCCTTAATAAGAGGGGAAATTGGCTTAAAGTCCCCCTTATTAAGGGGGATTTAGGGGGATCTCCGACAGGCGTACTAGCAACGGTTAAGCAAGAATCGTCTGGAGTGCCCAATCCTTAAGGGTCTTGCGGTGAATCTTACCCGTCAGTCCTTTGGGAAGCTCAGGTAAAAACTGAATGGTGGCAGGGACTTTATGGGAAGCCAGGCGATCGGCAACAAATGCCTGTAAATCAGCTTCGCTGGCCGCGGTGTTCTCCCGTAAGGAGACATAGGCCTGCACCACCTCACCCCAATAGCGATCTGGAACGCCAATCACAGCGGCTTCTCGAACAGCGGGATGTTGGTAGAGCACAGATTCGACCTCAATCGGTGAAATGTTACTGCCACCCCGGACGATGATTTCCTTTTTGCGGCTGACAAACCAGTAGTAGTCATCCGATCCCGATAAGCTAAGTCACCGGTGCGCAGCCAACCGGCTTGCAGCACCGCCGTCGTTGCCTCTGAGTTGTTCCAGTAACCAATCATAGTGGCGTCGCTCTTCACCCAAATTTCGCCGACTTCGCCCAGCGCGACATCGTTGCCGTGGTCATCCACCAGGCGCAGGGTCATGCCAATCAGTGCTTTGCCGATCGAGCCGAGGCGTTTCTCCCCAAACGGTGGATTCATGCTGTAGGGAATTACCTCAGTCATGCCGCAGCCTTCCGTGAGTTCCAAGCCAAACACCTGTTTGAAGCGTTCATGGAGCGCGATCGCGATCGCATCTCCGCCAGCAAAACAGGCTTGCAAAGCACTCAAGTCATAGGTTGCCGCGTTGGGGTGGTTCACTAACTGGTTGTACATCACGGGCAACCCGTAGAGCTTGGTGGTGCGGTGTTGTTGCATCGCGTGCAACAATGTCTCTGGTTCGCGACTGGGCAGGATAATCAGCGTCGCTCCCACCCTCACAGCGGACAGCAGTTGCAGCGTAAAGCCAAAGATATGCGTTAACGCCAACATGCCCGCCAGGACATCGGTTTGCTTCAGATCCGCCCACTCAACATAGTAGGAGGCGGCATTTTGCAAGGTGGCGTGCGTATGGGTCACCCCTTTAGGACGAGCAGTGGTGCCAGACGTGTACAGAATTGCGGCAACCCTGCTGTCATGGATGGGATACGAGAATTGCACTCCGGGTTCCAGTGGCTGGATTAAGGCGCTAAACGGCTGGGTAGTTGGGAACGTTCCGGTCTCGCCCACCAGAAAACAGTGTTGCAATGAGGGCACCGTCGCGCGAATCGATTCCACTTCGGCAAATACTCCCCTGTGGCTAATGCAAACCCTGGCTTCACAGTGGTTGAGGATGTATTCCAGTTCGGGCGCTTTCAACAACGGCACCAGCGGCACCGCGATCGCACCGAGTTTGAAGCAAGCATAGTAACTGAAAATCAGTTCGGGGCAGTTGGGCAAATGCAAAGCCACGCGATCGCCCGGTCGCACACCCATCTGGGACAGTGAGGCAGCCACGCGATCGGTCATTTCGTCAAAAGCGGTGTACGTCCAGGTCTGATTGCCGAAAATCAACGCTACTTTGTCGGAATACTGCTGACGGGAATTCTCTAACCAGTTTGCAAGCGGCATCGCTAAGTTCTCCTTAAAGGTGTTGATGGTTATATGAAGGAATTTCAAGACATGAAAGCTCTGTCCTCTGTTGGGGAGAAGTTGTGATTTGAGTTGGAATCAGGGTTTCTAATTAGGGGGATGGGGGATGGGGGAGAACTTTGTTCTGCGGCTCTGCTGTGGCTGATAGCTGACGCAAAAATTCTAGGGCGGTTGTGAATTTTAACTGCGGGAAGAAGGAAGATTGCTGCCAACGCCGAGCGACCTCTAGCATATCGCGGGTGGGTCCGCCGCCGTGATCGCCGACTCCGGGTAGCCAGAGGGCGATCGGAATACCAGTTTTTGTTTCCCATTCGCAAGCATAGTGTGCCATTTTGATCGGATCGATCGTTTCCCCGATTGGCGCGGAGTGGAGGCTGAGGACGCGGCTACCATCCGGAGCTTGCCACCAAAACACCTCATGCGGAAATTGAGTGGTGTCGTTCCAACGTAGTTTTTGCGTCACAAAATAATCGATGCCGCCTTGCTGGAGGATTTGGGGCAACTGCCAGCAAAAACCAAACGTGTCAGGTAGCCATGCGATCGCACTCAGTTTCCCAAATCGCTGCTGAACGTAGCGTTGACCGTAGAGAACTTGACGGGCGATCGACTCTCCGGCAACGATGTTCAATTCTGGCTCTACCCATAACCCCGCCACCACTTCCCATCGTCCGGTCGCAATGTGTTCACAAATCGCGGCAAATAAGTCTGGGCGGTTTTCTTCAATCCAAGCGTAGAGGGCAGGTGTAGAATGGCAAAAAATCAACTCTGGGAAGGCTTTCTGAAGCGATAAAACCGATTTGAACGTGCGCTCAGCCGCATTCCAGGTTTCACCGACTGTCCAGAGCCATGCTAAATCGAGATGGGCATGACCCAGAAGTTGAATGTTACGGGATTTGAGCCAGTCTCCAAATGGTTGAAGCGAGTGACGGAGGGCAATCAAGGATCGGTCAAAGGCAGATTGATCGTCAACAGTTGACCAGGAAATTTGGGCGATCGCCTCATCTAAACTTGCCAATTGATCCGGCGCAAATGTGGTCAAATATTCCTGCAAGACGGCTAACTCATCCGCCACAAAGCTTGGCTCAGGACATGGGTAGACACGCTGATCCGCACGTTCATAAATGCAGAGAGAACGAACCAATGCGCCATCATCATGTCTGGGGCTAACCAGCCGAATGACCAGATCGATCGCCTCTCCGGGCTTCACTGCCGGACTCAGCAAAATTCGCGTGGAACAATCAAACAGATCACCCTCCTGAACCAACACTCCATTCACAAAAATTTCAGCTTCCTCCGCCCACCAGGTTAATGCCAGCCGCAACGCCAACCCCTCTAGCCGATAGCCCTGCAAATCAGAGGGAACGATCAGCCGTTGTCCTAACCACACCCCCTGCTGCCTTGCCCAAGCGATATGCTGACGATCGTTCAAAGATGCCATCCGCCACGATTGCCAGATTTCAGCACGAGTTGCTTCAGAAACAGACAGATCGGCACAATGAAACCGCCACTGAGATTGAATGCTAATTTGAGTCAATTGACGCAGCCGATCGATCGAGGCGGAAATCCGATCGTTTATCAACGGCATTTGCGAGGCTAAAGGAATCGCTGAGTCAGTCATATTTCCAGTTAAGATCAGGGCAGTTGGGCTAGAGATATTACTTTAAGGGTGAAGGATGAAGGATGAAGGATGAAAGAGTCAATATTTCTTTTACGATTCATTCTTCCAGTGCAATTTGTAGCAGCTTGTAGAAAGTAGGCTCGGTTTTCGGAATCATATTTTCTGCTTGCTGACTCAAAAACTCCACTTCATCCAGCAAACTGCAAAATCGCTCAGAGCGCATTCCGACTCAGAGGCTCGAACCCAGAACTCAGAATCTCCATTTCATCCTTCATTCTTCATTCTTCATCCTTTCCCTATGTCTTCCTCCGGACGCTATCAAAGCCAACTCTTCAACTTTGTCACCCGGCAATCGCTCCGTCTCCGGGATAGATCTAGTCAAGCTTGGCGACAGGTCAAGCTAGCTGCTGTCTGGGGGATGCAGATTTTACTTTATCCGCTTTATGTGACATTCCAGACTACGAGACTCGTCGGGAAGCAACTTCGCCAGACGATTCGCCAAACTCTCCCTCAACTTCAAGCCGCAACACGATCGCTCCAACAGGTGATTGATTCCTCTGAGCCAATGAGCGCAGACACCCCAATTTTGCGATCGCTCCAAGCCATCCAAGACCTCCTGCCCTCTCTGCCTGATGCGATCGCCAAACAACTCTCCCCATCCTCCCATCCTCCCATCCTCCCATCCTCCCATCCTCCCATCCCCCCATCCCCCCATCCCCTCA
>JAAUSG010000331.1 GCA_012034055.1 Leptolyngbyaceae cyanobacterium RU_5_1 | reverse complement strand
CCCGCCTTGTCGGGGTCCTAACTCTCCCCACACCCCCCGCAAGGGATTGAGTTGAATGGGCAAAAACTGGGGTACTGCTACACAGTCTGTGGGTATCAAAGTCTTTGCATTCCATCGTCATCACCGTTTGGAGGGGGTACTGCTGCGCAGAAGCAAGCTACGGGGGACGCAACCGTCCCCCTGAATTGGGGGGTTTGGGGGGTAGCCCCCCAAACATTGGATTTTGCAACCACAGTTTTCTTTCACGACTTTGAAACCACCCTGCCTAGCCCACCTTAATAAGGGGGGAAATTGGCTCAAAGTCTCCCTTATTAAGGGGGCTTAAAGCCCTTCGGGCATACAAGAAAAGGGGGATTCTTGCACGCTTTGCTACAAACAGTAGGACTTTTAAAACATCCTCTACGATCCCCAGGTTGTCTACCAAACCTGCCCCTACAGAGGTCGTCGATCACCAGAAACTTTGCAGGTGGAAATTTTTTCAGGAATTGCCTAAGCCTCGATCGCAAGATTACTGTCTGCATACGCAACACACGCCAGGGCATATCCTGCTTGCTGATCTGCTGGAGTCAACGCGGCAGGGGGTGCATCGTACCGAACGTTACCCTGGTGAACCCGAATCTTGCACGCACCACAGGCTCCAACCCGGCAAGCACTGCGCATTTGAATGCCTTCCTGCTCGGCAACTTCCAAAATGGACGCGCTTCCATCTGCCATTGCACTCCGCTCCGACTTGATGAAGTTAATCACAGGAGTTGCATTCATAAAGGGAGATGCGTCAGCGGGCAAACTGCCTGGAGAATGTCCATTGCCCTTGTGGGCAGCCACAATCGTTTGTTCCGGTTGAGGCGGAACAGTTGGGTGTAGCGGTACAACTTGAATCAGATTGGACTGCTTACCCCCAGAACTTCCTTCTTTCTTACCCCCAAAACTTTCTTCCTTATAGTTCTGCATCGGAAACTGCATCGCTTCCAGCAAGGTGCGCGTACTCTGCATAAATCCGTTTGGACCACACACATACACAGCCCGCTCCAGAAAATCGGGGGCAACCATCTGCAGCATGGATTCAGAGATGCGCCCTGTTAGTCCCATCCAGGGATGACCCAGGGGCGGTTGAGTCAGGGTGACTGCCAGATGAAAATTGGGTATTTGGGCCGCGATCGCTTCCAGTTCAGATCGAAATACAATGTCATCGGGTGTACGGGCACTATGCAGAAAAATAACGTCGCAGTCAACCAGCGCATCCTGTACCCAACGTGACATCGACATCATTGGAGTAATGCCGCTTCCGGCCGAAATCAACAGCAGTTTGGGGGGCACATTGGGCAGGCAGGTAAAGTGTCCCAGTGGGCCCCCCAGTAGGTTCAGGCGATCGCCAACCTTGAAGTGATCATGCAGCCAGTTCGACATCAGTCCAGCAGGCACATCGGGCTGATTTGGAGGACTGGGCACTCGCTTCACGGTGATCGTGAGGTGATAAGGACGAGTTGGCGATGACGAAATTGAATAAGAACGAATTACGGACTTGCCATCAATTTCGACTTCCAGGTTGACAAACTGCCCTGGCTTGTAATCGAACAGCACAGCTGGTTCTGCAATCAAATAAAACGTTTTAACATCGCGTGTTTCATCGACAATTCGGCAGCAGCGACAAACCAAATCCTCGTTTTGCCAGTGTTGTTCTGGCTGCACAAAAGCAGGATAGGTGGGTGGATCAGATGCAGACGGTGCCGGAGAGGTTAACTCCTCCACATACAAAAACGTCTCGCCAAGCTGAAGCAAATCACCTGGGTGCAGTTTCTGCTTATCGTTAGCCGAAATGGTCTTGCCATTCAGCAACGATCCAGCCTTGCTGCCCACATCTATGAAGTAGTAAGCGTCATCGATATAAGCAATTTGCCCGTGAGTACGGCTTATTTCTGGGTTCGGTAAAACCAGGTCAGAAGTGGGGTTACGTCCGATCAACCACTCTACCTGTCCTGAATAGGATTGCTTGAGCTGATGGTGCTGAAATTGCCCCTGCTCAAAGTTAACGGACTTCAGAATCAACATGGCGTTTAACCTCTTCGGGGATTACGTTGATCGGGGCTGGGGAAGGAGGAGGACGGAGGACGGAGGACGGAGGAATGACGAATGACGAATGATGAATGGGGAATATGGATGACTTTTGTAGGGGCAGGTTTGGTAGACAATCTGGGCATCTTAGCGAGACCTTTGGCAAAACCTGCCCCTACCCCACCGGAAAATTTACAGCAAGAATCTTTGTGGGGTGGAGATCTTGTCTGCCCAATTTGAGCAGGCAAGATACCTGCTCCACGGGAAATCAATATTCACGATTAGCCGCTCACGATTCACCTCGTCTACGAAACTGGGAATTGAGTTTTGTGCGGGGTTTGGCGATCGTGGAGGCTAAAGTAATCACCTCATGAGTTTGGGGAGCAGGTTGTTGGGGGCGAGAGGAAATCAATACCTCCGGATGAGTAGCCCCGATCGCTTCCAGGGCTGCGAAGTGGTCGGAATCTTTGAGCTGCATATCTTGTCGGAGTTTTGCACAGTACTCAAAGCTGCCGGAGGGATCGACTACGCGCTGGGTCAGTAAGTCCAACACCACTCCTTTATAGGTCTGCAGCCGCAACTGTTGAGAGAATCCCTGCAACACTTTCACCAGGGTGTAGATTTCGTTGGGTGTCAGTTCGTCGAGCGATCGCCCTTCCAACAGTGCAGAATCCAGTTCCAGTCGTTGCAGTTGCTTGCGCAGGCTGGTTGCCATGTTCTCGCGATCGTGCTGATCACGGCTGCGCTTCAACGTGCGGTATAACCAGATTGAACCCACCACCACAATCAGCGCATTGAAGGCCAGCAGCGGATAGTGAGGCATTCGATTCAGCGAGGGCCGCGCACCGTAGGAAAAGAATGTCCAGAATGATGCGATGGTAAACACGGTAAACGCGATGTGCTGTGCTTGTTCTGCAGAGATTGGACGACCCCGCCACCGGATGAATATGCGGCACAGTTTTTCTAAAATCAATCCAATGGTTACCGTAATTGCAATCAGAACTGCAAAGGTGATGAAAACTGCGAATGCTTTAGGAATTGGGATGGCATGATCGTAGAGATAGAATCCTGTATCAAATGCGTTAGCAACCTGCTTGGCTTCATGGGTCCATGCCCCAGTAAAGTAATAATCCCAGTTGCCCGCGTAGAGGAAGTAATACAGGTAAAACGCAATCACCATTCCCAGGTAACCATATTGAACCAACCGCCGTCCGGGTTTATTCAGCTCTGTCCAATAGGTCTTTTCGGCATCAATGTCAAAGCAAGCCGCTTTGCAGCTAACGCACGCACTGCGCTCCTGACCCGTCGCGGGATCGAGGGTTCGACACATGGATTGGGTAATGGTTGGTTTGTGATCTCGATGGTTCTGGCTACCCAGGAGCGATCGCGGGCCCGTATACACTAACTGCACTGGTGCCATCGGACAGAAATAATGACACCAGCTTTTGCCAGCGTATAGGTAGCCGATCGTGATTGCACACAGAATCGTAGCAATCAAAAAAATAGCTAAGGCAATGCGATCGGAGTTGATAAACAAAATCCGAATGCCCAGACCCAAAACAAACAAGCCAAATTGAAGATACAGATGATTTCGTCCCAGCCAGGAGTCTTCGGCGATCGTCACCAATTCACGCCGAATCTCATTTGTTACTGGATCCATTACCGCCCGTCGTCGCTGTATCCCCAACGCTCGTGGAATCTGAGATAGAAAAGAGAGAGGGCAAATCCGTCGCCAAAATTCATGCCCTAGAACGAGCAGAATAAAGATTCCAGTCGGTACAATCATCGCCCACCAAATCAGGGCACTCATCGCAAACGGCTCCTGTGGCAAACAGGCATCCCGAATTTTGATACATTGATCGAGATTAATCCGAAATGGACTGGCTAGATTGTCTGGCTGTGTCCACAGGGGTGTAATTGGGTCATAGAGGAGAGACGCAATCAACACCAACCATCCGATGGTCAACAGCCAACGGACACGGTGCATCGTTTTCTCTGGAACTTTGTGCAACATAGGTACGTCCCCTTTGAGCAGTCATTGCTTATTGGTCATTGGTCATTAACGCGATGTGCGACTTTTGACAAATCCTTGTGGGGTGGACATCTTGTCCGCCCAGTTTGAGCAGGCAAGATGCCCGCTCTACGAGAAATCAAGGCTTTTCACTCTTCACTCTTCACTCTTCATCCCTTCACCTCTTCATCCCTTCATCCCCACCTCTACCCCTACCCACT
>JAAUSG010000330.1 GCA_012034055.1 Leptolyngbyaceae cyanobacterium RU_5_1 | reverse complement strand
TCCCCCTTAATAAGGGGGATTTAGGGGGATCTTGCACGCTTTGCTACAAACAGGAGGACTTTTAAAACATCCTCTAAGACTTGCTGACTCCCATTAGATAGAGCAACGCCATGCGGACTGCAACGCCACTGGTGACCTGTTGAGCAATCAGGCTGAACTGCGGGTCGTCCATCAAATCGGAGCTGATTTCGACGCCGCGATTGACCGGACCGGGGTGGAGCACTTTGACATCTGGTTTGCAGAGTCTGAGGCGATCGCGCGTAATCCCATACCGTTGGTGATATTCTCGCAAACTGGGCAGTAAATGGTTGGTCATTCGCTCTCGCTGCAACCGCAACGTCATCACAAAATCGGCATCCTGGAGGGCGGGTTCGATGTCCCAGTGGATGAAGAGCTTGCGCGTGGGAGGGGGCAGGATTGAAGATTGAAGATTGAAGATTGAAGATTGAGAAAGCTCCGCGCCTCTGCGTCTTCGCGTCTCCGTGTCCTTTCCATTCTCCTCTCTCCTCTCTCCTCTCTCCTCTCTCCTAACGAAATCAGCAAATAGCTTTGGCAGTAGCGTTGGTGGCCCAGCCAAATGAACTTCGGCTCCGCTGGCGGTGAGGCTCCAGATGTTGGAGCGGGCGACGCGGGAATGGAGGATGTCACCGACGATCGCAATCTTTTTATTCTCAAGCAGTGACAAGCGAGGTTTTTCTGGATCTAGCAATGTGCAGATGGTGAACAGATCCAGCAGACCCTGAGACGGGTGTTCATGTTGACCATCTCCGGCATTGAGAACGCCAACCCCAGCACCGAGGCGATCCATTTCGGCGGCGATCGCCTGCGGCACTCCCGCTTGTTGATGACGAATCACCATCATGTCGGTGCCCATTGCTAAGTAGGTTTTTGCCGTATCTAGAATCGTTTCACCTTTTGATAGCGAGGACGTTCCGGGTGCAAAGTTGAGAATATCGGCAGAGAGACGTTTTGCTGCCAGCTCAAAGCTGCTTCGGGTACGAGTAGACGGCTCAAAAAAAAGGTTGGTCAAAACCTGTCCCTGCAGCGTAGGCACTTTCTTTGTGCGTCGAGACAGGACTTCTTGAAAGCTGATTGCAGTCTGCAGCACAGTATCGTATTCCAGAGACGTGAAATCGGCTAACGAAAGGATATGGCGACGGTTCCAGGTACTAGTGGCCATGCCCAAGGATGAAAAGGGAACGCCTTCAGCGTACATGAATTGGTTCGCCACAACTGACAGGTTTTCATCGAGCAGCATAAATGAAGGATGGAGCGTTATTTGTCAATCCTTCATCCTTAGCAAGGGTGTTTCAGGATGCTTGATGAAAAAAAGATACAACCGTAGCAGATGACAGGCGTCAGGTGTCAGGTGTTAAGCGTGAAAAGTGCGGTGTGCTATAGGACTTACGCAAACCTCGGAGTTTTTAACCCAGAATCAAACATCATGACCCGCATCGTTGCTTAAAACTTCGGGCGTTACTGATTCTGGGTATGAAGTAGGTGCTGTATGCTCGAAACTTCGTTTCGATTCATACTGCCTTTCAGCAACGCTTAAAACTCCGAGGTTTTGGTCAAAATACGTAAGTCCTGCGCTGTCACATTACGCCACGAAGAGTTTCAGGGTAAGGGATGTTAAGGATAGAAAGGTCAGGAATCCAACGGTGTCCAGCGTGGTTGTCAGCAGGGGACCACTGATTAATGCCGGATCCAGATTTAGCCGCTTTAAGCCCATTGGCAGGAGGGTTCCTAGAGTGCAGGCAATGAAAATATTGGTTGCCATGACTAGCCCCGCTACAAGGGATACCCACCGTTCCTGAGGTTGTGCCCAAATCAGGGAGAGGCAGGCCAGACAGATCCCTAGCGCGATCGCGTTCCCAATCCTGCCAAAATCTCCTTCCGCAACACCTTCATCGTATCTTTCGGGGTCACTTCGCCCACACCCAGTCCTCGCACGGTTACTGAAAGAACTTGAAAGGCAACATTGCCGCTACTGTTAGCCAGAATCGGCATAATCACCGCCAGCACAGGAACCAGGGAAATTGTGCTTTGGAAGGGGGCGATCGCGCTGGCGGCTCCAATGTAAAGTGCAACATTGAGAACTAGCCAGGGTAGCCGTTTACGAATCGTTGTTCGGGGCGGCGACAGGGCTGTTTCGTCCCCACTCCCCCCTGCGAGTTTCTGGATATCCTCGGTAGCTTCGTCCTCCAGCACGTCGATCATGTCGTCAATGGTGACAATACCCACCAATCGGTCTTCGCGATCGACCACCGGCATTGCTAACAGGTCATAGCGCTTCATCACTTGCGCGGTTTCTTCTTCAGGCGTTTCGGTGTAGACCTTGAGCACGCGATCGCTGGCAATGTCTCCAATCAGTGCATTCGGCAGCGAAAACAGCAATTGTCGCAGCGACACCACTTGTTTTAGTTTGCGGTTGTTGTCAGTGACATAGGCGTAATAAATCGTTTCCTTATCTCGGTCATTCAGCCGAATCTTGCTCAGGGCTTCTGAAACCGTTAACCCTTGCTGCAGCCGCACATACTCAGTCGTCATAATCCGACCCGTTGTGCCTTCTGAATATCCCAGAATGGTTGCCGTTGCTTGCCGCTCGGTAGCGCTCAGATTTTGAATCAAGCGTCTGACGACGCCCGCCGGAAGTTCATCAAATAGCTCTACCCGGTCGTCAGGGCGCATGGATTCGATAATTTGGCAGACCTGGGTATCGTGCAGAGAATCAATCAGTTCTTCGCGCACTTCATGCGGCAGATACTCAAACACATCTGTGGCGTGGTCTTTGTTCAGCAGACGAACGCGATCGCTGACGCTTTGCTGGCAAATCAACAATGAAATCACCGGCATCAATAGCGGGTAGTTGGTTCAGCTCAAACTTTAGCCGATTCAAGTCGGAAATTTCCGACAGTGAAGCGCGTCCTTCCTGGGTCAGCATGGTATTCTCCTCAATCTCCCCCACGCTGGGAGATCAAGCTCACCAGGTTAGGGGAGGCTAGTACTGTGCGGAAATGGACTTATGTCCATGGAAATGGTGGAATTCAACATCGTCGCAAAATGTTAAGCGACGCTAACTCCATGCTAGCCCTCGCAGAACCAAAACCACAAGGTACTCCAGACCAATTCTGTCGGTGGTGATACCGAATTTTGCCCCTTAATTTGTCATTACACCCAGGCATTAGTCATACAGGACTCACGCAAACCTCGGAGTTTTTGATGCTGTAAAACTCCGAGGTTTTAGTCAAAATGCGTAGCACAGTGCTACTGAATCAAAAGTCTGCTCGTTTAATGTTGGGAATGCGAAAGCCGAAGTCGGTTGGGGCGATCGGTTCAATCTCTGGATCGCCATTGATCTGGTTGGTGCGCAGAACCCAGAGAGTTGCACCGAGTTGGAGGAAAATCATCGCAATCACATCATTGGTAAACCGGGGCAGGAGCGATCGCCAGCTTGCCAGGCTATAGAGAATGGTTTGCATCGGCGTTTCAACCGCAAATCTGCCAGTCTGGGTCGGCTGTCTTGCCAATCGGACCTCACAATCCCAAAGGGGGTCAGCGCTGATTCCAGGGTGCTGACCAGATCGGCAAATTGCTGGAAACGATGAGTCTGCTCGTCGTCCGGATGCTCGCGCAGCCATTTCATGATCAGCGGATTGAGCTTAATTTGGGCCAGCATCCGTTGTAAAGCGGCATAGAGAGCCTGGCTAGAGTCCTGCACACAAGAATTAATTGGACTGACAAACGTTGTCCCGGTGCCATCGCCAATTCGATAGCGGGCTGCCATCACATCGAGTTCACGGATCAGCAGGCTGAGGGGCGAAAACTGATCGCCGTCAAAGTCGTAATCTTCCGTCAAGGGCGGAAACTTGACCAGGATTTCGGAAATGGGGCGGCTACCGAGCCAACCAAACTGGCGATCGCCCGTAAACCGAGTCCAATCATTGGTTCCGGCGATAAATCCATCGGTGTTGTGGGTATAAACCTGCCGATACTCAATCTCAAAGCGTAATTCCTCTGTCAGCGGCTCCTGCACCACTGTCGCCAGTCCAAAGGCAAAGTGGCCAAAGAAAATGCCCATCGGTGCAAATTCGGGTTTGTTGCCACCAATGCCGCCGTAGAGGTGCAGGAGCAGGAGGCGAGAGCCGGCGGGGAAGGGGGTGGGGGGTGGGGGAGGATGAGGAGGATGGGGAGGATGGGGAAGAAATGTCTTGAATGCTTGCGTCTCCCTCACCCCCCTCATCTCCCGTTCCCTCCCCTCCCACGTCCTCAGCCATTGTTGAAGCACAA
>JAAUSG010000080.1 GCA_012034055.1 Leptolyngbyaceae cyanobacterium RU_5_1 | reverse complement strand
CCCCTACCAATGGTATGTTTTCTCTCAAAATCTCCTTAGACCAATTCAGCGTGACGAATTGTTGACTTGCACATTTGCTGCAATTAACCACCCTACCTTGGGTTAACTTTTTCCAACGGAGCGCGATCGAGTTCTCCAGGTACGGAGATCACGAATCTTACTGGTTGTTCACAAGAGACAGCCAGCCAGTTTTGCTGTGCTAGAATCAGCAGTACCGGCACGCAGCAGGTGACAGGAATCACGCCATGTTTGAACGCTTCACAGAAAAAGCAATCAAGGTCATTATGCTTGCTCAGGAGGAAGCTCGCCGCCTGGGGCATAATTTCGTAGGAACAGAGCAGATCCTCCTGGGTCTGATTGGAGAAGGGACCGGCGTCGCCGCCAAAGTGTTGAAGTCGATGGGCGTCAACCTTAAAGACGCCCGGATTGAAGTCGAAAAAATTATTGGTCGAGGGTCTGGCTTCGTTGCAGTTGAAATCCCGTTTACTCCCCGAGCCAAGCGGGTTTTGGAACTGTCATTAGAGGAAGCTCGTCAGCTTGGCCACAATTATATTGGTACAGAACATCTACTCCTGGGTCTGATCCGCGAAGGGGAAGGCGTTGCTGCCAGAGTGTTGGAGAACCTGGGTGTAGACCTGTCGAAGGTTCGTACCCAAGTGATCCGAATGCTGGGTGAAACGGCAGAAGTAACATCAGGTGGTTCTCAAGGGCGGACAAAGACGCCGACGCTGGATGAGTTTGGCTCTAACCTGACTCAACTCGCCGCAGAAGGAAAGCTTGATCCGGTTGTGGGTCGTCAAAAGGAAATTGAACGGGTAATTCAGATTCTGGGTCGTCGAACCAAAACAACCCAGTTCTCATTGGAGAACCCGGTGTGGGTAAGACTGCGATCGCGGAGGGTCTCGCTCAACGCATCGCAAACGACGATGTCCCTGATATCCTGGAAGACAAGCGGGTGGTCACGCTCGATATTGGCTTGCTGGTGGCAGGAACTAAGTATCGCGGTGAGTTTGAGGAGCGCCTCAAGAAGATCATGGATGAAATCCGTTCTGCCGGAAACGTCATCCTGGTGATTGATGAGGTTCATACCTTAATCGGTGCGGGTGCAGCTGAAGGGGCAATTGATGCGGCAAATATCCTTAAGCCTGCATTGGCGCGGGGTGAACTGCAGTGCATTGGTGCCACCACGCTGGATGAATATCGCAAGCACATTGAGCGGGATGCCGCTTTGGAACGCCGATTCCAGCCTGTGATGGTGGGCGAACCCACAGTTGAGGAAACGATTGAAATTTTGCGAGGTCTACGAGAGCGCTACGAACAGCACCACAAGCTCAAGATTTCTGATCTTGCGCTGGACGCGGCTGCCAAGCTTTCCGATCGCTACATCTCTGATCGCTTCTTACCTGACAAAGCCATTGACCTGATTGATGAGGCCGGTTCCCGTGTCCGCTTGATCAACTCGCAGCTCCCTCCGGCGGCGAAAGAGTTAGATAAAGAACTGCGTCAGGTTCTTAAAGATAAAGATGATGCGGTTCGTTCCCAGAACTTTGACCGGGCAGGAACCCTGCGCGATCGCGAAATGGAAATCAAGGCTGAGATCCGGGCGATCGCTCAAACTAAGAAGAATGAAGGCTCTGGCGACGATACTCCAGTTGTCGATGAGGAGGACATTGCTCATATCGTGGCCTCCTGGACGGGCGTTCCCGTTAACAAACTGACTGAGTCTGAATCTGAGAAGCTGCTGCACATGGAAGACACCCTGCACCAGCGGCTGATTGGTCAGGACGAAGCGGTGAAAGCCGTGTCTCGTGCTATCCGTCGTGCTCGTGTGGGCTTGAAAAACCCCAACCGACCGATTGCCAGCTTCATCTTTTCGGGTCCAACCGGCGTCGGGAAGACGGAGCTAACTAAGGCACTGGCATCCTACTTCTTCGGATCTGAAGAAGCCATGATTCGCCTGGATATGTCCGAGTATATGGAGCGCCATACGGTTTCTAAGCTGATTGGGTCACCCCCAGGTTACGTCGGCTACAACGAAGGCGGTCAGCTCACTGAAGCCGTTCGTCGTCGTCCATATACCGTCGTCCTGTTCGACGAGATTGAGAAGGCACACCCTGATGTCTTCAATATGCTGCTGCAAATCCTGGAGGATGGTCGTTTGACAGATGCCAAGGGTCGCACCGTGGACTTCAAGAACACGCTCCTGATCATGACCTCCAACATCGGTTCTAAAGTCATCGAGAAAGGTGGCGGTGGACTTGGCTTCGAGTTCTCCACGGGCGATGCAGCCGAATCTCAATACAACCGAATTCGGTCGTTGGTGAATGAGGAACTGAAGCAGTACTTCCGTCCAGAGTTCTTAAACCGCCTGGATGAAATCATCGTCTTCCGTCAGCTCAATGAAGATGAAATCAAGCAGATTGCCGACATTATGCTCAAGGAGGTGTTTGGTCGCCTGAAAGAGCAAGGCATCACGCTGGAAGTCACTGAGAAGTTCAAGGATCGCCTGGTTAAGGAAGGCTACAACCCAGCCTACGGTGCTCGTCCGCTTCGCCGTGCCATTATGCGTCTGCTAGAGGATTCGCTTGCGGAGGAAATCCTCTCCAGCCGTGTTAAGGAGGGCGATATCGCCATCATGGATGTGGACGAAGACGGTCAGGTGAGAGTTGTGAAAGGTGAGAGGCGCGAACTGCTTCCTCAAGCCGTTGAGTAAGCTTGGCGCTGTTCAAGTTCGGAAAACGGTAGAGAATAAATCTTCTCTACCGTTTTTGTTTGTAAGGTTTGATAGGGTCAACTCTACACGTCGTGGTGCAAATCAATTTTGATCGAAGACCAAACCCTTTCCTACGCTCAGTTAACTCCCAGGCAGCAGCGCGATCGCCTGCAAGAGTTGGCGGCCGTTTTTCTCAAATTAGGAGCGATCGCCTTTGGCGGCCCTGCTGCCCACATCGCCATGATGGATGATGAAGTAGTCAAGCGTCGGCGCTGGATGGATCGCGAGAAACTGCTGGACTTACTAGGGATTACCAACCTGATCCCCGGTCCCAACTCAACTGAACTGGCAATTCATATCGGTTACGAACGAGCTGGATTGAAAGGATTGGTGATTGCTGGTGCCTGCTTCATCTTGCCAGCCATGCTGATTGTCTGGCTGCTGGCGGCGCTGTACGTTCGGTCTCAATTCATTCCCCAGGTGGGATGGTTGTTGTACGGAATTAAACCGGTGATCATTGCGATCGTCGTCCAGGCATTATGGAAGCTGGGAAAGACGGCGATTAAAAATATTCCCACACTGATTGCCGCGATCGCGGTGGTTGCTGCTTTTTTCGTAGGGGTGAACGAAATTCTGCTGCTGGTGCTAGCTGGTGTGGGAGTCATGCTGCTTAAAACCCTGCCACGCCAGAGCGGCACCGGAACTGTTGGAGCCTGGTTGTTGCCATTGCCAGGAGCATTTGCTCAAATTAGCAGCATCTCGACCGCTCCAGCTCCCAGTTGGAGCAACGTGTTTCTATTCTTCCTCAAAACTGGCTGTGTCTTGTATGGCAGTGGTTATGTTCTACTGGCGTTCCTGCAGCTCGATTTAGTTGAGCGCCATCACTGGCTGACATCACAACAACTGCTGGATGCGATCGCCATTGGCCAGTTCACGCCCGGTCCCGTATTCACAACCGCCACCTTTATTGGCTATCTGCTAGCCGGAAATTTGGGCGCGATCGCCGCTACCATTGGCATTTTTCTACCCGCGTTTGTCCTGGTGGCGATCATCAATCCCTGGGTTCCCAAGTTGCGTCAATCTCGCTGGGCAAGTGGATTCTTAGACGGAGTCAACGCCGCGTCTTTAGGACTCATGGCCGTTGTCACCTATACGCTTACCCGCACAACGTTAGTGGATGGGTTAACGATCGCCGTGGCGATTGTGAGTGCGATCGTGGTCTTTCGCTTCAAGGTCAACTCAGCCTGGTTGGTGCTAGCAGGCGGAATCATCGGGTTTGTGGCAAGGTCTTCTTAAAGCGATCGCCCTTCACCACATAGTAATTTTTGATCCAGACTCCAAATCGTTTCACTGGAACTGCGATCGCAGATGACGTTTGCTCAAATCGGGATAGTAACTCTGGCTCAACTGGATGCCAATCATCTGTCAGGATGACCGCGTTTCTGCCCTGCAATTTGTCTGGGTCGTACCAGAAATCGAATTGATCCACTCGGTCTGAGATTGCAATTACATCTCGCCGATTCAACTGATACGCCAACGCTGATGCTGAACGATAATCCGTTGTGATCAGAAATGGATTGTTGCCTGATTCAGCTAGTTGCGTCCGCACTGCTGTCTCAACATCATTCCATCCAAACAACAGGCGCGAATCCGGATCGTCAGTTGAACTGGCAAAGGCAGATAAGGGCAACACGCTGTAATGAATTACGAGTAGCGTAGCGAAGAGAAGACCGTAGAGTTGACTAGTAAGAAAGAGTGGTTTGTGAGAGAGATGAGGGGATGAGGGGGAGAGGAGTTGTTGAATTTTGGATTTTGGATTTTGGATTTTGGATTTTGGATTTTCCCCTTGCTCCTCTGGTTCTTTGTCCTTTTGATCTCCTGACTTCTGTAAAAAAATCGTTGGCAACAGCGGAAACAACAGCAAATATGCCGTGATATTCCAGTAATAGAGGGCAGTGGACACCAAAGAGATTGCCATTAGGCAAAGGGTGGATACGGCAAAGATCCACAGTGCCACAGCTCGATACGTTGAGTTAGGGCTGGTTTGGGACTTACGGCGTTTAATCACCTGGACGATCGCCCAGACAGTGACTGGAGACAGCATCAGAATCGAGTACAACAGAAACTTCAGCAGTTCACCCAGCTTGATTTGAAAACGGCTGCCCGAATCAACACTGCGGTTAATGTAGTAGCGAAACGATTGGAAATCGTTGGTGATGTTCCACAGCAAAATTGGCAGTAGCGCCGTGGCTGCGATCGCGCCTGCTATGTACAAACGGCGATCGCGTAACAGTGGACGGAATCGCTGGTCTGACAGGATTGTAGCGATCAATCCCAACATGACAAAAACGGCATTGTACTTGCATAAGAGTGCTAATGCGATCGCGATCGCGGCTGCATAAAGTTGCCAACTCACTCCTTTTCCATCGACTGCATAGCCATCTAAAAATCGAATAAATAGGTAGGCTGAAACTAATGAGAATGTAATCAGTAAATGGTCATGCCATGCCAGCGCTAGAAATAAAAAATAGAGCGGGGATGCTAGCACTAACGCAACAATCAACCCGAAGTAATGGTTAGCATCCTTGCGATATAAGGCGTTTGCAATTCGGTAGTAGACATAGAAACAAACTGCACTACTGAATAGATTAGGAAGTCTGAGAACAAACTGCGATCGCCCCAAGATCGCCGTAAACAATCCCTGAACCCAGGCGTATAAGGGTGGATGATCATAGTAGGACAAATCAGGATGCTGTCCCCAAACCCAGTAATAAGCCTCATCTGGATTGGGAAAAGCCGCGAACCAAAAGACACATCGCAACAGCAGAAAAATCGCCAATGAGGGTAAGACAAGTCTAAAAACAGGAGATTGAAGCAGTTTCATAGAGATGGATGCAGGTTGATCCGTGAATCATGCATGACTCATACAAAAGAAGGGCAAGTATTGCTTACCCTTCCACAAATGGTTATCGCTGATAGCTGAATCCTACACAGCCGCAAAGTATTCCTTAGACTTCACAGGGTCAGGGTTCATGGTTGCATCGCCAGGTTTCCAACCAGCGGGGCAGACTTCATCAGGATGAGATTGCACGTACTGGATAGCTTGCAGGGTGCGCAGGGTTTCGTCAACGCTGCGACCGAAGGCAAGGTTGTTGATGGTAGCGTGTTGGATTACACCATCTTTGTCGATCAAGAACAGACCCCGCAGGGCAATGCCATCATCGGTTAAGACATTGTAAGCAGTACTGATTTCCTTCTTGATGTCAGAAACCAGTGGATAGTTGAGGTCACCCACCCCACCAGACTTGCGATCGGTCTGAATCCAGGCCAGATGAGAGAATTCGCTATCAACCGAAACACCCAGGACTTCTGTGTTCAGGCTCTTAAAGTCTTCGTAGCGATCGCTAAATGCTGTAATCTCAGTCGGGCAAACGAAGGTAAAGTCTAGAGGATAGAAGAACAGCACCACGTATTTGCCACGGTAATCGGACAGCTTGATGGTTTTGAACTCCTGATCGACTACAGCCGTTGCCATAAAATCAGGAGCAGTTTGCCCAACTCGCAAGCATCCTTCTTGAGTCATGAGATAGTAGCCTCCTTATAACGAGTGCGTTGTAACCGTTAGGATGAGCTGTAAGTTACGTGAAGTACCAACTCATGCTGGTGTAACGAATTACTTACAAACAGTTACGACTATATCATAGTCATAACGATTTTGAGTAAGGTTTACGGTAAGAATGAAGTCTGATCTGAACAGGGAATGGATGAAGCGCAGATCTGCTTATCAAGCTATCCTCGGTTTGCTGGATTGAAATCAGCAACTAAAATCCCCGACTTCTTCGTAAGATTTCCAATCATTTGACTGGCATCACGTCAGAAGTCGGGGATTCGGCGGGGATTTGTCGGGGATTGAGCAGGTGTATCCCGCGAACCTAAATTTAGGGTTTGGGCATCATTGAGGGATTAGACATTGAAGGATTAGACATCATTGAAGGCTTGGGCATTGTGGCGCTGGGTGCGGGGGGCAGTACGGCGGCAACATCGATCAGGCTAACAGGGCGCTTATTCACACTAACTCTGCCCATCATCTTCGCCGCACCCTTTTCTAAGTCAATGCTGTAAAGGGTTGGACCAGATACCGCAACCGCCCAATTCATTCCAGTCGCATCGGTCATGATATCAATTCCGGCCGTTGCACCGAAGTTAGTCCCCAACATGCCAATGGTTTTCAGTTTGCCGTCGTTAGGGGGATTCTGCAGAACGAGAGCATCCATGCTGGAGTCGATGTTGAACAGTTGGGTTGCTTTGGTTCCGGCAACGGAGTTGGTGTAGGCACCGGCGCTAATGCCTGCCATTTTACCAAAGGAGCGATCGCCTTCGCTATACGCCAGTGCGCCATCAACCGTCACTGCACCGGTCTCCACATTAATCCGGAAATTCTGCCCATTACTGCCAACCAGTCGCAGGCGGTCTGCAACGGGGTTGAAGTCCACACCAGCGTTGACACCCCCTGTAAATGGGGTATTCAAGGCACTGACCATCGTCGCCATGCCCGTCATGGGATTGATAGTATAAATTTTGCTGCTATCGGTTACGCCATACAGCATTCGGTTCGCTGGGCGAAAGTCAATTCCAATCAACGTCCCCTCAACTCCGCTCACCTTAATCTGACGAGCCTTCATTGGACGGTCAGAGTTGAAGGAAACCAACATATTGTTGCTGGTTAAGCCAATCAGTTCAGCGGCGGATACCGGTTGAGCAATACCGAGTTGGTGAACGGTGAGTGTTGCGAGAATTGCCGTTAAAGTTGCGGAGAGATGATGTCGCATTGTTAATGTCCTCTGGGTCTACTTCGGAATGAACGGGTGTAGTTTGGCGATCGCAGCGATCGCTGCATTCAGTTCCGAAACGTATACGCCTTTCGTTGCGCAGTGGATGCAATACTTGAATAGCTTTTTCTAAAGATCGTCTTGATGTAAATCTCCCGTTGACGGTAAGGGCGGGTATGCCACAGATTTTGCTTATAGCAGTTTGCATCTCAATGAAGCGCACCCTGACACCTGACACCTGATACCTTGACGGGGTAGGACGCCTGAGCGCAGACGGGCTTATCTTCACACAAGTTTCACCGAACTCAGGATGGCATCACATTTCATTCGGAAAGTTCCTGTGTTGTACTGAACAATAGAGGAACACTAACCTGAGTGGTTAAATTCTGGGAGGTCACGCTTGAGTCAGATCGGATTGGTTGCCATTGGGCGGAACGAAGGGGAACGGTTGCGTCAGTGCCTGGAATCGGTTGTTGGTAACGTCAACCAGATTGTCTATGTTGATTCCGGCTCAACGGATGGCAGCGTAGAACTGGCGCGATCGCTGAACGTTGAAGTCGTTGATTTGGACTTGTCCATTCCATTCACGGCCGCCCGGGCCCGCAACACCGGACTTGCCCGCCTGCTGGAGCTTAACCCCCAACTTGAGTACGTCCAGTTTGTAGATGGCGACTGTGAAGTCGTCAATCGCTGGTTAAAGCGTGCTCAACAGGAACTCGATACCAACCCCAAGGTTGTAGCCGTTTGTGGGCGGCGACGGGAGCGCTTCCCAGACGCCTCCATTTACAATCGCCTCTGCGATATTGAATGGGACACACCGGTTGGAGATGCCAAAGCCTGTGGCGGCGATGCGATGATGCGCATTGACGCCCTGCAAGCGGCTGGTGGCTACAATCCCAGTCTAATCGCGGGTGAAGAGCCAGAACTCTGTGTTCGGCTGCGGCAAAACGGTGCAAAATCCTGCGCATTGACGCCGAAATGACTCTCCACGATGCTCAAATGGTTCGGTTTGGGCAATGGTGGAAGCGCTCTGTTCGCGGTGGACATGCCTATGCCGAAGGTGCCGACCTGCATGGGGCACCTCCAGAACGCCACTGGGTGAAGGAAAGCCGTAGCATTTTGGTTTGGGGATGCGCAGTTCCGCTGTTCGCGATCGCAACGGTTTGGCTAACCAAAGGACTCAGCCTGGTGCTGCTGGCTGGCTACCCGCTCATGGTCCATCGCGCCTACCGCTATGCCCACAATTCGGGCCGCACCGCCAATGAAGCACTACTCTTCGGACTGTTTTGCACCCTCGCGAAGTTTCCTCAAGCTCAAGGACTGCTCCGGTTCTACTGGGGCAAATTGTTCAAAAAGCCATCCCGACTGATTGAATACAATCCAGCTTCAGGGAAATCAATGCAGCAAACACTTTAAAGAATTCGGTAAGTAGAGTGACTCAATTAAATGCAAGATCTTTGGGAGGCAGGTGTCAGGTGCCCGGTTCTGACACCTGACACCTGTTCAGTCAAATTTCGGTTTAATTATGCCGGACGTGGCCCAAAAATGTTGTTTTCGTCTGTAGGGGCGTTATATATAACGCCCCTACTACAGACGGTTAACCACAGGTCTGGAACACTACCAATTATGCCCATCTCTGCTTAATTCCAGATATCCTACTGTCCGCCAGTAGCGTCTGGTTGAGTTGGTGCAGTGTCTTGAGGATTGCCCTGTGTTTCAGTTTGGGGCGGAACTCGTTCAGGGGCTGGAGCCTGCTGAATCGGTGCGGGAATGGTAACGTTTACATCGGGTGCAGGAGCTTGTTGTTGAGGAACCGGTACAACGCGATCGCGCTCAATGACTCGTTCACGCACTTGAGGTGATTGATTCGGTGAGGGGGATACGCTCGGTACAACATTCACTGGGTTTGCATCGGGAACGCGATCGCGATCGTTCAACAACCAGACAGTGCCGATCGTAACGCCAACCAATCCCGCGAGCAGAACGCCGACTAACAATCCCCGTGCAGCATTGTCATTGTCGCGGACTTGCTGCTCTTCATACACTCGTTGCTCGGATAGACGACCCTGCGTGTAGCCTTCACGATAATTGGTTTGAGAAACCATTGGCTGGCTGTTGACTATGCCAGTTGTGCGCACAGGTTGGTCAGGAATTTGCCCAGGAAGATTATCTCGATTGCTCTGTCCAGCACGATCGCGAGATTCTTGATTATCGTAAGTAGCCATTTCAGATCCGCAGAACTCGTTTCTTATTTTCCAGATTACTTTTTCCTCTCTGCTTCTTACTCTGTCAACAAAGAGATTGGGCACTCTGTCGCAGGGAAGGTTTCGCAATGGTTAATAAACCCATTTGGAGTAGGAGAAGCCAATTAGGCACTGGACTGCTAATGGGTGATGAGCAGCGCAAAGCTTTCTGGAAAAGCATTTCACCGACTTGAAGTCAAATCGACCTAAATCTTTGCTGAGTAAGGTTTTCACTCAAGTATCACTTCTTTAGAAACCAGTGCCCGCTACGGAGACAACCGTTTGAGCAGCCAGTTGTCGTTGTCGAGTTGATAGTGGAGGCGATCGTGCAATCGACTCGGGCGTCCCTGCCAGAACTCAATGGTGTGGGGAACGACGCGGTAACCGCCCCAATGAGGTGGACGGGGAATCTCTTGGTCCTGATATTGGCGGGTGAGTTCTTCCCAGTATTGCTCTAGCACTTCACGATTGGAAATGATGCGACTCTGATTCGATGCCCAGGCACCAAGCTGGCTGGTACGAGGACGGCTGTGGAAGTAGTCCTCGGTTTCTTGATCAGAAACTTTTTCAACCGTTCCTTCAATCCGCACCTGGCGCTCCAGTACGTCCCACCAAAACACGAGAACTGCCTGGGGATTTTCAGCAAGTTCCTGTCCCTTACGGCTTTCGTAGTTGGTATAGAAAACGAAGCCCCGCTCATCAACACCTTTCAGCAAGACGATTCTGGCAGAGGGAACACCCTTCTTACTGGCAGTAGCCAGGGTCATGGCGTTGGGTTCGATGATATTTGCATCCAGTGCTTGCGTGAACCAATGTTGAAATTGCTGAATGGGATTGGGATCAACGTTAGCTTCGTTGAGTTGTTGACGGGTGTAGTTGAGGCGTAAATCGGCGATCGAGGGGTCATTGGTCATTGGTCATTGATCCTTAACGCGATGTGCAACTAAATCATGGAAAGCATTGATTTCTCGTGGAGCGGGCATCTTGCCTGCTCATACTGGGCGGACAAGATGTCCACCCCACACAAGGATTTATTGAAAGTCGCACATCGCGTCATTAGTCATTGGACGGTTATTTTTCTTGCCTCTTGCCTCTTGTCTCTTGTCTTCGCAAATGACGAATGACCAGTGACAGTTCTCTCTACGATCGCCGCACATTCATGCAACACCAGTCTTGCCGCTTCCAAAGGGTGGCAACTATCCAATTGTTCTCCTCTAAGGTATCGGCTACAGGTTTTGCTTGATCGAGGAGGATGCCGCTGAGAATGCCCCAGGTCGTGGGTTTAACAATGGCTGTCATCTGCGGGATCAGGTCGATAATGATTTCTGCCAGAATATTGCAGACAATTCCGTCTACTGGTTCATCAGTCATTTTTACCAGGGAATCCACACTGCCTTGTTTAGCAATTAATCGTTCGGCGTCAATATTGTTCAGTTCGCGGTTCTCTAAGGTAGATTTCACTGCAAGGGGATCAACATCAACGGCGTAAACTTTTTTAGCCCCCAGCAAAAGCGCTCCGACTGAGAGAATACCGGAGCCACAGCCAATGTCTGCGATGACGGGCGGGTCTTGCGATTGATCCTGATCAAGCAAGGCAGGGGACGTATTCAGGCGCATTTCGAGGGCTTCCAGACAAAGCTGAGTCGTGGCGTGATCGCCCGTTCCAAAGGCAACACCCGGTTCTAAGCGCAGTAACAGGCGATCGCAGTCATCCGGGACAGGCAGCCAGGCTGGGTAGATCAGAAGGCGATCGCCGACTTCCTGGGGTTGCCAGTGTTGCTTCCAACTGCTGTCCCAGTCCTCTTCATCAATTAAGTTCCATTGAATAATGGGAATGGGTAATCCAATGCAGAGTGCATCCTGACGCAGGAACAGCGCGATCGCGGCCAGATCCAGCATGTGAGTCTGACTCTGTGGCAAGTAAGCACAGACTAAACTGGAAAACCCTTTCGCTTTACTGGATGTTCCCCGACAGCCAAGCGCATCCAAGCGCCAGAAAATGGTATCCTCCAACGCTGGATCACAAAGAATCTGGATTTCCCACCAACTGTTTGCCATGTGAATCGGGGTTAGGGGTTAGGAGTTAGGGGCTAGGGGATACAGACACGAATTGACTAGTCCCTAATCCCTAGCCCCTAGTCCCTATAACGTAACGGTATAGGCATCCCGAATTCCTGCGACCTTCAGGATCTCATCTAGAATTCCTTCCGGTAGGGGATCATCGATACTGAGTACCATGACGGCATCGCCTCTGACAATTTTACGCCCGACTTGCATACTGGCAATGTTGACATTGAAACTGCCCAACAAGGAACCAATCTTGCCGATGATGCCGGGCATATCCCGGTGCATGGTGAACAGCATGTAGCGATTGGGGGGAACGTTGACTGGGAAGTCATCCACGCTGGTGATCCGAATCTCAGAGTCACCCAGTAATGCCCCAGCGACGGAGTGTTCGCCCAGGGAACCGATCGCAGATAGATGCAGAGAGCCGGTGTAGTCCTTGATTGAAGCATCACGGGTTTCAATCACCCGAATGCCCCGCTCTTTTGCTTCCAGACTGGCGTTGACGTAGTTGACGCGCTCTTGCAAGGCATGGGAAAGCAGCCCTTTCAGGGCCGCAACGACGATGGGTTGACTCTGATTGGTTGCCAGTTCACCCTGAAGCCGCACATTCAGGGCTTCCAACCGTCCACCAGCCAACTGAGCCACCAGGTTGCCCAAGGTTTCCGCCAACTGCAGATAGGGTCTCAGTTGCTCCAGCAAATCGGGACGCAGCCCGGGAATATTAACCGCCGATCGCGCCGGTAAACCCAGCAACACATCGCGAATCTGTTCAGCGACGTCGATCGCCACATTCACCTGAGCTTCTTCGGTGGACGCTCCTAAGTGAGGCGTAAGCAGCAACTCTTTGCCCAGTTCCGCAGCGGGGAAGGATCCTCCAACGGCTCTCTAGCATAAACATCCAGGGCGGCTCCGGCAATCTTGCCTTGTTGCAAGGCGTCAACGAGCGCCTGTTCATCAACGATCCCACCCCGGGCGCAGTTGACAATCCGGGTTGTGGACTTCATTTTGGCGATCGCGGCAGCATTAATCAAATTCGCGGTTTCGGGAGTCTTCGGCAGATGCAGGGTGATGTAATCTGCCTCCTGCAGCAGAATATCCAATTCCACTAAGCGGCAGCCCAACTGTTCAGCTCGTTCATGGGAAATGAACGGGTCATAGGCCAACAGTTTCATTCCCATTGCATTGGCCACCGTGGCAACATGGGCCCCAATCTTGCCCAAGCCAACCACTCCCAATGTTTTTTTATAAACTTCAACTCCCGTATAACTCTTGCGATCCCACTTACCGGTCTTAACCGACTGGTTGGCATCCGCAATATAGCGAGACATGGACAGCATCATGGCCAACGTGTGTTCAGCGGCTGCAATGGTGTTGCCTTCCGGTGAATTAACAACGACGATTCCCTTGCGGGTGGCTGCTGGAACATCGACATTATCAACACCAACACCCGCACGACCAATGATTTTGAGCTGGTTTCCCGCCTCAATCACGTCCTTCGTCACACGAGTCCCAGAGCGGATCATCAAAGCGTCATACGCTGGAATCACTTGGATCAGTTCTTCTGCAGGCAAATTCGTTTTCACGTCAACTTGAGCAACCTGGGATAGGATATCAATCCCAACCTGGTCAATAGGGTCAGAAACAAGAACCTTAGGCATGGCAGGCGGATAAGTGAACAAAGGACAAGAACTCCCCAAATCATCCGGGTAGGTTGCTGGGGGAGTTGAACGTCAGCAACCCGAGCAGTGATGCGTTACCCTTCCAAACAGGTTCATCAATGGAAACATCCAGGAAACACTGACGAATTGGGGGCTAAACCAACTCTTTACATTACGTCATTTTGAAACTGACTCGATTGAAATTGCCTGATTTTTTAAGTTTGCGATCGCGACGCGAGGATACATCCACTCTATGCAGGCAAAATCACGGTTTCTGGAAAAGACAGTGCAGACGCCAAGCGATATCAAGAAAAAGAAATTTTGAGCGCGATTCAGGCCGTTGAGGAGCAAGCAGATGATCGCTAAACTGAAGTATCAAATGGTGATTCAGTGGTCAGAGGAGGATGACTGCTTCTTAGTTGGGTTTCCCGATTTTCCGGGTCAGCAATGGCGCACTCATGGAAACTATGATGTACCCCATAAATTGGACAAAGCAATCAGAGAGAGTCGCTGCACAATAGACCAGAGAAAATACTGAGAGATAAAGAATCATGCAGCGAAAGCAATACAGCGCAGAATTTAAGACCAAGGCAGCGCTCGAAGCCATCAAAGGATTGAGAACGGTCAATGAAATAGCCAGTGAAATGGGAGTGATCCAAGTCAGATTGCTCTGTGGAAGAAACAAGCTCTCGATGCGGTGGACGCTAAACGCGCCTGGATTGAACCAGAGCATGGTCAAATCAGTGTGCAACGGCAATGTGAGTTAATCGGACTGGCACGCTCAAGTTGGTACTACCAAGCGGCTCAAGAAACCCCGTACAACGAACATCTGATGAAATTGATTGACCAACAGTTCACCGAAACCCCGTTTTATGGCATTCGCCGGATGACAGCTTGGTTGAAGACTCAAGGCGAAGAGGTCAATCACAAGCGAGTGGCACGATTGATGCGGAAAATGGGATTAGAGGCAATCTACCCAAAGCCAAATCTGAGCGTACCCGCAGACCCTGACAACCGCTATCCCTATCTGTTGAGCGATGTGGTACTGAAGGCTCCCAATGAAGTCTGGAGTCCGGACATTACCTATATTCGCCGCAAATGCTTCGATAATCGCAAGCTGGGACATCTGAAGGTCGGCATGATAGACGACTTCCTTACCATATCAGTGACTCAATTAGGATGAAATAGTCCTGTTCATGGACAAGCCGATTTCTCATCCCATTGATTGCTATCCAGGGAATTGTGGTTAAGGTTTGCTGAGTGGTTTCAGAAACTCGTTTTGCGGCTTCGCCAATGATCAAAAGTCTGCGGATCATTGCATCTTGAAATTGTAGATTGGTTGTTAATTCATCCCGCGATCGCCCAGCGATATAAGTCATGACAATTTGAGCAGACTGCAACATATCAAGCAGAGATTGAAGATCCCGTTCCATAAATCACCCGGGCAGATGAGAGAATTGCTTTTCGACGTAGGTAGTTACGACTGGTTTCAATCCCTTTGCGAGTCACCAAATCAACGTCACGCTGAAAGAGTATTTTTAACTCGTTCTCCATGTACGTTAAGTCAAATAGGGTCGGATGAGCATCTGGGTGGAATTCCACCATTACGTCAATGTCACTATCAGGGCGAAAGTCGTCGCGGAGGACGGAACCGAAGATGGCAAACTCAGCGACCTGCCAGCGATCGCAAAATTCAGCAATTTTTTCCATCGGTAGCGCGATCGCAGTAGTGGTCATGTTAGTTCTATCTCCAAACCCCTTAGTGGTGCAGAAAACCTCTGAAAGTATTACTGGGAAAGGATTCTCATGAAAACGGCTTCTGCCGCTATCCGGTGTAAATTCAACCTTGATTCAAAGATACGAAGGCTATCAGAAACGCCGGATGAACCAATTTAAAGTCTGAATTACGACAAAACCAGCGATCGCAAACCCCAAGCGATTCCAGAATTTAGAATGAATAAATCGCGATCGTCGTCGCCAGGTTCTAAGGATATCTTGGAAGATCCGCATAAATCTAAGGATAATTTGCTTCAGTTCAGATTTAGGAATGGATTCTAAGGTTTCTTGTCCAACCTGATAGTGATTACGGAAGAACTCCTCCTTCTGGCTCAACGACATAGAGGCAAGAGCTTGTTCAGCCAACTCGCTCACAGCAAGTGCATTGACCGATGAACTGAACTTACTCTCACGGGGTTTAAATTCAAGTCTTTTAGACTCTCTATCAGGACTTTTTTGCTGCGCCCAGTTTAATTGCTCACCAATTTGAATTTTGATTACATCCTTTAGCCCTTGATCAAGAATAGCTAAATGCCCAGCCATTACCAGCGCGTTTACAAGCTTCTGAAGATGATCCTCCTTCCATTCTTTTAATGACTTTTCAAGATTATCTTTACTCTTCAAAACTTCAAGTAATCGCTCCAGTTCTGTCTTCAACTCCGTCTTTAGACTAGTTTTCCTATCTAAGCAAGCAGCCGTCTCTTTCTGCTGTGTATTCTCTTTGGTTGAGTTATGTTCTGTCTGTGGTGATTGCAATACTTCGGAGGGTAATACTTCATTTAACAAGCGATCCAAGTACTCACTCTCACTGATTACTAAGTTTTTGGCTTCTCGCCGCACAAAATTTGAGAAATTTTTGACCTGGCTTTCAGTCACCAATGCTTCAATAATGCGATTTAGTCCGTCCAATCGTCCCCAGAGGATATCATTGGCTCGCCAAGATTTTTTGAGGAAGCCGCCAAAAGCATTTAAGCTATCTCCAGCTAGCTTATGCCTCAGTCGCTTGCCATCTTCGAGGTGATCAGATAAACCCAGTTGGGCATCTTCAGGACTAATGCGGTAAGTTTCAATTTGTTGTTTTTCGGAAACACCAGCCAAGTAGTCTAGCGGATATAAGAACGTATCAATTTTTTCAAATTCAACAAAATACTTTTTTAGCTTGTTTTTAAGACTTACCAGATATTGGCTATCTTTGATTTTGGAAGCAATGTCTTCCGGCAAACTGTCTTCAACTTTTGTGGACGACAAACTGTCTTCGACTTCGTTTGATAACGTTCTGAGAACTGATTTCTCTGATAACTGACGTAACCTGGCGATCGACTCGTCAAAGGGTTGCTGAAACAACTCATCTAAGTTACTTTCCAGGTTACTTTTCAAAGTATCAATATCTCGGAAATTGGGTGGTGACGAATCCTTAGTTAACTCCACATTAGACAGAAAGTAGCCGTGCAGCCATAACATTCCTCTGAAAAATTTGTCAGGAAACTTTTCTTCTCGTTCACACGGATTAAATTTCTCCAGCCGCTTGAAAAGATATTCATTTACTTGACTAGAGGCAAAATATTTGCCTTTATCGTCATATAGCTTCTCCTGAATACATTCAAGGATCTTGATGTTATGATTCAAGTCCTTAATCAAAGTTCTTAAGTATTCGACCAGGTTGTCCAGAATTTTCTCATCCGGTGGATCGACTTGCTTTCTAGAAAATTGGAACTTCTGATTCATCCAATTGAGAAGATATTCTCTATCAAGCAGCTTGTAAACATATCCAGTAATAAAAAAGTGTTCTCGTAATGCATACTCAACATCAAGACCACGGATTTGTTCACCTAACTGCTGAAGCAAGTTTAGGCGATCAGAGGTTTTTTGTGGATCAGTGAGTGGCTTGAGCAGTAATTCAGCTATCTCATCTAAACTTTGTTTTTTCCTCTTTCCATTGTCGGAAGTTGATGAGAAAGCATGGGTTTCCAAGAAAATGAGAGGTAAAATTTTATCTTTAAGGCTGATCAGACGTGTTCGTAGATAAACGAACTTTTGCTGATCGTAAATATCTACATTAGTGTCATCCTCCTTGTCCTGATCTAAAAGATTTTCAATGTCTGATAGCAAAAAATGATAGCGTCGAACTTTGCGATTATGCTCTTTGATCTGCTCCAAATCATTATTGATACTTTCATACCTGGGCATACCAATTAAAGAATCTAGCGCCACCTGAACAACATCAGGTTTCAGCTGTTCTTTGTATTTGGGATTATCTTGGAATCGGTCTGGACTCGGATCAACATAAAATAGCTTACGAAAGACTGGGCGTTCCGCTGTTCGACGATAAATTTCTTTGATTGTGTAGCTGAATGGGCGATTATCTAGCACACCCCCATCTACGAAATGAAGACGGGGACCTTTACCGGGATCATCATCAATCTTCCGAGCTTTTTGATCGGATGGCAGTTGCTTGTCTTCTTCTTCAGGGGAGGATTGATCTCGGTTCTTCAAATCTCCCCATTCAACTAGCTTTGCATCAGCATCGCCCTTCGTATTCAGCTTGACAGTAACGGGGGGAAATGCAACTGGAAAACAAGAGGTGATTTGGCAGAGTTTAGCAAGCGCCTCACAGGTGACATCATCTTTAATGAATTGATTAGCACCAGACTCGCGATACCTCAAGTGAAAGATTGTATGGTGGTCTTTAACCTCAATCGAACGACCTGTATTATCAAAGACTGAAAAAATTCTGCCTAAAATATCGGTGCCTGTCACAAATAAGTCGAGTTCATCGAATTTAGAAAACCAATCATTAGTGGGTGCAGGTTCTTTCAAATCCTTCCGACGGTTCTTCAGGGCTTTCTCAAGCTCAGATTTATAATAGCCTACCCCATTGAAGAACGAAGCTTTTGGAACACCATCGTAGTCTTTTTCAAACAACAGCTTCTGAATATCGCCACTCTCTTTCCAAACATTAGCAAACTCCTGAAATTTAATTTGGCTTTCCTTGGTACTATTGGCTAACGCATAGCTTAATAAAACCCCATTAATGCCACCAGCTGAAGTGCCTGAAATGATGTCTACGACAATATCAGCATCGGTGAGCGCTTTGATCAGTTCGCCCATCCGCTCTTCGCCGAAGAACGCGCCGATCCGCTCTTATCTGTGGGAGCGATCGGTCTGCCACAGCATCCGCCCCGACGGTGGGGACGGTGTTCTTCTTCCCTATCACGATCTCCTCAGCCGGTGCGAAAGCGACCCGGACCTCGATCCGCGGGATTGCATCGCCTTTGTGCCGGGCGAGTACCGAAACGAATTCTCCTACGCGAGCGAGCATGTCGCCCCCACTGGCGCGATTGCGGCGCTGCTTTCAGTCAAGGAAGCTCTGACAGCTTACAACGAGCGGTTCGGGGGCAATTGGACAGAGCAACTAAAATGGATCGATCAGCGTCTTGGCGAACTGTGGACTCTGCGCGGTCCCTATCCCGGATTGGGCTCAATCCTTTGCGCGATGGGTGTCGAGTACGGCTATCAACTCGCCTATCATTGCTGGGAGGAAGCCGGGGAGAATGGTGATCCATGGCCGGTTCTCGCCGCCCTCGTGAAGAATCCGAAAACTCTTCCGGCAGACTTGAAGGCCCAAGTCACCGGATTCACTGACACGTGGAAATATCTCGCAAGCGAGCGCGGCACGAAACGCCTCGTCGCTCGGCGGATTGTTCAGCAGCTGCTTCATCAACGTCCACGCTCGGAGCATGCCCTTGCCGTCCCCAGTCGCCTTCTTCGACGGGCGAGAACAGCGTGAACAAGTAGAGGACGCTGCGGCCCTCTCCGTTGGAAAACGCCTGCACCAGGTGCCGGCCAGCGCTGCCGCCCCGTACCGTGGCGCTGGTCCAGTCGTCCGGCACGCACATCGCGACATTGAGTTCACGCGAGCGGTAGTCACGGAACCCGGCTGACGTCTACTTCCTGCGGTGTGTCGGTCTCGACCCGGTCGCCGTTCA
>JAAUSG010000329.1 GCA_012034055.1 Leptolyngbyaceae cyanobacterium RU_5_1 | reverse complement strand
TTTCAAAACCAAAGCCAAGTGACCAGTTCCCCCCTTAGTCAAGGCGGGGCTAGGAGAGCGCAGAGCGCACGCTTCGCGAACGATGCAGAGTCTTCAAATTTCTAACCGAGAGGTATTGAGATTTTAGGAGGGTCAACCATGCCAACAGCCGTTGTTTTACTTTCCGGTGGTTTAGACTCGGCCACGGTTGCGGCCCAAGCGATCGCGGACGGGTACGACGTGATCGCGCTTTCCTTTGACTATGGGCAGCGGCATGGGCAGGAGCTGAACGCGGCTCAAACGGTTGCTAAGACGTTGAATGTTCAAGAACACATTGTGGTTGAGCTGAATTTGGCGCAATGGGGCGGCTCCGTGATTACCAATCAGGCTGCGGCTGCCCCTTTCTTACCATCCGCATCGGGGACGACCCGACGACCTATGTGCCGGGTCGAAACACGATCTTTATTGCCGTTGCACTTTCGTTAGCGGAGGCGAAGGGGGCTGAAGCCATTTTCCTGGGATTTACAGCCGCCGACACCCTATATCCCGATACCCAACCGGACTATCTGGACGCCTTCAGACACCTGGCGGCCCTTTCCTCAAAAGCGGGCGTGAACGGAAACGCCCCAACGTTAATTGCACCGCTGATCCAGGATGACAAACTGGCGATCGCGCGTCGGGCCCTTCAGCTTGGCGTTCCAATCGCCGAAACCTGGTCGTGCTATCGAGCCGGAACTGAACCCTGTGGTGTGTGTGGGCCTTGCCAACTGCGCGATCGTGCCCTGATTGAAGTCGGCAGACCTGACCTGGCAACTCCACAAGGGAGAGACCACTATGCCCAGGAGCACGCCCAAGAGATCGAACGGGTAACTCGTCTATTCTGGCGCTTCATGTTGACAGGCTGAATTTGACAGGCTGAACAGTGATGAAAACCATTCCAATCCACGAAACATTTCAACAAACCATCCAGGGAGAAGGCTATTGGGCAGGCACGCCGGTCGATTTTATTCGCCTTGCAGGCTGTCCCGTTCAGTGCCCCTGGTGCGACACGGGCTACGCCGATGGTGGAGCCGATCTGCCGCGTCAGCTCCAATCCTTTGAGCAGCTCCTGGATGAACTGCACTCGCCGCGTGTGGTAATTACGGGCGGCGAGCCGTTTATCCATCCCCAACTCCCTGATTTAGTTGATGCGATTCTTGTCAGCGGTCGGGGCGTTGCGATCGAGACCTCTGGAGCCGTCTGGCGGGAAATCTCCAGTGCGGCATGGGTGACGCTCAGCCCGAAAGAGCATTTGCGTCCTCGCTATCCCGTCCAGCCCGAAATGTGGGCACGAGCCAATGAAATCAAAGTCGTGATTTCAACCGGAGCTGAACTGACCTTTTATGCCTCGCACTTGCAAACCGGAGTGCCCGTGTTCGTTCAGCCGGAATGGCACGATCGCGATCGCACCCTGCCCTTGGCACTCGATCTGCTCACACAATTTCCCAGCTACCGCCTTTCCCTTCAGCTACACAAATACGTGGGGGTGCCCTAATGGAAGAATGGTTAATTTACAAAGAGTTTCGCTTTGAAGCCGCCCACCACCTGCCACATCACACCGGCAAATGCGGTCGTCTACACGGCCATAGCTGGGTCGGACGGGTTTACATCCAGGGCAACAAACTGATTGAAGACGGGTCTCAACAGGGAATGCTGCTCGACTATGGCGAAATCAAACAATACATCGAGCCACTCTTAGAGCGGTATTTAGACCATCACTACTTGAATCAAACCACTGGATTGCTCAACCCCACCAGCGAAGCGATCGCCCGCTGGGTCTTTGAGCGCCTCGAAGAAACCGACCTTCCCGGATTGCACGCCGTTGAAATCAGAGAAACCTGCACGACTGGGGCGAGATATATGAAGAGGTAAGAGGCGAGAAGATTTTAGATTGTAGATTGCAGATTGTAGATTGCAGATTGATGTGTCCTGGCTTCCTCCATTTCCCCATCTCCCCATCTCCCCATCTCCCCATTCCCTATTCCCCCCTCCCCACCATGACATCAATAGAGCTATTTACCTTTTGGAACAAGGTCAACAGACTGGAACACGACAATGTTGTGATTTCCTCTGCCTATGTTCAAATTGACAATTTCCTGAGCACAGCTGAGGCAAATCAATTGCTCAATATGGCTGTCCTCAAAGAGCCATTGTTTGAGCCTGCTCAAGCAAAAACAGAGTACTTGATTGCGAACAATGTCATGCTATTGCGTCGGCATCAATTTCCCGAAGTGGTTGAGTGGTTGAGCGATCGCATTCATTGCATCCTGCCAACGGTGATGGCGCAGCTCAAGGTTGCCGACTTCGCAATTACGCGCACTGAGATGCAACTGATTGCCAGTCAAGATGGCGCGTACTTCCAACGCCACCTGGATCAACACCCACACGATAGTCGCAAAACTCGGAAACTCTCTTATATTTACTACCTGCATCAACAACCCAAACCCTTTTCAGGTGGGGAGTTGCTCTTATATGACAGCAAGATTGCAGCGGGATGCTATGAAACGGCAGAGTCGTTTAAGGCGATCGCGCCTCGCCATAACAGCATTGTCTTTTTTCATAGCCGCAATGCCCATGAAGTGAAACCGGTAAGCTGCCCATCCAAACAGTTCAAAGACAGTCGCTTTGCCATCAATGGTTGGATTCATCGATAGCCTTATGTCTACCCAACAGTCGTTTACGTCACACACCGATGGGTTTGTCCTTTGGGACAAGCTCAATCGATTGGAGCAAGAAAACCGAATTATTCCGTCTCCCTACGTCCAGATTGATGATTTTCTCAGTTCAGTCGAAGCGGATGAATTGCTCAACTATGCCGTGCTCAAAGAGCAGATATTTGAGCCTGCTGAAGGGGATGCTCATCCGATTTCTCGTCAAGCGATGCTGCTGTTTCGCCGCCACTTCCCTGACGTTGCCGAGTTCATGATTCGTCGAGTTCATGAGAGAGTGCCAGCGGTTTTACCCCAGCTCAACGTTGCACCGTTTCCCATCACACGCACTGAAATTCAACTGTCTGCCAGTCAGGATGGCGGATACATTCAAAAGCATACCGATAATCACGCGATCGCCAATCGGCGCAAACTCACCTACGTCTATTACTTTCATCGCCAGCCCAAGCCCTTTTCCGGCGGAGAGTTGCTCCTGTACGACAGCCAGATCAAAGATGGCTACTACGAACCCGCCGAATCATTCACAACCATTGAGCCTCGGCATAACAGTCTTGTGTTTCACCACAGCCGCAATGTCCATGAAGTGTTACCCGTAAGCTGTCCATCCGGGCAGTTTCGCGACAGCCGCTTCACCATCCACGGCTGGCTTCATCGGTAACAAAACAGTCCCATTTGCCTTCAATACGCCCACACCCCACACCCCATCCAGGACATACCGTACCAACAGATAATCGCTACAGAGGATTCCATGTCTACTCAACCGCCATCCGCACCACCCCCTAACCTGCAGCTCACCGAAATGCTCAAACTCTGGGACAAGGTAGACCGGGTTGAACCGGGCGATCGTTTCATCCCGTCTCTCTATGTGCAGATCGAGAATTTCCTCAATGCTGATGAAGTCAATGACTTGCTGGACTATACCCTGGTAAACGAGCACCGGTTTGAACCAGCGAAAGTGCGAGTGGAGTATGAATCTGATGAACGTAAAGCCGTTGTGCTGTGGCGACGTGAACACTTTGCGGACGTGGCGGACTTTATGAGTCGTCGCGTCCACCGTGTTTTACCAGAAGTCTTGCCCAAACTGAAGGTCGTGGAGTTTCCGATCTCGCGTACCGAAGTTCAAATGACCGCGTTTCGAGATGGAAATTATTTCAAACAGCACCGAGACAACTATTGGCAGGATAGTCGCCGCAAACTCTCGTTTGTGTATTACTTCCATCGCCAGCCAAAACCCTTTACTGGTGGGGAATTACGGCTCTATGACAGCATGATTGAGGATGGTTGCTATGAACCTGCCGAGTCGTTCAAAACCATCGAGCCTTGGCATAACAGCATCGTCTTTTTTCATAGTCGCAATGCCCATGAAGTCTTGCCGATTCGTTGCCCATCTCAACAGTTTCGAGACAGCCGCTTTACCGTCAATGGCTGGCTGCATCGGTAGAAAACACGGTTATGATGCAATGCTTCTCGGTTAGTGTTGTCAGCTGACTGACTGACACATTTTCTCGACTCTGGTGTTAAGGCGTACTCAATCGTTGTTCCAAAGGGATCGCACAATCGACTGTAGTGCATCTGAAATAGAGCGATCGCCGTCTAGCAGCTTGCCCT
>JAAUSG010000079.1 GCA_012034055.1 Leptolyngbyaceae cyanobacterium RU_5_1 | reverse complement strand
TTCAATCCCGAATTCCAATCCGCTAACTCCTGTCTCCTCCCTCCTCCCTCCTCCCTCCTCCCTCCTCCCTTTATCCCCTCCCTTAGCCGATGCGCCGTTCACCCAATCTCCAACGCCTACTCATTTGGGGCTTGAGCGGTCCAATCATAGCTCTAAACATTTGGTTGTTGACCCAGCTCCTTCGCTACTTCGAGGGAATCGTGAGCGTGCTGGTAACGGCGGCGATTCTGGCGTTTCTGCTCAATTATCCAGTGCATCTGTTTGAGCGAATTCGCCTGTCTCGAACTCAAGCAGTCACCCTCGTGCTGCTGCTGACCGTGACCCTACTGGTAATTGCAGGATTTACTCTCGTGCCGCTGATTGTTGATCAAACAACTCAACTCCTGAGTCGAATTCCAGATTCGTTGCGAACGAGTGCTCAGAACCTGAAGGCTCTGGATAACTGGGCAAAGGAGCGCAATCTACCGCTTGATTTACAGGGATTTAGTGGTCGGATTAACAATCAAATTGAGAGACAACTTGAAACGCTTGCCCGGCAGGCATTGGGGATAGCACTCGGCACGTTAAATTGGTTGATTACCAGCACCCTGATTCTGGTGCTAGCGTTTTATATGCTGTTGTATGGTGGACGCCTTTGGAATGGGCTGATCAATCTGTTACCACCCCAGTATGGACTTCCATTTCGCGCTTCCCTACGGCTAAACTTCCACAACTTCTTCATCAGCCAAATTCTACTGGCGGTGTTTATGACGGTAGCGTTGATCCCAATTTTTCTGGCCATGCGGGTTCCATTTGCACTCGTGTTTGCCGTTTTCATTGGCATCGCTGAGGTAATTCCGCTGGTTGGAGCAACGCTGGGAATTGGTTTGGTGACCCTTATCTTAGTCCTGCAAGATTTTTGGCTGGGGTTTTGGGTGGCGATCGCTGCCACTATCCTGCAGCAAATCCGGGATAACATCCTGGCCCCTAAACTCATGGGTGACTTTACCGGCCTCAACCCAATCTGGATTTTTGTTGCATTGCTGGTGGGTCTGCAAGTGGGTGGTTTTTGGGCATCGTGGTCGCCGTCCCGATCGCGGGCACGATTAAAGGAACCTTCGATGCCGTTTGGGGCACTCAGCGATCGCCGAATTTCGGCGAAGGAGAGCGGCGGAGTGAGGGGATCAGGAAATGGGGAGATGAGGAGATGAAGGGATGAAGGGTAGAGACGCGATTAATCACGTCTCTACAGAATTAATCGCGTCTCTACGAGGGGGCAAAAAAGAATTGAGTGATTGTGGGCATTTCTCGCCTGGCTTTGGTAAAACGTTGATCAGCATCTTTGCACGAAGTCTACTTAACTGTTCTGAGGCATATGCGACAAGTTAATTTTGCAGTCATCTTTGTAATCTGTCTGGCCCTGGTTCTGTTCGGTATCCAAAATACAGAATCGGTTCCCATTCAAATCGTCAAGGGAGTCCAACTGCAGGCTCCGCTTTCAATTGAATTAATTTTGGCGATGGGAATTGGAGCCATTTTGGCGTGGGTCTTCAGTGTCTGGACTCGGGTTCAACGGATGGTGGAGGTGGGCAAGGACCTTCGCGATCGCGATTCCCGGATTCATGAACTCGAAGAGGATGTTGAACGCTACAAGGCAGAAATTGATCAACAACGCCTGCTCCCGGCCGCTAAACCGGTGACTGAAGATACCGAAGCGGAATTTGTCACGCAGTAAATCGGTGCGATCGCCCACACTTAGGCTAGGATGCAATCATGTCGGCTGTTGACTTAGTCACTCCTCTAAGTCCCTGGAGCCTCTGGGTGCCTTCGCTGCTTCTGGTATTTATTCTTTTGGCAGCCGTCTGGTTTGTCTGGCTTTCCCTTCGATAGGTCTCCTGCTCATGACCCTCTCTCTGGCAGAGGACGCAATTGCTCTACTCATTGACATGGCAGAACAGGGAGAAATTGATCCTTGGGATGTCAAGGTGATTGAAGTGATTGACCGTTTTTTGAATGAGCTACCCCCCCTGGTCGATGGACGAGAACCCTATGAGAAAAGCCTGTCCTCCTCTGGGCAGGCATTTCTGTATGCCTCCATGCTGGTGCTGCTCAAGGCCGATAATTTGGCGCAACCAGACTCCGCAGCCGACGACTTAGAGGCGGTGGCTGAAGCGGAACTGTCGCCAGACGAAATTTCCCCTGCCACTCTGCCCCCCTATCTTCTGGAACGCCAGTTGCGCCGTCGTGCGGTTGCCCAGCCTGCTAAACGTCGCCGTGTGACGCTCACCGATCTGATTGAACAACTGCGGACGATCGCGAAAGCGTTGGAAGACCCCACCCCCCGCAAACGCCCCCATCGTCCACCCCCCCAGTCGCGCTCTCAAACGGTCCGGGCGATCGCGCAACTCGCCCACCAGGAAAATCTCTCCGAAATGTCCACTGCCTTAGAGCAGTTCTTCACTGACCACTGGTCAACGATTCACTTAACCCAAGGCTGGCTAGACTTTGAACTGCTGCTGGAGCTATGGTCTCAGATGTCAAATCACGGCTTCTCCCACCCCTCCCAGCCGTCCCACTCTGAACAATCCCCCTCCCGACACGATCGAGTGGGTATCTTCTGGGCACTTCTGCTGCTTTCTGCTCAATCTAAAGTAGAGTTGGCCCAGGATGAGTTCTACCGAGATTTACGAGTTCGTCCATTTTGTCAATCCTCTGAATCGAATGGAACGGACAGGATATCCTAGCCAAAGTTTTTATAAAGAATTTCTGCGCTTTTATCAAACTTTGGATTAAGCGTAATAGCAACTACCTCTACTGGATTTGGACTATGTTATCGTCGTTTCGTTTGGCCCTAAAGCAATACCTGCTGGTTCGATGGTTGTAGTGATTCCCTCAGTGTCCCCAAGGCTCTTACCATACCTGGAGCGATCGCGACCAGCGAAACGTCATCTCGTGATCAAAAGGTATTCAGCCATAAACGATCTAACCAAAGCACCTAATACCAGGGTTTCTCCAATTTGAGAAGTGCTAGCGAAGCGTTGCTCAATAGGGCGCTAAGTCTAAGATCCAGATTTGTGTCTTAGCATATGATTCAGGCGAACTCCGGATGAAGCCATCGGTTGGTATGACAGTTAAAATTTAATGGCTGAGGATTGAGAGAGAAGCACTTATGAAAGCCATGATTCTGGCAGCAGGCAAGGGAACGCGGGTTCGCCCAATCACATACACCATGCCCAAGCCCATGATGCCCATTTTTCAGAAGCCAGTAATGGAATTCCTATTGGAGCTGCTCAGGCAGCACGGGTTTGACCAGATAATGGTCAATGTCAGCCATTTAGCCAATGAAATTGAGAGCTACTTCCGTGATGGTCAGCGCTTTGGCGTCCAAATTGCTTACTCCTTTGAGGGACGAATTATTGATGGTGAACTGGTGGGAGAGGCACTGGGTTCTGCAGGCGGAATGAAGAAAATTCAGGACTTTTCTCCGTTCTTCGATGACACATTTGTGGTCATTTGTGGGGATGCTTTGATTGACCTGGATTTGACGGCTGCCGTGAAATGGCATCGAGAAAAGGGATCCATTGCCACCGTTATCATGAGAACCGTCCCCTATGAGCAGGTCTCCAGCTATGGGGTGGTCGTAACGGATGAAGACGGTAAAATAAAAGCTTTCCAAGAAAAACCTAAAGTTGAAGACGCGCTCAGCAACTGCATCAATACTGGCATTTATATCTTTGAACCAGAAGTTTTAGACTACGTCCCTTCGGGAACCCAGTACGACATCGGCAGCCAGCTTTTCCCAAAATTGGTTGAGATTGGTGCCCCATTTTATGGCACTGCAATGGACTTTGAGTGGGTAGACATCGGCAAGGTGCCGGATTACTGGCACGCGATTCGGGCAGTCCTGCAAGGAGAGGTTAAAAATGTGCAGGTTCCTGGTCATCAAGTTGCTCCTGGCATCTATACCGGGCTAAACGTGGCCGTGAACTGGGATAAGGTCAATATTCAGGGGCCGGTTTACATTGGTGGGATGACCCACATTGAGGATGGGGCGACGATTATCGGTCCGACAATGATTGGTCCCAACTGTTGGATCTGCAGCGGTGCAATGGTTGACAGCAGCGTGATCTTTGATTACTCCCGCCTGGGTCCTGGGGTGCGCCTCATCGATAAGCTGGTATACGGCCGCTATTGTGTCGATAAAACAGGTGCCACAATTGATGTGCAGGCGGCCTCTCTCGACTGGCTAATTACCGATCGCCGTCAGGAATTGCCCTCCCAACCTCCAATTGAAGGACAGGCGATCGCTGAACTCCTCAAATCTGATAGCAAAATTCTTGGTGTGTAAAATGTAGGTTCTTGGTTCATAAGCCCCCTGCTGCGGTAAGCACCAGGGGGCTTTTTATCGGGCAAATTGTTTTCCCAGGGCAGAGAGTAGGGGGAGACAGGAAGAAAGTAAATTTTCTCGGCTACAACAGCCCTACTTACACAACCAGAGTTACAATTCAGCAGTCCTACTGTGAACCCTTGACAACGTTGTTGTTAACCAAGAGTTACAACGGAATCTCCAAATTACCGTTTACAGATTGCGGGGGATGGGTAATTATCTATCTTGCTGATGATAAACTCCGGCTTCAACGTTCGGTATGGTAAGAAACTAGCCAGAATAGCATCGCTGCTTTAATAAGCGTGCGATCGCTGGCTTAGTTCTCCTGACCAGTATTGCTCAGGTTGTTACTCCCAATTAAGAATATGGATCCTGAAGTTAAAGAATCTGAATTTCCTACTGCTAGTTCTCCAAATCCTGCTGAACCAAACTCAACGACCATTGGCTCTAATAGTGACGATCCGCTGCTTTTACCCCCTGCCACCAGCAGTCAATCGAGTGAGCAGTTGAAGCAGATTGGAGAACGCATCTATACCTTCCTGTCCGGGTTACCCAACTATCTCTCTGATTTCTTTGGAGAGTACAAGCGCCCCTTGATTACACTTGGGCTAATCTTTGCGGGTGTGCTGACGGTCAAGATGACCCTGGCGCTCTTGGATGCGGTGGATGATATTCCATTGCTCGCTCCTTCGTTAGAGCTGATCGGCTTTGGATATACCATCTGGTTCGTCTACCGGTACCTGTTGCGGGCATCTAACCGGCAAGAGTTGGCTAAAGAAGTTGAAGAACTCAAAGACCAGATTGTCGGCAAGTTGCAGAAGTAGATAGGTTGGCCGCTGATAGACCGCTAGGACTTACGCATTTTGGTTAAAACCTCGGAGGTTTTAACCACTGTCGTCCGTCATGACACTTGATTCTTGGTTAAACCTCCGAGGTTTGCGTAAGTTTAACCACTAGTCAATGGCTGATGGCTTATGCAGCATTGACCCACACGTTCATTGTTGTGAGCTGCATGGGCCCAAACTGGGTTGATAGGGCCACGTCAGCGGCGTCCCGACCGTAAGCGATCGCGATCCGGTTTCCGCGCAAGCTTTTTTGAGTTGCGTCGAAGGTATACCAACGCCCTTCTGCAGGAGATATGCCGCGATCGCCCACAAACGCCTCGAACCAGGCATGTAAATCCATCGGGTCAAGCTGATAGAGATAACCCACCACCATTCGAGCTGGAATGTTCAGGCTACGGCAGAGGGCAATCCCTAAATGGGTGAAATCTCGGCAGACACCAATTCGTTTTGCTGCCGTATCCACAGCAGACGTTGATGCATCGCTCGTACCATAGCGATACTCGACATGGGTTTGAATCCAGCTCCGAATGGCTTCAACCTGGTCATATCCCGGTTCAACAGTGCCAACGATTTCATGCGCAAGTTCAGCCATTCGATCTGACTGGCAATACCGACTCGGCAAAAGAAACTGCAGAACGGTTTCGGGCAAATCCTGCGCAGGCACGTAAGGCGCGCCAGGATGCACATCAATCTCGTCGGCGGCATTCACACAAGCAGCCGTATGAACCTGAAA
The DNA here is from genome assembly GCA_012034055.1 of Leptolyngbyaceae cyanobacterium RU_5_1. Taxonomy (GTDB): domain Bacteria; phylum Cyanobacteriota; class Cyanobacteriia; order Leptolyngbyales; family Leptolyngbyaceae; genus JAAUSG01. Next base: position 13,361 of record JAAUSG010000079.1, on the reverse strand, counting down.
CGTCCCGACTGGCACCACCATTCTCTGGCATAAGTTGCCGTAGTGATCCGTGTATTCGGTCACGGGCACCTCTGGTTCTAGCAAGTATTCCTCGCGAATCACCCATTGTCCATACCCGCTTCGTGGTCTAAGCATCAAAATCACAGGGTTGGGCAGTCGCCTCAAACGAAATCTGGCACCCAGCATTCAGCCGCATAAAATTTCACCATCGAATAAATAGTTGCAATTAGGCTCTTAGGAGATTTCTAGCAAACAAAATACCTGTAAGGGCAGGTTTGGCATTAAACCCATCGACTTGATGCAGAGACTTTGGCAAAACCTGCCCCTACCAATGGTATGTTTTCTCTCAGAAATCTCCTTATCCCTAATATTGCAAAAACATACGCCACAGAGAAGCTTCTCTGTAGCGTATGTTTTATTCGCGCAAATCAAGTGTGTTTTCTACTCTTGAGATGGAATCACTCGTTGCAGATACCGTTCTAGAACAATGCGATCGCGCTCTGCAAGTTCGCCAGTTTCAGTCTTAGTGACAGGATTGGGCTGAATCGGTTGAGGACGAGCAGCCTCAACTTTAGGTTGGCTAGTCGAGGGCTGAGCAGATTGAGTTTGCTGCTCTTGCGTTTGCTGCTCTTGCGTTTGTTGAGGTTGAGTTTCTGCAGCTTGAGCACTTGCTTGAGGACTTAGAGCAGTTTGAGCAGAGAGGAGCAAAACGATTAATCCGGTGTGAAGTAGACGTTGCATAGCTTGGTCTCCTGATTCAAAAGGTTGTGTGAGCGAAACAGAATCAAACGGGGCACATCGAACATAAAAAGCGGTTTAGTGTTTACCGACGTTCAGCAATGCTTCTACTGCTGAACTGGAATACCTTTCTGCAGGCGTCTTTCTTGGATCAGGCGATCGCGCTCTGACAGAGTATGAGTTTCAACATGGGAGGCCGTAGCGGATTTAATGTCCTGAACCTGCAACCTGAGCCTAGGTAACACCAGTTTGAGCGTTGGTTTGGGGGTGTACATCTACCGCAGGAGCAGTGAGTGATGAGAGGAATAGAATCGACAATCCAATACCGCAATCCGTGTGACCATAGGGGTCTCTTGATATAATCGCAATCGAGCTAGTTGCTTACCAGATGATTTCAATTCCAACTAAAATAGTTATAGCTCCTTTTCGTTGCAAATGCAACTACTTTGAGTAGACTTGACTATAATCGTTGCGATCGCAATTACCGGTTCTGGAGTTCAACGGATGACTGCACTGCACTTGAATGAGTTGTCAAATCAAACCTGGAAGCTATTTCTAACCACCCATGTGATGGTGATTGAGCAGATCGAGCGCGACCTGGCAGCCGCAAACTTGCCGCCCCTGAGCTGGTATGGCGTTCTCTGGACATTGGAAAAAGCACCAGACCATGAGATGCGCTTGCATGAATTGGCAGAACAAGTGCTATTGAGTCGTAGCAATATCACGCGCTTGATTGACCGCTTGGAAGAAGCAGAATTGCTGTGCCGCAAACGCTGTCCCCGCGATCGCCGGGGTGCCTATGCCGTGCTGACAGAAGCAGGATTAGCTATGCGCCAACAGATGTGGGCAATCTATTCCCAGGGCATTGCCCGCTATTTTGCCAAGCAGTTAAACGCTGAAGAGATGAATACCTTAAATCAAGCGTTTCAGCAAATACTAGCGGCAGTCAAGGAAACGCCCGTGGCAGCGCTGGGTGAGTAGCAGGGATAATAAGATTGCTTGAGTGGCTATCGATAACTTTTGCACTCAAGCATTCACTTTAAGAAGTTCCGATAGGCAACTATTAGAGGGTGGAAAGCAACAAAGTCATCGTTCATCTTCGACGCCATCAGAGCATAAAAAAGGCAATACGTAATTAATCCAAGAAATTGCTTTCAGACTATTTTCTTCAGTCCCGTAATCTATTGACTCCCCATGCAGAACTAAATGTCTATTCAGTTCGATCCAACTATCCCCGCGATCTGTCTTAGAGGCAGAAATAGGTATATTTTGAATTAAGGGATACAAAAAGGCAGCCCGAAAATCATTTATACCAAGTGACTGAATTTAATCAGCGTCTAAAGAAACCTTCTTTTTCTTAGATTTTTTCTTAGAGTAAATTTCCTTATTAATCTTTTCCTGACAAATCCCATCAGCTTGAGCCAATAAGACAGGCACAGATAGAATGTACTCACCTCTCCTATGGGCTTCAAACGCTGATTTAATTATATGTGCTCGATCTGGGCAAAGGCTAGATAATTCAACCTCAATACGAGACAAGCTTTCAGTAAAATAAAGAAATAGCTGTCTACAGGCTTCAGTGCTTTGTTTACTTGCAAGAGCCTCTCCTACTTCACGCATGAAACCAATTGTCATATTTTCATCAGGATACCAACCGTTTAACATCATTTCCTGAACAGCAGGCTTTATGACTGGCTCACCTAAAGCGTTTAAAGGTTCGAGAGGATCTTTTTGAAAAATGGAAGCAATCTGCGCTAATCGGTTTTGCTGTAAAGCCTTAACTCGGTTAATTTCGTCATTTACTTTTTTGACTGCTTGTTGTATGTGCTTGAATGCACTTTCAATTCCATGCATATGATTTAATGGCTCGTAACTTAAAGCGGGAAAAATTTAACCTCAAGACCTCAAGATCGGCTGAAATCCTTTTGTGAGCTGGAAATGCTGTTACATGAGGCTTCCCGCCTTAAAATATACGCCGTGCTGAACTTTCCACTTAATACCGCCCACTCCAGGTCATTGGCAAAGACGCCGTTAGTCCGGGTGGGCATTGCTCCGAAGTCAAGTGGGTCTCTGCGTCCATCGCGCGGGTCAGTTTGTTGTAGATTTCTTCTGCTTGCTGAGGTGAGTTACCGATGCAGGTTAGCCCTAACTTGCCGAACTCGGAGAGGCAGCCCATCAGGTGAAAGACAGTGCCGACTTCGGTGCCCGTGTCGAAGTGCAGTTGGTGATGGGCAATGATGTCCATCAGATCATTGGGCAACAGCCCGTGGTACTGGTCTTTCTGCAGGTTGTCGGTGGCTTTATAGTATTTGGCACGGCCCTGCTGGCTGTAGAACAAACCGCTGGAGGATTCGTAGCGGCCGTTGGTGAGGAATTTTAGGGTCATAAAGGGATGGGTAGTGCCGCCTTTGCGCAGGTTAATCTCGATCGCCTGAATGTCCCACTCTGGTTTTCCGGGCTGGTTGGGCTGATGTACAGCAACAAAATCGACGCCGAATCGCTCGATCGCCCCTTTTTCTGCCAGGTTGCGCCCAATCCGCATTCCCAAGTCCTGTAGCTTCAAGCGGTAGGCTTCGTCTGCTGGAAAGCGACAGCCCAAATAGATTTGACCGTTGGGACCACCCAAAATTTGGTCATGGGTGGAGATGATTTCCACCTCTCCCAGTGGCGTGATCCGTCCCTGCACACTGGGCGATCGCTTCCGTTCTCCTTCCAAAAACGCTTCCACGATCGCTCCTAGCTCCGGAATTCTGCTGCCAAATTGCTCCCAGGTTTCTGCTTTGGACTCAAAGTTCATGCAGGTGAACTGTTCCTGAATCGCATCTGTGCGAACCGTATGAGAAGCAGAGCCAGGAGCAAACTCCTGAATCGATCGCAAATCCAGCAAGGCATTTCCTTCTCCCGAAAATCCTTCATTCAGCTTGACAACCATCTGTTTCAGGTTGGGCTGGCGCTCCCAAAGTTCAGCCGCTGCCGTTGCTAAATCAGCCGCTGTCCAAACGGACTCGCTGCCGTCCGGATGAGGAACTTCTGCTTCAGCAAAGATCTGGCGACTGCCGCCCTTCGTCCCCCACATCAGCAGGGCAGGGTCTAAGGCGTACAGAGGAATACCTAATTGAACCGATAGGTCGCGTTCGGCAGCGGTGGAGTTGTAGCAAATCATGAAGGAGCGATCAGGACGAACAGCATTACGAATGCGCTCAATCAATCGGGGCCGTTGCAGAATCTTTTGGCTCAGGGAATCGAGGGAGGAATCGTAGGTAGACAGGAGCAGGAGCGATCGCGGGCATGAGAGAACGGAATCCCTGGCAGCAGTTGCAGGTAATAGTCAATCACACTGGGGTGCAGCGGTTGAGAGGTGATATACACCAGGCGAGTGCGCGGGTTGCGCAGCCGAATCAACGAAAACAAGAGTCGCTCTTCATAGTGATGAAACCCCTTGATTTTTTGCAGTTCCCGCTGATCCAGACTCAAAGAGGGAACAACCACAATATCCACATCACTGATGTCAAATGACTCCACAGAGTGCCAAAGGTCGCGCAGTTGCTCCTGGAGGTGACGAAAGTGCTGAGTTGTCTCAGAGGGAGAAAGACAATTCACTGGCTGCATGGCTGATCCGCGCAGAGTACTATCTACCAAAGATTTTATCGATACCAGGAAGAAAGGGGGAAACCCCCTGAAGAATAAAACAGTAGTACTCTCCATCCTGCATACTCTAAATCACCTGGTCGTAGAGAGTAGTAGGTGGATGAATCACTTACCCAACGGGCACTCCGCTCTGGGAACCGAAGTTGCTTCTATTCACCGGACAAGCTGGGTGGATACTGTGCTCCGTTTTAATGGAGCCGTCTCTATACACCCGCTAACGGACTGATCATCTACTGTACTTTACGGAGCAAATTCCCATGACTATCTTCTACACAGCTTCAACGGGCAACGACAACCTCGACTACGCTGGCAGTGAAAGTGTCTATGCAGATGTTCTCGCTGGCAATGACTTCGTTTGGACTGGCACTGGCAATGACACCATTTTTGGTGGCAACGGGAACGATACCTTGAAAGGCTATGATGGGCACGATTTTATTAGCGGTGACGCTGGCAATGACCGGATTGAAGGAGAAACTGGTAACGACATCCTGATTGGTGGTTTCGGAAATGACACATTGAAAGGAGGAATGGGCAACGATCGCCTCAATGGCTATGGCACCTTTGCCAACAACGATGGACAATTTGATATCCTTGAAGGTGGAGCAGGCGCTGATACCTTTGTCCTCGGTGGAGGTTGGGGGGTTTCTTACAACGAAACGGGTGATGGATATGCCATCATTGCTGACTTCAATTATGGAGAAGGGGACAAGATCGAAGTCAAGGGAAGCATTAGCCAATACAAGCTGGAGTATACCAGTGTGAGCGGTATTGGCGGTTCAGCCCTGGATACCGAAATTTACTTCTTGCGTGCTCCTGGAAATTGGGAACGAATTGGAATTGTACAGGATAAAAGCGGAAGCCAAGTCCTCCTTGGTCTGGACTTCGTTTTTGTCTAAGCCTCAGAAAACCTGACAAATCCCTAGTACAGCCCTCCGGCGACAAAACTCCGGAGGGCTTTGTGCTGAGACTGTAGAGAAACTTCAAAGCGGGCGATCGCCCCTTAGTCCCTGCGCTATAGTCGGAAATAGAAGAACTTGTAGGGCTAGCAGCGATGTTACGGCAAGGCTTGGCAGGCTTAAGTACACTGATCATTCTGAGTGGCAGTGTTGCCCTGGCGGATGCACCTGCCAGCGTTCCAGTCGTTACGTCTTCAGCGTTGGGCTTCGGCATTGATGTTCCCTGGTCAAAGCCAGTTCGGGTGGTAGACCCATTTGATGGAGAGTTTCTGGCAGTCTTCGATCGCAATTACTTCCGCAGTCGGCAACTCGCTGATCATGTGGGCGTAATCAGTCTTTGGAGTCAAAAATCAGTTCGGGTTTTGGTTGCCACCAGCGATCGCAGTTGCACCTATGGGCTAGGTCTGGGAATCGGGCTGTTCGGCGGTACGGTGGGAACCGCCTGTGTGCAGTCTACCGACTCCAAAGTCTTGACTGAGCTGCAAGTTAAAATTCGCGATCAAGTCTTTCGAGCACTGGCTCAAGATGGTGCCTTTCCAGTCAGCAGTGAGCTAGCAAAAGCGCTGCAAAGTGCTCCTGATGGAAATGTGAGCATTCGTCTATCAACCAAAAGTGGCGAAACGATCGACAGCGAGATTGGCAAAGACACCGTCAAAGCCTGGAGAACCGTTTACGCCAGTTGATAAGTTTTGTAAATTGCTGTGAACCGAACGATTGTCTGGTTTCGTCGAGATTTGCGGATTGCCGATCATGCGCCACTGTATCGGGCTGCCGTGCGAGGTGCGGTGATTCCAGTCTTTGTCTGCGATCGCGCCCTGCTGCACCATCCAGAGACGGCATCGGCACGGGTTGCCTTTCTGCTGGAGGCATTGAAAGGACTGGATCAGGAACTGCGCGATCGCGGCGGTCGGCTGATTCTCCGTTCTGGCGATCCGGTTGACGTGTTACCCAATCTGATTCGTGAAACCTAGGCAGACGGCATCTACGCCCACATTGACTTTGAGCGTATTTATGGGCGAGTCCGCGATGCCCGCCTGAATCGGGCCCTGGCTGAACAGGGCCTCAACATCCGCTGGTTTGGACCCCTGGCAACGACGGCTGACCTGATTCCCTACCCCGATTATCGGAAACTGTGGTACACCCACATGAACGCTGCGCAAGTCCCTACCCCCAGCCGGATTGAGGTTTCCCCGGATATTGACAGCGAACCATTGCCCAAGCTGACCGAGTTGGGACATCAACCAGATGGCAATCTACCCCCGCCAACTCAGGGTTATCCCAGCCCCATCCTCAACTACAAACCAGCCAGACAACACCGCGTCAAACAACTGGAACGCCAGCGCGACAAGCTCCTGAACCAGGAAAATATCGTTCCTTACTTTAAACCTTGTCCACGTCCAGACCTGGAGTTTTGCTTACGGGAAAGCTACAGATTCCGAGCTAAACGTGGGTTAGATGCGCTTACCTGCTTAATTATTAGTCTCGGTGCTCTTGTCAAGAGTGTTTTTGCTGTTTGTTCATCCTCAAAATATCCTCCTAAATTCGTTTTCCGAGTTTTGACAGTGATTAAATTGAAATTGACAAGGTAATTAGGTTTAATGAGCGTTATCATGGCAGAGTCTTAAATGTCGCAAGTCCAGGGTTAATCATGGCTCGTTACACTGGTCTATTCAAAGTCACAGCCTCGATCAATGGCTTCCATCAATTGCTCAGCGAGATTCTGGAATCTTGCAACTTCAGCATTATCTATCATGCGGGAGACTATTTGATGGCGCGTGAAGTACCCGGTAATGTTGCATTTCATCAGCTAGTAACTGTGGAGGTGCTGGTCGATAAGACAACTGCTACAGAACGCGAAGTTCAGATGAACATCGTGATTAAAAACGAAGAACTTCCACTGCAGGTTGACAATCACTGTCGTCAAAAATTTAATCAAGTGAGTCAGGCGATCGTAGACGCCCATCAATGGAAGTTGATCGAAACTGCAGCCAGTTGATCAAATTTCTCGTGCTCCAAAGCCGTTAAGTTTTGAACTGTTCATTGCAATTAGTTAACGACGTACTGTTCCCTTGCCCTAGTCATCTTCTGGGTCACCGACCATATTGGGGCTGATCAGAGTGATGTCGAATTCATCTAGCGGTACGATAGTTGGAACCGCATCTCGACTGAGCATGTAGTAAATTGCACGTACTTTTGGGCCAAAGACGATTTCATCCTCGTTCTTCAAATCGTGTGCTTGAAGTTTGCGACCATTAATTAGTAGTCCATTTGCACTCAGCTTACCCTTGGCATTACCATCCACGATTCGGTAATAGAAGGAACCATCTTCGTTGTGCAGCTGAACGATAGTCGCGTGGCGGCGGGAGACAAATTGGGAAACCAGGCGGATATCACACTTAGGATCTCGGCCAATGGAATAAAGGGGAGCATCCAGAGGGAACTCACGACGTCCCTTGTCATCTTCAATAATCAACAGGTGGTTCTGATGCGGTTCTGAAGGCATGAAAGCTTATGAGCAAGACGTTTCTAGACAGCTTAATAGTGTCAATGAATCGGGACAGATTCAACGATCCGGAACAAGAAACAGCATTAATGCATTAATCAAGTTTAGTTCAAGAAATTAAACCTGAAACAGAACTCAAGGCTCCGTCGTGAAACAATTAAGACTCACTCACCACACTTCGCGTCAGCATCACTCCAGGTAAAGCAGATTACCTACCTCAATCGTGTTGATCTTACACCGCTTGCCGGGCGATCGTACATTAAGATAGCTTCAGCCCATCATCCATCCTGTTGACCTCGGCCGTAGGCACTCTGCAATCTAAAATCTGCAATCTACAATCCGAAATTACTAAAGCTCATCTATCTTCAGGATCGCCCACCATGTTGGGACTAATCAATGTGATGTCAAACTCATCCGGTGGAGTGGTCATCACAGCATCTCGCCTTAACAATAGGTAGGTTGCACTGACATGAGGACCAAAGACAACCTTATCTTGGTGTCGTAAATTGTGGGCATGTAGCTTACGTCCATTGATTAGCAACCCATTGGAACTGGATCGCCCTCTCGGAATGCCATCTACAATTCGGTAAGAATAAAAGCCATCGTCATCGAGGACTTGCACGAGAGTAGCATGGCGTCGTGAGACAAACTGAGAGACTAAACGAATGTCGCAATCGGGATCCCGACCAATAGAATACGTAGGACTATCCAGAAAGAACTCACGATGTCCTTTATCATCTTCAATGATCAACAGGTGGCTTTGATGAGGATCTGAAGGCATTGGTAACTGTTGCAATTATCATCAAGAAATCAGTCAGCGTGCTTTCATAAACACACAACCAATATGGCTTTTCAGGATACTTCTCAGGAAAAACCCGCAAAACGACTTACCTACAGCAACCATTTCCGAAACGTAACGCTCAAGATTTAAGGTAACTATGGAATGGTTTTGGGGATGTGTTGAGTGGCTTGTGAAAATTTAGGTTCTCTGTAACAAGAAGAAGCCTTAAAGATAAGCAACAAGGAACGAGTAAAAATGCTGACATGGCTGTACGACATTCTGGCATGGGTTGTAACAAAATCCAAATAACGTGGAAAGCAATCCCTACGATTTTGCAGATGGAAAAGTGAGATAGAGCAGTAGGGAATTGGTGACCACGCTGACTGAGCTAAATGCCATCAATGCACCTGCGGCAGCGGGGCTGAGAAGAATTCCAGCACTTGGTAAGAATAATCCAGCAGCTAAAGGAATCCCCAAGATATTGTAGGCAAATGCCCAGAACAAATTCTGACGAATTTTGTTAAAGGTGGCTCGACTCAGGCGAATGCATTCCACAACATCGATTAAGCGATCGCGCATCAAGATAATCCCCGCTGTTTCGGTTGCCACATCTGTACCGGAGTGGAGGGCAATCCCCACGTCTGACTGAGCCAGGGCGGGCGCATCGTTAATGCCATCGCCGACCATTGCCACACTCTGTCCCTCTGCTTGGAGGTGCGCAATCGTTTGTGCTTTTCCGGCGGGCGGCACGTCTGCCAGAATATTTTCTGGTTGAAGCTTGAGAGTTTGGGCAATGATGCTGGCAGTACTATGGCGATCGCCCGTCAATAGCATTACCCGCAGTCCCATGTGCTGTAGTGCTGCCACCATTGATTCTGCATCAGGACGCAGGGTATCTATTGCAGCAATCAGTCCTACCACTGTTCCAGCAACCGCTACATAGATAACCGTCTTACCTGTTTTGGCCAACTCTTCGGCTTGCGATCGCACCGCATCCCTCACAGGAATGTCATGTTGCAGCAACCAATCTCGCGATCCCAGAAGCACTGGTTCAGGTTTCTGGGCGGAGTTTGGGTCTGGATCCAGCAAGACGCTAGCTGCCACGCCCAATCCGGGAGCAGTCACAAAATCTTGAGCCGGTAGCAGAGATAATCCTTGCTGCCTCGCCTGCTGCTGAATTGCGGTTGCCAGTGGATGGCGGGTGCCGCTTTCGACTGTGGCAGCCAGTTGGAGAAGGGTAGAGGGAGTGGGAGATTTTGGATTTTGGATTTTGGATTTTGGATTTGGATTTTGGATTTCGTGTTCCTGGGTTTCTGAGTCCTCTTCACGCTCTGCTTGTGACTCTAGGCTTGCAACGGGAATGCAGTCAGTCACTGTGGGCTTGCCCGTGGTGAGGGTGCCGGTTTTGTCGAGAACGATGGTGGTGAGGCGATGAACTCGCTCTAGCACGTCACTGCCGCGAATTAGCAGTCCCCGCTCTGCACCAATCCCGGAACCGACCAGGATTGCCGTAGGGGTTGCACTACCTAATGCACAGGGACAGGCGACGACCAGAACAGCGATCGCGAGTTTGAGGCTGAAAAGGAGAGGGGAGGAGGGGAGGGGGGAGAAGTGAAGCGTGAAGTGTGAGGAGTGAGGGGGGAGGAGTGAGGAGGGAGACAGATGGTGCATAAGGGCGTGCCCATTCCCCATATTCCCCATTCCCCACTCCCCATTCCCCAGCAAGTCTGACCAGAGATTGGTGCCGATGAAGTACCAGAAGAGAAAGGTAAGGGCGGCGATCGCCATAACCCCATAGGTAAAATACCCAGCAACGGTATCTGCCAGCTTTTGAATCGGAGCTTTGCGGGTTTGTGCGGCCTCAACTAAGGTAATAATTTGAGCCAGGGTGGTGTCTTTGCCCGTGCGAGTAGCGCAGAGGGCGATCGCTCCAGACTGGTTCAGCGTCCCTGCCGATACCCAATCTCCAGGCTGCTTCAAGACCGGCATTGACTCCCCAGTCAGCATCGACTCATCCACGGTTGACTGTCCGAGCACCACTTCTCCATCCACCGGAATTTTGTCCCCTGGAAGCACCTGTAGCCACTCGCCAACACGGACGGAATCGGCGGGAACTTCAATCAGGGAGGAGGGAGGAGGGAGGACGGAGGACGGAGGACGGAGGAGATGGAGGGATGGGGAGATGGAGGGAGGGATCCCTGCGTCTCGACGTCTTAGCGTCTCGTTCGACTGAGTGCTCACGCCGAAGTCCACGTCTTCTGCTACTGGTATCAATCGAGCAATCTTGGGTTGCAACTCCAGCAATGCTTGAAATGCTCCGGCTGCACGGTTTCTGGCTTGTTGTTCCAGGGTACGACCGAGGAGAATGAAGCCGACCAACATGACGGGTTCGTCAAAGAAACACTCCCACCCGAGCTGGGGAACGAGTAAGGCAATCAGGCTAGTCATGTAGGCGGTCAGGGTTCCCAAGCTGACCAGGGTATTCATGTTGGGAGCGTTGCGCCGCAAGCCGCGCCAGCCGTCGATCAGCATGGTGTGTCCAGGGCCCAGCAGAGCGAGGGTTGCCAGTCCACAGTGAAACCAGATGTTGCTCAAGCCAGGAATACTGATTCCGCCCAGTTGCTGCAGGTGTCCGAGGGCAGAGAGGAGGAGCAGAAGTGTGGCGATCGCTAACTGGACGAACTGTTGTCGCATCTGCGATCGTCGCTTTGCCTGAATGTCTAATTCACCTGTAGTTGTTTTAGCTGAACGTTCACCAACTGGTAAGCGAGGTTGAGATGGAAAGCCAGCTTCAGTCAGTTTATTCGCCAATTCAGTCGGGTTTACCAGACTTGGCTCGTATTGAACAGTTGCAACCTCCGTCGCCAAATTTACAGTTGCTGAGAGAACTCCAGAACATCGCACCAACTCCTGCTCCACTGCTTGGACACATCCAGCACATTTCATCCCGGTTACATCGAGTGCAACGGTTTCAAAAGAGGAGGGTGTTAACGGAACTGAAGTCGCTGCCGAAAAGCTCGAAACTAATTGGGACACGTCACACCTAAACCATCAAGAACACCTTCTCTGAGAGTAGAAGAATTCTTGTAAAATTGCAGGGACTGTATCTGAACTTCTTGAACAATTTAGGAGATTTCTGAGTAAGAAATTACCTAAACCCCGTTCAGCTCGAAATCTGTAGCTTTCCCGTAAGCAAAACTCCAGGTCTGGACGTGGACAAGGGGACAAGGTTTAAATAGGAATTGTCAATAGTGTGGGCAATACCCACCTTACAAAGCACTGGGTTCTTTTTCTTGTAGAAATCGTGCTAGACGGTTATCCCTGGTTCTCTCTGCGCCGCCACCAAAGCAGATAAATTAGCACACCGACTTGAATTGGCAGTAGTACAAGCTGGTTCTTCAGAATTGGGTGGATGTCAATCGCTGAAAAAGCACCAAAGTATCCTGCCCCTAGCAAAGCCAGCAGGAGGGTGGAGACCATGTTTTTGGGTTTGAGGGTTAACATTACAGGTGTCGCAGAGGATTAAGGTCTAGCTCCCGTTCACAATGCTTTGGCTCCAGCAACAAAAAACTGCCAAGTTGAGAAATGCTCCCCAGAAAAAGGCGGATCTTCAGCTCCATAACGGGCATAGAGGCGAAGTAGATAATAACTCAATAGCAGCAACAGGCAAATCGCTATGAACCAATGGTGTTGAAGTAACTGGCGGTAGAAGGTCGTCAGAGATTTGCCTGTAAAACCAGATAAGGAATGCCCTGTGATCAGCTCAATTCCGGACTGCACAACGGCAGTCAAACAAATAACAAACAGAATGGGTCCAAACAGGTGATATATCAAGGACTGCTGCCAGTCTCCCCGCATTAATGCTGTCAAGGAGCGCGTCAGCCCGCAGGTTGGACTCGGAAAACCAAGGAACCATTGAAACAGACAACGCTTTAAGGGGAGGTGAATGCCTCGATTGAGAAGAAAAGCTCCGATAAGTGGTGTCAATCCTAATCCTAAAATGCCGTAACGAATACGTCGTGCTTTTTCAGATAGCAACTGACAAGACAGCATGGGTGAGCTAGGGCTGTACGACAAACATCAAAACCAACCTTTTTTGTTAACAATGTAGGTGCTGTAGAACTCTTCGTCAGTCTTGGTAAGGTAAATGATCCCTTCGACTAACCCAATGATTCCACCGATGCCACAGCAAAACGACAGCACTATGTGCAATATTCCCTCAGTGTTATAGCCAAGAATAAATTTGTGAACACCAAGCCAACCCAGCAAAATTCCACAAATTCCGGCCGCAATTTTCTTGCTGTTAGCGTCGCTAGAACCTCCACCTGTCATGTATTATCCCTCCCAAGTGATGTCAGTGATCGATGATTATCTCGCTAGTGTAGCTGGTCAACCTTGAGTGATTTGGAAGCATTACGCTCTCGCAATCTCCTGAAATTTATCTTTACAGCAGTTTTCGCTTCTGAAATATTTTGTGGCAGGTGCATCAATCGTATGTCTCACAGTTACTGGCAATGATTGAACCGTTGTTGCTCGTTGAAGAGGAGTGACATCCCAGTGTTCTGCGTTAGCGTTGCCCAGAACCCAGGATGATCAGGCTCAATAAAGTGCCGCTGTTCCAGAGGCTATGGAGCAGCATACAGGCAAGCAGGTTTGCGCGATCGCGCATAGACGAACCCAACACGAACCCCAGCGTCGGTCAGCGGCAGCACCGTCAGATAGGACTCAGATGGGC
>JAAUSG010000078.1 GCA_012034055.1 Leptolyngbyaceae cyanobacterium RU_5_1 | reverse complement strand
CAGACAAACGGCTGACTTAACGGCGGATCTGCCCCAATTTCTAGCTCAGGTTTATCCCAAGCTCACGAACCTGGGGAGCGATCGCGCCAGGATAAAACGCCCAAATCAACTTTGCCCAAAGCCTGATCGGACTTCAGCAGGTCACAACCTCTGCTGAAGAGGTCAATCGAGAACTAAAAGCCATGCTTGAAACCATCCAGAAAGCGTCCCCTAAAAACCAGAAACCAATAAAATTGGCGAAGCTCCCTGCCAATGTGTCTCTTTTCCTGTCAGAACGCACCCGCTCAGAGTTGCAAGTAGCAGTTCGCTCTGCTTTTAGGGATGCTGAAAACGTGCTGCAACAAGCCATCGCCGATGCCCGCGCCTCAAACAACAAACGGGCAGAAGCCTCTGCCATGTCAGTCCTGGCAAGGCTCTATGGACTTCAAGCACAAGCAACCAAGCAGGTTGAGATTGCCCAACGGGGCTTGATCCTATCCCAAGACAGTAGCGCTCCAGAAGTTGCCTACCGCTTGCAGTTGCAATTGGTTCAGTCACTCAGAAAACAAGACGGGAAAACCAGTCAGGTGCGCGCTGCCTGCCAGAGTGCTGTCAAAACTTTGCAAGCGTTGCGCACCGATCTGGTGAATACCAACCAGGATGTCCAGTTCACGTTTCGGGACGATGTCGAGCCATTGTATCGGGATTGCATAGCCGCACTGCTACTGCCAGCACACCAGAATGCTGGACAAAAACCATCTCAGAGCGAACTGGAAGAAGCCCGTCAATTGGTTGAATCGTTGCAACTGGCAGAGCTCGACAACTTCTTCCAGGAAGCCTGCATTGAAGGTCGGAAGGTGGCGATCGATCAAATAGTGGATCGGGATAATCCTACAACCGCTGTCCTCTACCCAATTATTCTGTCGAAACAGCACCTGGGAGTAATCGCCAAAATTCCCGGTCAGCAGAACTTGGACTACCATCCAGTCAATCTTCCAGCAACCGCTGACTTAGACAAAACCTTGGCCGAACTGCGAGAACAGCTCACCGATAATACGAAATTCAACCTTGCCCAGCAAAATGCCATCCAGATATATGACTGGCTCATCGCCCCGTTTGACACTGCCTTGAAAGCAAAGGGCGTGAAAACATTGGTCTTTGTTTTAGACGGAGCATTTCGCAATCTGCCTATGGCAGCCCTATACAATCCAACATCGGGCAGGTATTTGGTGGATGACTACGCGATCGCGGTCAATCCAGGCTTGCAACTGCTGGCTGCGCAGTCCTTAAAGCGGCAACCCAGTGTACTGGCAGCAGGGATTACGAAAGCTGAGATATTTGAGAAATATCAACTTGAACCCTTGACGGGATTTGATAGTGAGCGTAAATCCATCAATCAAGCAGGGTTTGTCATTCAACGCGCCTTAGTGGACGAAGCCTTCAATAGTGAAACATTCACACAGGAACTGAGCACTGGCTCGTCGAATATTGTGCATCTGTCAACACATGGGAAATTCAGCTCCCGCAAAGAGAATACCTATATTCTCATGGAGAACGGCAAAATTCCCGTGGATGAGTTGGGTACAATCTTTCAGCAGCGGCGAATCAGCAAAGATGCGATCGAGTTGCTGGTTCTCAGTGCCTGTGAAACCGCAACCGGAGATAATCGGGCAACCCTCGGTTTATCGGGAATTGCCCTCAAGACAGGGGTACGCAGCACATTAGCGTCTCTATGGACAATTCCCGATGATTCAACAGCAATCTTCATGGACAGTTTCTACAAAGCTCTCAAAGCAGGGCAAACCAAAGCTGAGGCAGTTCAGTCAGCTCAACTTGCCATCAAGCAAACGAGCAACCCTAATGTTTGGGCAGCCTACATATTAGTCGGCAACTGGTCATAAGACCATTACTGCGTACCTGATTTGATGGCAACCTCTTTCAACTCAAGCTGAACTAAGAGACTCGCCCATGCCTTTATCAGTACCCCATCTTGCGGGTTTAATAGCCGCTTTTCCCCAATCACACTCAAGGCGTCATACCAAAAACCCTGTTCAGCATAGAGAGCAGCCCGTTGCAGCGGTTGTGCAGCATTAATTTGCTTCATCAAGGTTGAATCTATCACACCTCTTTGAATCCACCCAGACACTTCTGGGGTTGGATTACTGCACGTAACCTGAAAGAACCATTGATATTCTTTCTCCATCTCCAGCGGAGCTGCTGTTGCAGGAATTTGTACAGAAATTACGCCCGGTGCTTCTGGCAAGCTTACATCATCATTCCGATAGATATCCTTCCCGTTCTCATCCTGTAACACAAATACCCCTGACAAATTGTTTGAACGGGTATAAGGAACATAAAACCAAAATGTTGGATACTTGGAAACAGTCTGCGGCCCATTCATGGTTTTAGGCACTAGAGCAGTCAGTTTCATCTGATTCTCAGTAAACGGACAAGCCCCTTTGCCGGACTGTGCTCTGCGAGTATTGGGCTTGCCAACGCTAGACGGTATTGCTTTTGAAGACGACTGCTGGCTGTAGAGAATTCCACCCGATTGAGCACTGGTAAATTGAGTGCCGGTAGATTGTGCGGCGACTTGCGGTATCGCACTTACAGAACTCAGGAAAGCAAGGGTGATTGCTACTCCAAGGAGTGAGGGTCGAAATAGTTGCGTCATGATGCTACCTTTTGCTTAAACAATGTGCTTTTTTGAACGTGTACCTGGTATGCTGCGATGCTCCCTGCTGTTAAAATCAAAGCCATTCCAGAGGGAACAATCGGAACCCAGACTCCCTGGGTAAAGAAACCAAAACAAATACTGTATAGAATGCTTGAACTAGCGACGATTCCTAAAACTTTATAAAGGGGCGATCGCAGCTGCCAGATCAACACTCCTCCCACAAATGCCCATCCACCAATCCAGGCAATCTCAACCCACCAAACCCACGCCTGGAGCAAAGGACGATTATCCAACACCGCACTAAGAATGTGACTTACCTGTTGTGCTTGTAACAGAACCCCAGGCACTATTTGCGGCTTATCACCTTGAATGTAAGGTGTCATCCACGTATCAGTTGTTCTTTGATGCGTGACACCAATTAAAACGATTCGGCCTTTGATTGCATTGGCAAGACTGGGTTGTTCTTCCAACACTTCAGTCAACGGAATCGATGCCACCTGCTCAGAACGATAGTTCAGCAGGATTTGACCACCCCTCAGATCCACTCGTTGATAGCCACCAGGCGCTATACTCAGAAACTTAAAAATAGTCCCACCGAGTTTTAGATGGCCATCCGGCGTAAACTCAGGCTCAATCCCTCTAGCCTTAAGATACCGGAATGCCAGCTTTGCGCTGAAGGAAAAGTTTGTTGGGCATGGCGGTTCACCATCCTGAGCCATCAACAGAAGCTGACGACGGAACACTCCATCGGGATCTTCCACCGCATCCGCAAATCCTGCCCGCTCTCTGGGAATTCCTTGTGGAGGTGGAAATCCATTGGGGTCATATGCGCCGCTACTGGATTTACAAACCCCAATCAAATTTGATGTCTGACTAAACCGTTGAATGACTTGAGCAGAAACCTGTTTCGTACTTCGAGTTAGATCCAAGCCGATCGCACGAGGGTGATATCTCTCCAGCACATCGAGGAGATGCACAAGCGAACTATCTGAAATTGATTGGTCTCCCAAAACCTCCCCCCGGTTTTTCTGAGCTTCAATATCCTTATCTGTAATTTCGACCAACAATATGCGATCGTCGGGGTCTTCTGGCAACACGGTCGATCGCACCTGTAGCATCTGGTCAAACGCCTTCAGTTCCCACGCCTGCAATAGCCCCAAATGACGCACTCCGACCAGTGATGCCGTCACTACCAGACTCGTCAGCAACAGCTTGGCAAGGCCGAAGCTTGAGGCAGGTTTCCACATTGGCGGCACTGCTGCTGGATGTTGAAAAATGGTCGGTAGCCAGGTTGCACAGGGAAACTCATCCTCGATTGCCTGTAACCGCTCTCGTGCAGCACGAACGGATAGGTAAAGCGACTTTCCTTGAGAGAAGGCAGTCAAAAAGTACTTCAAGAACTCTTGGGCAACGCGATCGGGCACAAGCTCCCGCATCAGTATTGTTTGTGGAATCTCTAAATCTGCCAAATTTCGTGCTAATCCCAAACCCTGACAGGAGTTTAAAATCGCTAGCTTTAACCCTCCCTCTACCGCTTTCTGCAGGGCATACTTCAACTCATCAATCGTCAAGCTATCAGTTTGATTAACTTTTATTTGCTCAGTTTCTCCCTCACTGTGTCCGGCAAAAAACAAAATGTCCCAGGGTTGTTCCCAGAGCTGGTCTGTCAACGCCTTACGCTCAGGCTCCACTAGAAACGTTACGTCCGCATTCGACAACTGTTTCAACAACGCTTTGTCCGCTTGGACATCAATATCCTCGCTGTTCCCCAAAATCGCCAGAATTTTTACCTTCTTCTGGGTAGAAGATGCTTTTTTAGGCGGTTTATACGCTGGGGCACTCAAGGCAATTTCCGCCTTTGGATAGCACCCTAAAAGCTCCCAAAGGTGCCAGGGTAAATGCTGTAGTCCTCTGTTCTTTGTTTGCAGGATGACTCGTATCTCATCACTAGTAGACAGCTCCTCCCGCCAGCGATTTTGAATCTCACGAAACTCCTTTGCCTGGAGCCAATCGTTAAACTTTTCCTGTAAAGTTTCAGCATTGTTGTTACAGTCGGCAATTAGGGAGGCGTTGTCAGTCTTAATCGCCTTAGCAGACAACCGTGTACAGAAGCCCAACATGCAGTAACTAGACTGCCAGCGGCTGTAATACAGCGGTAACTCCGGAGCAGGAGGCAACTTCCCGGTAACTTCCACGCAGGGACGAGCTTCCTCGTCACCAATCTGCAGGATGACTGGAAATCCGTACTCAAAGCTACCTTCGCCAATATTCAGAACAACTAGTTTACTCATAATGGCTGTTACACCTTGATGGTCTCAAACGCCTGAACGCTCTCAGCGGGATGAGCAGGTTTTTCTATCTCTCTCTCTATTTACCGAAATTTATGCAACGGGGTGGGTTCTGATTGAACAGACTGTGCGATCGCCCACGAGACTCAAGATAGCGCCCTATCAAACAGCGCTGGTCATGGGGTATAAGCAAATTTAGGTTGAATTGTCCGGATCAGATGCTTAAAGGCTTGAATACGTATGCTTGGCTCCAAATCGCTAGAGGAGCTGCCGATTAATCGTGCATTAAGCATTTCTGCGAGTATTATTCAGGTGCAAGTATCACAGATGGCTCTGATACGTGATACTCCTCAGCACCCTGGATAGCACCGCATTGTTCTGTCCACGATGGTTTATTTACGTGAACCTCCAGGTCTACGTAAGCCTGATCAGGAAAACCAGCGTTTGGAAGCAACTCATTTGCCGCCAAAGCATCTTCGTTGTTATTCGGTGAAGCATTAGTTGTCAAATCTGAAAATCAGGGCTTTTAACCGAAAAACCAGCAAATTCCGCTGTCAACCCCATTAGGAACCTTCTTACCTCACATAGGGTCTACATATCTAACAAATAGTTGATGTTTTTGGAGAAATCTCCCATGGTGAATTCCAAGGCTTGGAAATCAGGGACTGCGATGCTAGTAGCCCTGGGACTCGCAACAGGGGCAGTTGCGCCAATTGTGATCACAGCCCCAGCCGTTGCCCAAACCGCTTTCCCAGACGTACCAGCGAATTACTGGGCGGCTGGTTTTATCAATGAGCTATCCGCGCGCGGGATCATTGCGGGTTTTCCAGAAGATGGCACGTTTCGCCCTGAGGAGCCGGTAACCCGCGCCCAGTTCGCCGCCATGATTAACAAGGCGTTCAACAAAGCTGCGATCCGCCCACCTGTCAGCTTTGTGGATGTACCCCCGAACTACTGGGGTGCGGGTGGTATCCAAAAGGCTTACACAACGGGTTTTATGGCAGGATATCCGGGCAATGTTTTCAGACCCAATGAGAATATTCCTCGGGCACAGGTGTTGGTATCGCTGGCAAGTGGTTTGAACTATGCCGCTACCGCACCCGTCGAAACGGTTCTAGGGATTTATGCGGATGCTAGCACCATTCCGAACTATGCTCGTCCCAGTATTGCAGCCGCAACCGAGCGACGGATGGTTGTTAATTATCCAAACATTCGGCTCTTGAATCCGAACCAGGTTGCGACTCGTGCCGAAGTGGCTGCCTTCATTTATCAAGCGTTGGTCAGCACGGGACAAGTTGCGGCGATTCCGTCTCCCTACATTGTGGGGGGTGCCCCGGTTGGGATTAAGATTCCAGCCGGAACGTCGATTCCAGTTCGCTACGAGGGCATCAATCGCATTCTCCTGTCTAAGGATGAGCCTCCCACTCCGCTAACCCTCAAGGTTGCTCAGAACGTCATCACATCCCAGGGGCAAGTTTTGATTCCAGCCGGAAGTGATGTGGTCGGTCAACTACGGACGGATGCCAATGGTGCTCAGTTTTTTGCGGGCGAAATGGTGTTACCGGATGGTAAGCGGCTGCCGATTGAGGCCAGCTCTAATGTAATCAGCAAGACGGAGACGATTACCAAATCTGCCTCAACTGGAAAGGTAGTTGCTAGCACACTGGTTGGTGCGGGAGCGGCAGCTGGAATTGCGGCTGTTACGGGCGATCGCACGATCAAGGCCTGGGAAGTACTGCCCGGAGCCGTCGCGGGTGCTGCCCTATCGCTCTTTCTGGGACGCGATCGCATTGATCTGTTTGCCGTTAACCCCAACACGGATCTGACCCTCACTTTAAATAAAGATTTGGTGCTGCAGTAGGAGGTGCGAAGTGCGAGGTCAGCGGCAAGAGGGATGAGGAGATAAAGAGTGAAGAGATAAAGGGATGAAAGGATGAAGGGATAAAGAGAGTGAGGAAGTAGAAGAGTTAATAGAAAGCATTTCTGTGGCTCCAGCGCTTCACCACTTCATCATTTCATCGCTTCATCACTCCTTGTTCCTTACTCCTCAGCTTCTTCCACCGCTACAGCTAGCTGAACTAGAAAGGTAGTGCCTGGTCCTGGAGTGGATGAGACGGTTTCAGCCGCTTTCAGCCGGTCAGTACGGGCAGGGCTGAAGACCTGGATTGTTCCTTGCATCTGTTCGATGAGCGATCGCGCGATCGCGAGTCCCAATCCGCTGCCGGAAAGTTCACTGTGTGCTTGCACTCCACGGTAGTGGCGTTCAAAGATGTGAGGAAGATCTTGGAGAGGGATTCCCGGACCGGTATCGTTTATGGCAATTTCCAGCCAGGGCTGCTCCTCCGTTGCCTCAGCGACTACAAAAATGTCCCCTCCAGAAGGGGTATACTTCAGGGCGTTCTCAAGCAAGTTGTTCAAGACTTCTCGCAGTGCCTGAGGATTTGCCCATACAGGGGGTAGGTCGTCAGGGATTTGTTTGTGAATCGTTAAGCTTTTTTCTTGAGCGATCGCCGCTGCTGAAGCCAGCAGCGGCTCCAACAAGGTTTCTACCAAACAGCGCTCCAAAAACAGGTCAGAGCCTGCCAGAAACCCAGAGGATGGTAGGAGCGGAACTGCCCTAGCATCAATTGCTCCATCTGCTTCATCGTTGAGCTTGCGATGAGCATTCATCAAAGATTGCTCCGCAGCCGGGGGAAGCGACAATGGACTTGACTTCGCGACTCCAGCAACGTGCTCAAGCTGCTGAGACAATTCACGTAACCGAGCGGCTTCTCGATCAATATTACCGGCTAACTCATAACCCGCATTACCTGGCAAGAGGCGTTTGAGGATCAACTTGCCGAACGTTTGCAAAGCCGTGAGTGAATTACGAAACTGATGTAACAGATTGTCAATCAAGTCCCGTTGTTGAAGCTGTAGCAGGTGCTCCTGCTGACGTTCTTGTTGCACCCATTGGTAGCGCTGATCGAGCAGACACGCAATCGTCAGCGTCCTCGCAATCTCCTCAACCTGAGCCTGTTCCCAGGCATACCAGCCGCGATCACCCCGTTGGGTTACTAGCAAGCCCAGCATTACTTCGTCGTGAATCAGGGGTAAAACCAGTTGGCGCTGATCAACGAGCGCCGCCTTACCCGCTAACTGCTCAGATCGTTTGCTGCCTACCGAAGGAACCGGACTGGAGAAGCTCTCAACGAAGGTCGTTCCAGACCCTTCTGCGATAAAAGGGGCGATCGCAATATCATCTGCCAGTGTTTGGCGAGTAGACTCCAATGGCACAGCAGATCCTGGAAGCATCGGTATCATTTGGTCTTGCTCCCAATCCATCAGGATCTCAGGGTAGGCTACAACCGGTACTAACTGAGACCGTGCTCCCTTCACCAGTTCGCTTGTTAAATAAACTACACTTAACGACGCTCCCAGCCCCTGAGTCAGGAGTGCTACTTGCGCCCGACAAAGAGCAACAAACTCAGAACTGATAGGCATTAGCATGGAGACAAATTCAGTCCGTTAGTTTCTTTTGACTTCCACCTTCAGGTTGATTTAATCTTTGTTTCAATGGGTTAAAAGAAGTTGAAATTTTAGCCTCAAGTCGATATACTTTCGACGTGTTTTGTAACTAAGACTACACTTGTCCATTAAAAAGGGGGTAGCAGGATTGGCAAGGAGACGCAAGCGTAAAAGCCGTCGTCGGCAAGAGGGACGTAGAATTCTCGAAAACGTACCTCAATTTAGCATCGAATGTGGAGAGGATAAACCCGTTACCGCCGCCCGAAAATTTATTCATGCAGAAGGAATTCTTCCGCCTGCGCTATTGCTGGTAAAGCGTAACGAACATACTACGGATCGGTACTTTTGGGCAGAAAAAGGACTTTTCGGAGCACAATACGTTGAAGAAAATCACTTTCTTTTTCCTAGCCTTAGAGCAGACGAGGCACCTTCAGAAATGACCGTTGCATCAGTTCGCAAGGCATAAACCGCAAAGTATGGGTTATTCTTGGACATCGGAATCCCACCTGGGTGGCTACCAAGGTGGGATTCATCTTCCTCCGAAGGTCAATTAGCTTATTCAGCCGACTTCAACAACAATGACCGCTGCAATTGCACCAACTCGTCGCGGTGAGCAGTAACCGTAACGACGCTTTGATGGATAGATGTCGTACTATCTTTCACAGGTTCAATCCTAAGCGTCACAGTCTCAAGCCGTTTCGCTTTACGCCAGTAAAAGATTGAGGCTATGGGAGACAGTAAGACAGGTAGAAATAATATCCAAGACGAACTGAACAACAGAATTGACAGCACTAAGGCTAGACAGAGTATTCCGATCGCCGCCAGTAGCAGCAAAAAGATAGCTAGAAAGAGACTGGGACGAACAACTCCCTCAAATTCAACGTAACTCTCTTCAGGGTTTGCAGCAGATACCCGGTAGGCGCGCCTGACAAAATATTGCTGCAGTTGACCCATCAGTGAGTCTCGCGATTGGTCGGAGGCAAGTCTTACAACCTGAGTTCGATCTTTGACCGAAGCTCGGATGAAAACAATAGTCCAACTAGCGATAACAGAACCAACACGAATGTCGAAGACAGAATAGGAGTACTCATCGTTGCAAACTGTCGAAAGCGAACAGAAACAAGCAGAGCATAATCAACATGCTCAGATCAGAATGCGATCTCATCATTTTGTGTAGGATCGCCCTGCTAGCCCATTCAACTTATCAGCAACTAGCCACCTCAGCTACTACTGCCACTGTGAGCTAACCCAGGTGAGTGAGGCACCGTATGATACTTTCTGACATACTCTTGCCATAAGCGTGATAAGTCTTGTGCTCGCTGCGCCGTCTCGGCTTGGATCTGATACATGCGACGAGGACGCCCCCGCCCTTCAACTTTCTTCCAGTATCCAGTGATAATACCCTCTTCCTCAAGGAACTTCAGAGCACTGTAAAGTACTGTATCAGAGAGCCGATAAGCCGGGTATTCCGTTTCCAGGAGCTGAATCAGTTCAGTTCCGTAAGAGTCTCCACGAGTTAGCACCGCGAGAACATAGCATACCGCTAGTTCCTTGTTTAGATAAAACGGTGGAGGAGCTTGGAAAAATCTGTAAATGTCTTCAAACTTCATCATTTTTCCCATCCAGGCAAACAGTCATTATTGCAGTTAACGTTCATGAGGGCGACAATTAGCCCACTATTTCAGCTACACCAACTTAACAGAATCTGTCCAGTGGTTGGCATCCACCGAAAGCATTAAATTTACCCAGTAAGGTAAAAAGCCTGTCAAACCGTGTGAGGGCCTGAAAATTCTGTTTAGTTAATCGATGCGTTGAGATTGACCCAAATCATTGCACTTACAATCAGCAACCTGTAAAAGCACCCGCTGAATAGATGCTCGTACTTGAACTGATTAAACTTTAGCAAAATATATCTCAATTGTGACACTGAAGTTTCTACATACGCTAGATAAATGTGACAATTATTGTTTCAAACGTGCCAAAACAAAGATAGGGCAACTCGCTGTTGACCCTGGCACAAGGCTTGGACAATAGATTTCTAGACCAATCCAGCACGCAGGGCAACAACGGCTGCTTGTACACGATCGTCTACAGCTAGCTTATTCATGATTCCCCGGATGTGGGTTTTCACGGTATTTGGGCTTAGATAAAGAGCAGCTGCAATTTCTGGGTTGCTGTAGCCCTCAACCATCAGCTTGAGGACATCCATCTCCCGTTGAGACAACTGACCTACTACGGCTGTGGACGTAGGAGCCTTGAGATGTTCAATCACCTGGCGTGCAATTTGGGGATCGAGATAAGTCGCGCCTTCCTGAGCTGCTGCGATCGCGGCAATGAGGCGATCTACGTTGGTTCCTTTGATGCAGTAAGCATCCGCACCACTGTTCAGGGCAGCAATCACCTCAGTCTCTGAGGTGTGGGACGTGAGCATCACAATATGAATATCAGGCAGGATTGCTCGAATTTGCTTAGTGGCTTCAATTCCATCCAATCTGGGTAGCCCGATGTCCATCACAATGATGTCAGGTTTCAGCCTTTGCGCTGCTTCTACAGCCGAATAGCCATCCGCTACCTGACCCACGATTGTCAGTTGAGGATAGTCTCCTAGAGTTTGCTCTAACCCCAACTGCATCATTGGGTCATCTTCCACAATCAAAACCCTTGATGGTGGAAGTTCTGGAGCAAGATTGTGTGATGTAATGGCATTTGACATGAATGAACCTAAATCAACAGAGGGAATATAGAGATAAGCGACTACAGCTCTGTGAGCGCAATTTCGTAATCTGGGACTGGGATTTTAGACAACGGGAATTGCTCACATCCTAATCCAAAGTCCTGCCCTCTGGAGATGAAATAAAGTCAAAAGGCAAGAAGCCTGCGATCGATTCAACCGCCGTGCGAAACTAGTACAATCACGCTCTGTGTTGATCGCTTCTCTACAGCATCCAGTTGGGTTAGCCCGGGTTAGGCTCTTGAAGTTCCACCATGACTCGTAAATTAGATCCATCCTCTCCACCAACGCTGCAACAAATTGCTAAAACGTTTCGCATCACAGGCTGGACTAGCCTTTGGGCACAGATTGTACTGACGATCGTCTCTAGCGGCATCTTGATCGTTGCCGCTTTTTCGAGTCGAAATCCCGTGCCAAACCCGGCCACTCCCGGTATTCCTGCTCCCGCTCCGGCTCCAAACCCCAGTTCAGGTGCTGGCGGGTTCTTCACCTTTTGTGCCATTCTGGCGTTGTTCTTCACGATTTACTGGTCATTTCGCTATGTCTTGATTGGTAGGCAGCTTCGCCGTGACGTTGCCGTTCGTCCAAAGCGGTCAGAGACGATTCAAGTACTACAGACTGGATTGTTGGCCAGTTTAGCGGGGATGTTACTGGCACTGTTGGGAACGTTTGCGATCGTCGGCACATTGGCAGTGATCGCCTTTCGTCAAGCCCCCGGTTTTGTAGGTTCAAGTTTTTCGCAGTTTGTCAACTCGCTGGATATCCTGGTTGTTCAAGCCAGTATTATGCTAATCCTGGCCCACTTTTTCGGCACGATCGGCTCCCTGTGGTTGCTGAATCGTATCAGTCGATAATCTTTGTTGCTTATGGACTAATTCTGTAGCTTATTACACAATTTCCTTTTTGTCGGACTGTTAAGTCTTTAACCAAGTACAGTATTTTTTAATTAAAAGCTTCTAGGGTTCCGGCTTAGGTCTTGCAACCTTTTGTGTCTGGTCCGAGAGAAGCAAGCTATCGTCATCAGCTCTTAGTTGGTATTGACAATAGCTACACGGCGGGAGAAAAGCCCGGGAGAGATGGGAAGCCTATGAGGTTGTGCTTTCGCTCTTCCGGGCTTTTCTGCTGAATGTATTTCATGGTGTATGGATCTATGACTGATAATCCTTTATTTCAAAGCCCCGGAACCAATTCTCAACCCCCTTCCGAAGCAAGCCGTGCTTTGCAGCAAGAAGCTCGATTACCCCTGACCGGTTGGCAGCAGGAGGTGACGAAAGGGCTGGAGTATGGGCTGGAGGCAGCGGAGAGCATTCGCGATCGCTCCATTCCCACCTTCTCGCGTGGCGAACTGCCCCACTATGCCGGAATCAATACCTTTCTGAAAGCGCCCTATCTAGAGGATGTACGACGGGTGGGGGAGTATGATGTGGCGATCGTTGGTGTTCCCCATGACTCCGGTACTACCTACCGTCCCGGCACCCGTTTTGGTCCCCAAGGGATTCGTCGTATCTCCGCTCTCTACACCCCTTACAACTTTGAGCTGGGGGTAGACCTGCGGGAGCAAATTACGCTTTGCGACGTGGGCGATATTTTTACCATTCCGGCCAACAATGAGAAGTCCTTTGACCAGATTTCCAAAGGAGTTGCCCACATCTTCAGTTCTGGGGCATTTCCCATCTTGCTCGGCGGCGACCATTCCATCGGCTTTCCCACCGTGCGCGGCATCTGTCGTCACTTGGGTGACAAGAAAGTGGGGATCATTCACTTCGATCGCCACGTTGATACCCAGGAGACCGATTTAGACGAACGCATGCACACCTGCCCCTGGTTCCACGCTACCAACATGGCAAATGCTCCGGCAAAAAACCTGGTACAGCTTGGCATTGGCGGCTGGCAGGTGCCCCGTCAGGGTGTCAAGGTCTGCCGGGAGCGGATGACCAATATTCTCACCGTGACCGACATCGTGGAGCGAGGCATTGATGCGGCGGTTGACTTTGCCCTGGAACGGGCACTCGACGGCACTGACTGCGTCTGGATCAGCTTTGACATTGACTGCATTGACGCTGGATTTGTCCCCGGCACTGGCTGGCCCGAACCGGGTGGTCTGCTGCCGCGCGAAGCCCTGTCTCTGCTGGGCAAAATTGTCCAGCGTGCTCCAGTTTGCGGACTTGAAGTGGTGGAAGTGTCTCCTCCTTACGATGTCAGCGATATGACTGCGCTAATGGCAACTCGCGTGATTTGCGACACGATGGCGCATTTGGTCCTATCAGGACAGCTTCCCCGCAAAGAGAAACCTGCCTATATCCATACCAAGGCAAATATGGAAGTGGATCAAGCTTGGACGTAGTTGGTTGGTTGTTGGTTGTCAGTGACGAATGACGAATGACGAAATGCATGAAACCGATATGACCAAAGCGCTGATTGTCACGCTCCATGACTGGTGGGAGGCACAGCTAGAACGCCCAAAAATTGCTAAGGTTCACCTGATTGTGGGCAAGTTTACCTGCGTGGAACCGGTGAGTCTAGAGTTTGCCTTTGAGGTACAGACCCGCAACACCTTTCTGGAGGGCGCGACGCTGGAGATTCAGGAAACACCGCTGATTGCCTTCTGTCACCGTTGTCAACAAGAGTACCGTCCTGAGATTGGAATTCAGTATGCCTGTCCCGACTGTCGATCGCCGATGGACGATATTCGTTCTGGGCGGGAACTGAAAATTGATCGAGTTGAGTATGCGACGGAGGGGCTAGGGATTGCAGATTGCAGATTTTAGATTGCAGATTGAATTGCCACCCCTTACCCCTTACCCCTTACCATGCATCTAACCCATGACGCGGCTCTTGGAATTAACTTGCTCCACGCCAATCAGGAAGGAGCGGATCATAATCGTGCTCATTTTGATGAATGGGGGATTACTTGTTTCAATATCATGAGCAGTCCCGGAGCTGGCAAGACAGTGCTGTTAGAAAAAACGCTAGCGACTCTCAGCAACACGCTGAAGATTGCGGTGATTGAAGGGGACATGACCACCGAACTAGATGCCGATCGCCTGCGCCAGTATGGGGTTCCTGTGATTGCGATCAACACGGGGCGATCGTGCCATCTCGACTCCAGGATGGTAGCGGGCGGTATTCACCGTCTCGTGCATGAATATGACCCTACCCAGTTAGATTTGGTGCTGGTAGAAAACGTCGGCAATCTGGTGTGCCCGGCTGAATTTGAGGTAGGCGAACACGCCAAAGTTGCTCTGTTGAGCGTAACGGAGGGCGAGGATAAGCCACTCAAGTATCCGGTGATGTTCCGCGAGGCAGACTGTTTGCTGATTACTAAAATTGACCTGGCTCCCTACCTGGATGTCGATCTGAACCGGATTGAGGCGAATATTCGCCAAATTAATCCCGATGTGACCGTCATACAGGTTTCTGCCAAAACAGGTCAGGGGTTAGACCAGTGGTTTGAGTGGGTGCGTCGGCAATGCCATTAAATCAAACCATCATGGGTTTCTGTCAATCCAATCGGTAGTCCATTACACAAAACGAGTATGAACGAAGAGAGCTGTAAAGTGTGAATGAACTTGTAGAACATCCGTTGACAAACGGTTGACTGAGAAAAGCAAACTAATAATTAATACATTGGAACTTTTTCCATACTCATCACTCGCCGGGTATCACAAACAATGCGAGAGTACTCCGCCAAACTAGATTACTCAGAGATTCCCTCCTGCAATGCAAAGCTGGAGGTTCAGAATGTCTTCAAATACTACTCCGTGCAGGGTCGGGAGCTGATCGTACTGGAAGACATCAATCTACAGATTTATCCTAGAGAGTTTGTTTGTTTGGTGGGTTCGTCAGGATGCGGCAAGTCCACACTGCTCAACATTATTGCGGGTCTGGTTTCACCCTCTGTGGGTCGGGTACATGTGGATGGTCAGCCGGTAACCGGACGCCCTGGCTCCGATCGCGGTATGGTGTTTCAGGGATACACCCTCTATCCCTGGTTAACCGTAGCTCAAAACGTTGCCTTTGGGCTGCAGTTGCGCAAAATCCCGAAAGCAGAGCAACGGGAGCGGGTGGATTATTTTCTGGATGTCGTCGGGCTATACCACTTTGCGGATGCTTATCCCAAGCAATTGTCAGGTGGGATGAAGCAACGAGTGGCGATCGCCCGTGCCCTGGCAAACGAACCAGCCGTTCTGCTGATGGATGAACCCTTCGGCGCGTTGGATGCTCAAACCAAAGAGCAAATGCAGCAGTTCTTACTGGAACTGTGGGAACAAACCCATGTGACAATTTTGATGATTACCCACGATGTTGAAGAAGCCATTTACCTATCCCAACGGGTGTATGTCATGAGTTCTCGACCGGGACGAATTGATTTAGAAATTCCGATTTCCCTAGCCGAGCATCGAGCACTGGATATTAAGCTTTCTCCTGAGTTTGTCAACATCAAGCGCAAGGTCATCCATGCCCTCCGGGATGGCACAAACGTGTTTAATCCTAATAAACCCTAGTTATCGTTCAAGACGTATCTACCTATGCTTAAGTTCTCTGGCTTGAAGCGTTTTGTTTTAACAGCGCTGGCGTCCCTATTGCTGGTAGTGGCCTGTTCTCAACAGCCCAACGCCAACTCACCCCAATCTCAACCTCTCGTGTCTGCAACCAACAATTGGGTCGGTTACTCCGGGCATCATGTCGCGGTTGGTAAGAATTTCTTCAAGGAAGAGGGGCTGAACGTTCAGGATTTATTTTTCCAAAGTAATACTGAAGAGATGACCGCTTTTCTGGCTGGCAAGATTGACTTAGGCTGGTTCACATCCGGGGATGCCGTCCAGATAGTAGCCAAAGACCCCTCCACCAAAATAATTTACTTAGTAGATTACTCAAATGGGGCAGATGGGATTATCGGACGAGATATCAAATCACCGCAGGATGCAAAGGGTAAGACGATCGCCCGCGAAAACATTTTGTTTGAAAAAGTGTTGCTGAGTGCCTATCTGGAAAAAGCTGGACTGACCGAAAAAGATGTCTCCATTAAAGATTTGGCAGCGGCAGATGCAGCGGCAGCATTCGCAGCCAAACAAGTCGATATGGCTGTCTCCTATGAACCGTATCTGACCAAAGCAGCGCAGCAAGGCGGGGGTGAAGTCATTTTCTCCACTAAGGATACAAACCTGGTCGCGGATGTGGTGGTGGCTCGAGAGACGTTGATTCAGTCTCGCAAGGAGGATCTGCAGAAATATTTCTGGGTCGTAGATAAAGCAGTGAAATTGCTGAATGCAAACGATCCAGAAGCGTTGAAGATTGCGGGTGCAAAGTTGGGCGTTACTGGAGACGAGGTTAAATCGCAGTTGGAAGGCGCAAAGCTATTCGACCTAGAGGGTAACAAGTCGGTTGCGTTCAACAAGGACAATCCCAACAGCTTGATTGGAAATTTGCAGCTAACGGCGAAGGCGGCGTATGAATACAAGATTGTCTCCCAGCCGCTGAAAGTCGAAGCGCTGTACGACGATTCGACGGTGAAATTGACCAAGTCCTACGCACAGGCTCCATAAAACGCCGCAAGACAATCCCAACTATGACTGGCAAACCTGTTTGCGATCGCTGGTTTTCGACCCAACGAATTCAGGATGACCTGTATCTGATCACGGAACCTCACTATTACTGGTACAACCGCGCCAACCTGTGGTTGATTAAGGGACAAACCCAGGATCTGCTGATCGATACCGGTCTGGGCGTTGCCAGTCTGCGGGAATACCTTGCCGCGTTGTTGGACAAGCCGCTGCTGGCGATCGCCTCACACATTCACTTTGACCACGCTGGGGGGATGCACGAGTTCGATCGCCGCGCCATCCATGCTGCCGAAGCCGATGCTTTGAGAACCGGAGATGACCACGAGGCACTCTGCTTACCAGAGCAGGGTTGGGTACAGGACGAGCATTTTGAGGTCTTGCCCCATGCGGGATTCACCGTTACGCAATACACCCTCCGCGCTGCCGAACCCACCCAGATCTTGCAAGAAGGCGATCGGCTGGATTTGGGCAATCGAGCCTTTGAAGTGCTGCATCTACCAGGGCATTCACCAGGCTGCATTGCGCTGTATGACCCCCAATCCAGGGAACTGTTCTCTGGCGATGTGATTTACGACGGAGAACTGCTGGATGAACTCCACTGCAGCCATATCCCGACCTACCTTGCCACTTACGATCGCTTGCAAACTTTGCCAGTAGAAACGGTGTATCCCGGACACTATGCGATGTTTGGGACACAACGGTATCACCAGATTATTGCTGAATATCTGGAACGGCGACGGAAGCCGGGATGCCCGGCAGAGATTGGGTTGTGGGGTAGAGCCGCGATTAATCGCGGCTCTACGGAGTAGACAGCGGGTAAGCATATTGGTTTGGTAGGGGCGGGTTTTGCCGCTTTGCCTACACCGTCAACAACGAAAGCGTGCACGGAGCTGTAGGCACCCCCAGCAAAGCAGACTTCGACTTTGGCAAACAGACCTTAGCAACCTGCGTTGCCGAACTCAGCCAGCAATTGAAACGCGCCCTCATTGAAGGAAACCCCTTAGAAGAACTGCCACCCAGGGTGGTTTCAAAGTCGTGAAAGAAAACTGTGGATGCAAGACCCAATGCTTGGCGGGCTGCCCCCCAAAAAACCAACTCAGGGGACGGTTGCGTCCCCCGTAGCTTGCTTCTGCACAGCAGTACCCCCTCCAAAAGGGGCGATCGGGTTCGGTATAAAAGACCTTGGTACACCTAACCAGAACATCAAAAATCCCCCCGTCTTCCCATTCTCCGTAGAGACGCGATTAATCGCGTCTCTACCCTACCAACCGAGGACACACTCATGGCCGACCTCCTGACCCCTGAACTTCAAGCCTTAAAAGACTCCCTGGAATCCAAGGGTGTCAAATATGCCCTGGCCAGTTTCGTGGATATTCATGGCATGTGCAAAGCGAAGTCCGTTCCCCTGTCCCACCTGGGGCAAATGATGGCAGGGTCAGAGCTGTTTACGGGTGCCGCTTTGGATGGAGTCCCCCAAGAGGTCAGCGATGAAGAAGTGGCAACCCATCCCGATCCCAACTCCGTTACGATTTTGCCCTGGAATCCAGAATTCGCCTGGTTTGCCAGCGACCTGTACTTGCAAGGCAAACCCTTTGCGGCCTGCTGCCGGGGGATTCTCAAAAACGTGCTGGCAGACGCGGTAGCGATGGGATTCACGTTCAATCTGGGCATTGAAACGGAGTTTTTTATCCTCAAGGAAGAAGACGGTAAACCTGTTCCGGTCAGCGATCGCGACACCCTGGCAAAACCCTGCTACGACCTGCAAGGACTGTTGGACAACTACACCTGGGTGACCGAAATCGTTGCAGCGATGAACAGCCTGGGATGGGACGTGTACTCCTTCGACCACGAAGACGGCAACGGACAGTTTGAAACCGACTTTGCCTACTGTGATGCTTTGAAAATGAGCGATCGCTTCACCTTCTTCCGCCTGATGGTGAAGGAAATTGCCCGCAAGCACGGCTGCTTCGCCACCTTCATGCCCAAACCGTTCGTAAACCGTACCGGCAGCGGTGCTCATTACAATATGTCGCTGGCAGACATCAAGACCGGAGACAACCTGTTTTACGACCCCGACGACCCACGCGGCTGCAAGCTCTCCAAGCTGGGCTATCAGTTCATTGCCGGTATCCTCAAACACGCTCCCGCCGTTTGCGCCGTGATTGCGCCAACTGTGAACAGCTACAAACGCTTAATCGCCAGAGGCAGCATGTCCGGCTTCACCTGGGCACCTGTTTATGTGTGCTACGGCAACAACAACCGCACCAACATGCTCCGCATTCCCTTAGCAGGTGGACGAGTCGAGTGCCGCGCCGCCGATATTTCCACCAATCTCTACCTGGGTGCCGCCATGATCCTGGCAGCCGGACTGGAGGGCATCCGCGAGGGCTTAGATCCCGGAGACCCTCATCTCGAAAATATGTACACCTACTCGCTGGAGCAACTGGCTGAAATGGGAATTCGGTTCCTACCGCGCAACCTGGGTGAAGCGATCGCCGCCTTCGCCAGCGACCCCCTCAGCGAAAAAGTGATGGGCCCCTTAATGACCAAAACCTACGTCGAGTTCAAATCTCAGGAGTGGGAAGAGTACCACAACCACGTCTCCGACTGGGAAATCCAGCGACTATCTCAAGTTCTTCTGACAGGTTGGACGGCAGCGAGAATTTTGAATTTCCAGCTCCAACTCCTCACCCCGTCCCCCCATCC
>JAAUSG010000328.1 GCA_012034055.1 Leptolyngbyaceae cyanobacterium RU_5_1 | reverse complement strand
AACGCCTCATGGGTTAGCCAGGCATAGAGATCCAACGCCAGTGCCGAATTTTTCAGGTGTTGCAACGCATTCATATCCACCGGGATGGGATGGGCCGTCACCGCTTTGAAAACTCCTCGCCCAGTTCGATATAACTCTCCCAGATGTCTGCGTTGCCCAGCATATTCGCGTCCCACCACATCATGCCCTTAGGGGCAACTTGCAAATCATGCCAGCTCTGCTGTTTCTCATCCCGATATTCAAAGGTAATTTTGGCGCGGAACAGCCGCTGCATCTGGTCACGCAACCGATAGGAATCACTGCGCTTCCCGCTGCCATTGCGGGGATTTAGTCCCAACTTCTGCATGAATTCTGCCAGGTGTCCTCCCAGCTCCAAGCAGCGATCGCCGGTTCGCAGCGCCTCCGTTGTTAACCAGAAGATCAACAGCCGGGGAATGGTGCCGTAGGGATAGCCAACGGACTGAGAATTCCAGGTATCCCAACCGGGCTGAATGGTGAGGGCATAATTGCCATTCTTGCGGCTCCAGGCTGGAATATCGCCTGGATTTTTGTGCGGCAAGGTGGCCTGCACCATCTCCCGACTGACGAATGCTTTTTCCGGCTCGTAGCCGTATTCTTGTACTTGCACCGCAAAGTCCAATAGCCTATCTTTGATAGGTGAAAGGTTTTTAGTCATGAGCACTCTTGACTAGACCGACACAAAAAATGAATTTCAAACCCTGCCCCGGTCGCCAAACTTGAGCAGGGTTTTGTTTTTTGTACTACTCGGTGATTAAAAGCGCAACAGATCGTAACATCCCCTCATGATCGAGCAGCGGTCGCGATCTCCTACCAATTTTAGATTTTAGATTTTAGATTGGCGATTCGCCGGATGACTTCCACATCAATACCCGTCTGCTGGGCAATCTGCTCAACCGTCATCCCAGTTTTGAGCAGCAAGGGAACCGTCACGGCCAACGCTTCTTCCTTGCCTTCCTCTTTGACCTCTCGATAAATTTGGCTGTCTTCTAAACTCAGTCCCAGCATGGTTTCCACTTCCTCTCGACTACGATTGACGAACTTGTAAAACGCGATCGTGGCGATGATTTCTATTATCTCGCCTCTAGCCAGTGTGCCGGCCGTTTCCCGTTCGGTGCGCTCAATTAGCTGCCGTGCTTGAGCGATCGCCTGTGCTTCAGGGGCGATCGTCAGTTGCATCAGACTAATTCCAACCGGCTGCTGATCGGGATTGCCCAGTTCATCCAGATAAATGCGGCGGACTTGATCACCATTCAGCAAAGAGCGGTGTATGGTGGTGTTTTCAGGTTCCAGGCTGCGCGAGGCAAAGATGACCACCCCATACCAGTCGTCGTAGAGGGAACGGTTGCGGTAGAGGTAGAGCAGCGATGCGGCGAAGAAGCGGTGGTAGAGATCTTCGTCTTTCTGGAATTGCACCTCGGCGAAGAAGACGATGCGCGGGGAAGCATTGTCTGGAGGCAGGAAGACGCCATCAATCCGAAAGGTGGGTTCTTTGACTTCAACCGATTCAAACCGATAGCCGCGTGCCTGGACGGGAGGTTGTTCAATCAGGGTGAACAGCAGGCTGGGAAACCGTTTGAAGATTTGATAGAAAATTGCGTCTCGTTTCACCGGATAGCCGGGGCAGGGAACTGGGCATGGTGATTGTAGCGCGATGGTGAGGTGCGATCGCGCTGCTGAGTAGTACGGGCTGTGTGCGGCTGGCGAAGGATACCAACGATCGCTTGGATAAAATCCTGGATGAGCTGCTGGATGAGGGTTAAAGGGGTGGAGATCGATTGCTGGCGAAATCGGTCAGCAGCTTGCTGTCCAAAGGATAAAGGATGAAATCGAAGACAGGATCGGGGGTGCGATCGCGCTGCAGATTGTGGAAGCGCTGTAGGATTGCACAAACCCGTCATAGAGCCTATTCATGACAAATGTCATGCTCGACTCGTGACATTTATGCGATGTGGACACCCCCTCGTTCTCGCTACTTTATAAGTATCGAACGAATTACACCGAACCAACAAGGACACACCCATGCAAGCATCTACCACCAGTTCCGTTCTCACTTCCTGCGCAAAAATGCCCGTTCTCAGACGCAACGATCGCCAAACAGCAGCAAACGACAGCGTCAAACTGCTACAACGTCGCTTAAATGACTGTGGTTTTCGTCTCACTGTGGATGGGTTCTTTGGCTCCAAAACAGAAGGGGCGGTGCGGGATTATCAAGCAAGAGGAAACGACCATGATTCCTCCGTTATTGTCGATGGCATTGTTGGTCCCCAGACTTGGGGAGCTTTAGGTCTTTGCACTAAGGGTACTGGCCGCTAATCAGCCCGGTAAGGCATTTGGATGGAATAACGTTTTTCTCTCCCTAGCCTTTCAAGGTAGCTATCCCTCAACTTTAATCAGTTGGGGGTTTTTTATGACTATTCGGAGAGGGGCGATCGCATCCTCTACCCCACTAGCTGAGATGGGGAGCAGCGATAGAACCCCTTAACCGCTACTCTCTTTCTTCTGCCTGAGAAAAGATTCAGGCAAATGACGGAGAGGAATTGATCTCGGTTGCTAAAAGGCGAACTGGCGGTTTGACGCAGTTATGCAGAATTCACAACTGGCTTTTTGAGATCATTGCAATGCAACAGTCTTACGCAACTCGTTTCCCGCGATTGGGTTTGCAGTCTACAAACGCGATCGCCTCACTGTCCAGGTAGCCTGCTAATGCCATTTCAACCACGGCTTCAATGAGATAATCCAGTTCAGCCGCACGGGCGATGAATGCCAATCTGATCCGCTCTGGTAGGTTCTCCAGAATCGATTGGGCTTGAGCGGAGGTGAGTTGCTCGTCAGGGGTAGAGTTCATTTTTTCTGAAGAAACATGAGATTCGGTGGGTTTCCAAGTTATGCGGATGGGCGATCGTACTGTTAGCAGCGTGCGCTTGAGACAGGTGATGGGGATGAAAAGGACTGCTCAACCGCCTTCTCGTCTTCCATCAGGGAAGCAAGAGTTCGATAGCGCGTAACTAAAGCTCGGACATCTTTTTGAACAACAGAAAGATCACTTTCTGGAATATCCTCTAACAATCCCATATATTCTAATAATGCTTTTTTAGGGACGTACCCTTTGTTAGAAATTGAGCAAATTACAATCTCTCTCCCATTTACTCCACTAATCAAATCAAACCAAAGAGCTAAATAATTTTCTAAATCTTTCTTTTTGACAACTTTGGATTCAATCATCTTTTCAAACTGCTGTAAATAATCTAAAAATCTATTAAAGTTGTCTCTTGTAACTGCTTTTACTGCCGCTTCCTGTTCATATAGAGGTCTCTTTTTATCAATTGATCGATATTCTTTTTCTAGCTCTATGTTGCACTTACACTCCAAAAGGGCATCCGCCCATAAACAATCCTTGACAATAACATAGCGGTGTTTTGGTTCGGACTCAAAGGGAAATAGCTCAACACATTGAAGCTCAGTGCTCAAGATTTTTCTGACATTAATTACCTCCATTTTTTCCTCAAAATCTTTGACTTTTTCCTCTACATATTGACGCCGTTTCCAAGATTCATTCACGGAGTAAGTAATTATGCCTCCAATAAGTGAAACAATTATTGAAATTGCAGTGCTGTAATCTTTTAAGAAAGTACCCATTCCAAATTCTTTGGAATTTTGCGTATTGCTAGCTGCATTTGTTTGAGCTGAGATTGGACTTTGTGGGGTTTTAACATCTTTAGATGCAGCAAGAGCGTGCTCTCCTGTAAATGCCGTACTTAAAGTAATAGCAGCAGCAGTTGCTAATGTAAGGAAAGTGGCTGTGACGGCAGGCATTTTATAATTTCTCATCTTTAATTTTTTGAAGCAGTAAAAATGACAGGTTTATAAAACAAATACTCATACAACGCGCTTAATTCCGGAATCTGTGTCAGTTGAAGCTTGATGAGGAGCAGGCAATATAGCCTGCTCTGTCTTGCAGCGTTAATTCTCACTCATCTGGCTGTAATCAGCTCGATTAGCTGGTCGCATTGCCCAGAGGTAAGCTGCTTGGGGCTGGTGCGTCCAAATTGGTTTTTGAGCAGAATTCGCACGGATTCGGTATCGACGCCTGTGGATTCTCTGGCTGCCTTGACGCGATCGCACGGGAGCGTGTCACCTTCTAAGGAGAAAAGTCAAACTAGAAGCATGTAACCAGTGTTGAGGCAATAGAGATGACCCCTGAAGACCAACAAGCGTTGAACGAGCATGTGCAAGCAATTGCAAAAATCTTGTACAAGGAGTCCGACAAAAGCCAGATGAGCAATTTGGCCGAGATAGAAGCGATGGTGCGTTCACAAGTGCAACAGCATGTAACCCCAGA
>JAAUSG010000077.1 GCA_012034055.1 Leptolyngbyaceae cyanobacterium RU_5_1 | reverse complement strand
TGCAGTACGTTTCTGGCTAAACCCGCCCCTACCGTCAATGGGAAATTTACAGCAGAATTTTCTAGTGACGGACGATCGCGTGGAGGGGCAGGTTTGGTAGACAATCTCCGCATTTCGGCTAGTTTTTGGGCAAAACCTGCCCTTACACCACCGGAAAATTTACAGCAAGGAATCTTTCGCAGAAGTTTCCTGAGTCAAAATGCGTAAGTCGAGGTAAAGAATTATTGAAGTTACCGGAAATCTCCCTGGCGTAGGGGGTAGGAATGGGGGTATTCGGGTGAGTTGTCACCATTCGTTTGTTTACTGTGGGGAGACGGGTTATGAGAGTGGGCAAGCGCTTCATTCTGCCCTTGCTGTTTGCGCTGGGATTTCTGATTGCGGTTGGGTTTTCAGGTTGCAGCACGGCAACGATTACGGGAGGGGCTGGCTCGTTGCCCGAAGTGGCGGCACTGGAAACGCCCAAGCTTCCCGACTGGATTGAATCGATTAGTCCCACTGGAGATGCCAAGCCGCAGGCTCAGATTCGGGTGCGCTGCAAAGAGGCGCTGATCCCGGTGGAGAGTCTGGAGAGCGAAAATCAGCGGCAGATTTTGCAGAAATTTGAACTGGTGCCGCCGTTGAAGGGGCAATTTCGCTTTCTGACGCCGCGCATGGTGGGGTTTCAGGCGGATGAAGCAATTCCCCAGGCTACTCGTGTGCGCGTGACCCTGAAACAGGGACTGGCCGATTTGCAGAACCATAAGCTGGACGCGGATCTGGCCTGGACGTTTCAAACCAGTCGCCTCAAGCTCACCAATCTGCCCACGTCCTATTCCAGTGACAATCCAGCCGTGGCGACGGAAGCGATTGACACGAAACCGAAGCTGAAGGTGTTCTCGAATGTGGAGCTGGATCAGGCGTCGCTGAAGGAACACGCGCGGCTGATTGAGGATGGGCGAAAAGACAGCGTATCGTTCAACGTTGGGCTGGAGAAGCAGCCGGACGGGGTGGCAGCGGAGTCCCAAACTGCAGAGGACGTGTTTGACCCGTCCACCCAAAGCTGGGTCTACACGTTGGAGCCATCGCACGAACTGAAAAAGGAACACGCTACAACGTCGAGGTTTCGCCTGGGTTGCGTCCACTGCAGGGGAACTTATCCAGCGAAGAGAGTTTTTCGAGTCGGGTGGAGACGTATTCACCGCTGGCGTATCAGACGCTCAAGTACTACGGGCAGCCGGATGCGAGTGGCACCTACGGGCGGTTTGTGAGGGGGGTTGCTCAGTTGGAGTTCAACAATCCGGTGGAGGTGGAATCCGCGATCGCCCATATCTCGATCAACCCGGAACCGAAAAATAAGGATGTGCCCTTGGTGCGGGCCTATGAGGGCGATCGATTGGTGAGTCTGAATCCCTGGGCACTGGAGCCAACCACGACTTACACGGTCACCATCGGTGCGGATTTGAAGGACAAATTCGGGCAAACCCTGGGCAAGCCAATGACGGTACAGTACGAAACAGGCGATGTGGCCCCGGAGCTGTGGGCCCCTGCGGAGTTGCACATTTTTCCCGCGAAAGGGGTGAACCGTGATGCGTCCCTCCAACTAAATATTTCGACGGTGAACCTGTCTAACTACAAATCGGCGTTTGCCGTGGTTCAGCCCACCGATCTGGTCTACACCAACTCGGCCTATCCCAGTGGCAATGGGAATGACCTGTTACCCAATCCCTCCGCGTGGAAAACGTCGCAGGTTGCCAACCAGCAGAATCAATCGGTTGAAACCACGGTGCCACTGCAGACGCTGCTGAATGGTTCGACTGGAATGCTGGCCTATGGGGTGCAGGCACGTACCAATTCGTATCTGGAGGATGGCAAGCAGAAGTGGCGTGAGCCGGTGTTCTATGGACTGGTGCAGTTGACCAATCTGGGGGTATTTGCCCAGTGGTTCCCGGATTCGGGTCTGGTGCGGGTGCATCATTTGGCGGATGGCACACCCGTGGCGAATGCGTCGGTGCAGGTTTACCGCTCCAATTTGGAGGCGCAGGAGCGACCCCAGCCGACGCCCTGTGCTACGGGTAAGACGGATAAGGCGGGGATGCTGACGTTGGAACGCGCCGAGTTCCAATCCTGCCGCAGTCCCAATTCTGAGAATGCGCCGCAACTGCTGGTCGTGGTGCAGGAGGGCAAGGATTGGGCGTTCACGCGCACCTATGAGTACAGCGGAGCCTATGAGTATGGCATCGACGCGGGTTGGGAGAGCGGTAAGCCAGTGTCGAGGGGGACGATTTTAGCGATCGCCAGCTCTATCAACCGGGCGAAACCGCCTATTTCACGGGCATTGCCTCCTACCTGCAAACGGGTGCGCTGAAGCAGGACAAGCAGGGTCGCTACACGGTGACGCTGGAAGGACCAGACGGGCAGAAGAAAACGCTGGACACGCAAACGACGAACGAGTTTGGCACCTTCTCGCTGGACGTTCCACTGGACAAGAGTCAACCACTGGGGATGTATACCGTGCGGGCGAAGGGGGACAGTGGAGCCGAAATTACGGGTGAGTTTCGGGTTGCTGAATTCAAGCCGCCCAATTTCAAGGTTGAGCTAGCCTTGAATGCTCCGGGTCAGGGGTCAGGGGTCAGGGGTCAGGGGTCAGGAGAGGATGCAACCTCTGGGACGATTCCAGTCGCTCTGCCCAATCAGAATGTGGATGTCAAAGTGCAGAGCACCTATCTATTTGGCTCCCCGGTGGAAGGTGGTGAGGCGAAGTACTATGTGACACGGCAGCAGACGGAATTTACCCCGCAGGGTCGGGAGGACTATTCCTTTGGACGGCGCTGGTTCTGGCCACAGGAGGCTCCAGAGGTGTCCAGCGATGTGTTGCAGACCACACAGGTGTTGAGCCAGGAGGGTCAGGGTACTCAGAAAGTTGATCTGGGCAAGGATCTGCCCTATCCGATGCTGTATCGGGTGGATGCTCAGGTGTCAGATGTATCGAACCTGTCGGTGGCGGATTCCAAGACGTTTCTGGCACTGCCCAGCGATCGCTTAATTGGGCTG
Source organism: Leptolyngbyaceae cyanobacterium RU_5_1 (assembly GCA_012034055.1). Classification (GTDB taxonomy): domain Bacteria; phylum Cyanobacteriota; class Cyanobacteriia; order Leptolyngbyales; family Leptolyngbyaceae; genus JAAUSG01. The sequence goes on along the minus strand of JAAUSG010000077.1, from coordinate 16,575 downwards.
CGAACCGCTGGGGTTACCGATGCCGGGAAGGACTTTCCGGTGGAGGTGATTGTCACGGATCCGTCTGGAAAGGCGATCGTCAACCAGAGGGTGCGCCTGGAATTGCAGCAGATGAACTACAGCAACATCACGCGGGTGGTGGAAGGGAGCCGCATGCCCCAGGATCAAGTGGAGTTCAAAACGGTGGTCACTGCTGAGGTCAATTCTGGACACGATCCTCAACCCGTGAAGCTGACCGCCCCCGATTCCGGTTCCTACCGCATCCGGGCGATGCTGGCAGGTAACAACGATGAGGCAGCGGCAACGGATGTGCAGCTCTGGGCAACGGGAAATACGCCCACGTTCTGGGGCGATCGCTACCGCAACAATCGCCTGGAACTGAAACTGGATAAACCGAGTTACCGTCCGGGGGATACGGCAACCGCGATTATCCAATCGCCCTATCCAGAGGCAGAGTTGTACTTTGCCGTCGTCCGACACGGCACGATTTACCAAAATGTGACCAAGGTAATCGGCAGTGCTCCCCAGGTGCAATTTTCGGTTACCCCTGACATGATGCCAAATGCCGCCGTAGAAGCGGTGCTGGTGCGACAGGGCAAATCCCTGGAGCAAGCGGAACCGGGTAGCCTGGACAAGCTGGTGCGGATCGGCTTTGCGCCCTTCAAAACCAGTGTGGAAGAGCACTATTTCAAGCTGGAAGTCTATCCGAGTGTCGGGATCGATAGCACGCCACCGGCGCAACCGGGCGGTGAGCAAACGGTAAACTTTGTGCTCAAAGACAATCTCGGCAATCCGGTGAAGGGACAGGTAACCGTGATGGTGGTGAACGAAGCCGTGCTGCAACTGAGCGGCTACCGTCCCCCTGACCTGGTGCAGACCGTCTTTGCCGAACAACCGATCTCAACTCGTTTGAGCGACAACCGTCCCGATGTGGTGCTGCAACCGATCGGTTCGCCACTAGAGAAAGGCTGGGGGTATGGGGGTGGACTCTCTGCTGGAGCCGCCAATACCCGCACCCGCACCGACTTTAAGGCGATCGCCTACTACAACGGCTCAGTCTTGACCGACAGTAATGGCAGAGGCAAGGTGACCTTCAAACTGCCCGACGACCTGACCACCTGGCGGGTGATGGGCGTAGCCACCGATGGCGAGTTCAACTTCGGCAACGCGGAGGCCACCTTTGTCAGCAGCAAGCCGCTCGTCTCCAACCCCATCCTGCCCCAGTTTGCCCGTCCCGGCGATCGCCTCAACATCGGCGTTTCCGTCACCAACAACACTGGGCAACCAGGCAACCTGTCCGTGAACGGCTCCGTCACCGAGCCACTCGCGTTCGACAACACCTCCGCCAACCAGCAAGCCCAGATCGAGTCGGGCACCAGCGCCTACCGCTTCCCGGTGGCGATCGCCAAACCCGGTACTGCCCAGGTCAAATTCACCAGTGAGCTGAATGGTGCAACCGACGCCTTCGAGGTGCCGCTGGACGTGAAACCGCTGCAGATCACCGAACAAGTTGTCGAAACCGGCACCACCTCCAACCAGGCAACCATCCCACTCAACGTAGACAAAAACGTTGCCAACGACGTCGGTGGACTGGACATCTTCCTCGCCAGCACCTTAATTCCCCAACTCACCGCTCCCGTTCAGCACGTCTTGAACCAGCAAGACCTGCCCTTCCTGGAACCCGCTGCCAGCCAATTGGCGATCGCCGCCAACCTGCGAACCCTCTCCCAAAAGTACGGACAGACCTTCGCTAGCTTCAACCCCAACCAGCAGGCAGCCCAAGCCATCGAACGCCTGCAAACCCTGCAAAAACCCGACGGAGGCTTTGCCCCCTATCCCGGAGCCGCCAAATCCGATCCCTTTGTGACAGCCTATGCCGCACAGGCGATCGCACAGGCAACGGATGGCTTAACGGACGAAACAGATAAACAGCCTGCCCCCCCCACAGATACCCCATCCGCTTCATCCGGTACAAAATCCGCTGCCAATCTGCTTCCCCCGCTCAAGACCTACCTCAAAAAACTCCTGGCCGACCCTAGACAGTACGACTTCTGCAAACAATCTCTCTGTAAAAACCAGGTGCGGCTAGAAACCCTGATTGCCCTGGCAGAATTAGGCGACCAGCGGACTGATTTTCTCTCTGATCTCTATGCCCAGCGCAGCCAGTTTGACCCAATTGATCAGATCAAACTGGCCCGCTATCTGTCTCAATTCCCCGATTGGCAGGCGGAAGCCAAAGGGATGGCCACGGAGCTGCAGGAAACGGTTTCTGAAACGGGACGGAATGCCAGGGTCAACCTGCCCGAAAATTGGCGCTGGGTTGCCTCGCCGACGGCAACGCAGGCGCAGGCATTGCGCCTGGCAATTTCCCAAAAGCAAAACCCGATGTGATCAACGAGCTTTTGCAGGGACTGCTCTCCCAACGGCGCAACGGCACCTGGCAAAGCACCTATGACAATGCCGCCGCGTTGACGGCGTTAGTCGAGTACAGCAACCTACAGCCCACCCCGCCCAATTTCACGGCCACGGCAGAACTGGCAGGCAAGACCCTGGGAACCGCCAGGTTTGAGGGCTATCGTCAGCCGAGTGAAGCGGTGAAAGTGGCGATCGCCGACCTCCGCGCGACAAAACGACCTCGTACTCAAAAATCCGGCAACGGCATCCTGCATTACCTGGTTGCCTACCGCTACCGCCTGCAGGGTAATCAACCCGGACGCTTGAACGGGTTGCGCATCACCCGCACGATCCGTCCGGCAAACCAGGAAAAAGTCCTCTACACGGCTGGACTCTATGTCAACGATTCCCTCAAAGTTCCGGTCGGGCAGGTTTACGACATCGGACTGGAAATCATCACCGATCATCCCGTGGATCATGTGCTGATCACCGACCCACTCCCAGCCGGATTTGAAGCCGTAGACAACAGCTTCCAGACCTCGACGCCCTACTTCAAAGCCAGGGGCGATCGCTGGACAGCAGGCTACCAGACCACTTACAAAGACCGCATCCTCGCCTATGGGGACAAACTCAACCCCGGTGTCTACACCCTGCACTACCTGGTGCGATCGGTCACACCCGGCACATTCAACTACCCCGGAGCGGAAGCCCACTTGCAGTACGCCCCCGAAGAGTTTGGCCGCTCTGCTTCGACCACCCTCGTCGTTGAGGAGAAATAAATTCTGCCCCTTGGTAGGAACATGCTGAAAACTACGAGCATGTCGTGCAGAGTTAGAGGGTGTTTTGAAAATCCTACTGTTTGTAGCAAAGCGTGAAAGATCCCCCTTTTCTTGTATGCCCGAAGGGCTTTAAGCCCCCTTAAAAAGAGGGACTTTGAGCCGATTTTCTTCTTTAAAAGGCGTAAGACCCTACCCAACCTTGGTTTGAAAGCCCCCCTTATTAAGGGGGGTTGGGGGGATCAATGCAGAGTCTCCAAATCCTCAGCCGAAAGATTCTATGTCAGCACTGAAGATCACGGATTTCTATTTCCCCTATGAGGCTGAACTGGTGGCAAGAGCTAAGGAATTGCGACAAAATCCGACTCCTGCGGAAAAGAAGCTGTGGCAAGAATGTTTGAGAACATTTCAATTTCGAGTGTTGCGCCAACGCCCGATCGCTCATTTCATTGTTGATTTCTACTGCTCTGCCCTGCGACTTGTGATTGAGGTCGATGGGGACAGCCATTTTGCTGAACAAGGCAAAACCTATGATGCGCAGAGAACCGCAATTCTGGAGTCTTATGGGTTGACAATTCTCCGATTTACGAATGAAGAAGTCATGAAACAGTTTGCTGGGGTTTGCGATCGCATCAACGCCCAAATCCCACCTGAGCTAAGAAGCTGATTGTTATGGTTTGTTCCCTTGCAAAGGTTGCTATCGATTTACTGGTTACACGCTATAGATTGGGATCCCCCCTAGCCCCCCTTAATAAGGGGGGAACTGCTACCCAGCTTTGGGTTGAAAGCCCCCTTTAATAAGGGGGGTTGGGGGGATCCTACACCTTACGGGCAATCCACAATATCTGACAACGATCGCGCCTCGGCGATTTCATAGCCATCCTGGTTGCACGCTATACATTGGGATCCCCCCTAGCCCCCCTTAATAAGGGGGGAACTCCTACCAAGCCTTGGTTTGAAGCCCCCCTTATCAAGGGGGGTTTGGGGGGATCGTAGGGGGTGGAGACTCAAAATTAATCTCTGAACAGCTAAACAATCGCTCGGTGCCAGGTAACAGATCGCTCAAACCCTGATTCTACGTAAGCTGTGAGCTTGGAAATAAATCTTTAGAAACAGCTAAAAAGCCTATAGGTTACACTTCACAAGTCTCGATGCGAAAAGAGAGAACCCGACCCCCCCACCCCAACGCCACACACAAACGAGATGTGTCCCTGGGAGGTGTCCCCGTGCCGAAGTGTTAAAAGTCACATCAACGTACTGATCGTTCACTTGCCATCCATTCGCGTGGCAGAACTTGTTCCACGCTTCTTTATGATACTTGCCATCCGGGATGCCGCCGCATTCCAGGTACATTTTCTTTTGCACACTGAAGCCAAAGTGTCCGTTACTGCACTGCACCCAGAGCTGGTCGATCGCCCGTAGTTCCTCGCAGGGAAAGTTCAGCAGTTCTTCCGGCTCAAAATACTGCCCTTCCTCCTTGCCCACCGTGGTAATCATCAGCCGATAGGTTTCGTTGTCTGCTTCCTGCCACTGCCCCTGGCTCAAGTAGTCTTCTAGTTCCTGATAGCGCGAGGTTTGCACGGTCTGTTTCAGGGCATTCAGTTCGGCTGCTAGGGCGGGGTCAACCCGTTTGGTGGTTTCTTGTAAGCAGAGATAGGCAAGGTCGGTGGCTCCCCGTTGCATCATTTCTCGGATCAAGTTGGTGGGGTTGACCTGGGTGGCATAAAGCAAAATCGTTGGCTTCCACCAATCGTCGTTGAAGTGTTCGTAAAGCAGGCTTTCCTGATGTGTCTGAGCAATCTGAGTGGCGGCTAAGTATTCCTGGAAGCTGAGATGGGCAAATTCAAATTCGTCCGGTTCTCGTTCCACCAGCAATTCACTGATCTGCACCACCTGTTCCAGAAAGTCTTGGGCTGCAGTGGTTTCGCTCTGTTGCTGTAAGCATTTGGCCAGTCCGGGGAGGAGTTTGGCGCGATCAATTCGTTCCAAGCGACCGCGCATCATTGCCAGGGACAGCATTTGCAGAATCGTTTGGGCGTCGCACTGGGTCAACAGGGTTTCCAGTTGACGAGCAGCGGGACGGTCTCTTAACTGCAGGAGGCACATTTCCCGATACAGTTCCACGCGGCGTTTGGGCAGCTCGGCGCTGGGATAGCGGCGATGAAAGGTGACGATCATGTTCAGCAGCAGCGGATTTTTGGCCAGATCTTTCAGCTCTGAACGGGCTTCAATTTGTGCCAGCAGGTCTTTGGCAGCCTGCTCAGCGATTTTCTGCACATCAGGGGTGTTGCGTCCACCGTGGGTATAGCGCTCCTGACACAGGTACCACTGGTTGACAAATCGTTGGCGCTGCTCGGCATTGAAGTCCCGCACCCAGAGGGTTGTGGCAAATTCCAGGCGATCGGCGGCTCCCTGCTCTCTGTATGCCTTGGGACGAGAGGTGAGGATAAACACCGATTTTCTGTAGCGGCGCAGTTGCTCATTGACCCAGCGCGCTACGGCCGGACGCTGGTCCCTGGACACTTCATCGAAGCCATCCAGCATCACCACCGCTTCACCTTTCTGGAGCAACTCTTTTGCCCAATCTGACGATAGTTCAACTCCTCCGCCCCGGGCAGGTTGGGGGCATGGTGGGTGGCGATCAGGTCTGGTAGGCTGGGTGGATTGTCCTGGGCTAACAGATCGCGATATTTCCGCAGCGCCAGCAACACGGGAATGCGTTTGGGTGCTTGATGTCGGTGGTGTTGCTTTGTCCCGTAGATATGAGCAATGTGCTTGAGTAAGGTGGTTTTGCCGTAGCCTCCCCACGCCAAAATCGCGATTTGCCGAAATGCCGGTATCGTCTGACTGCGTGCCAGAAAGTTCCAAATCCCCAGTTCTGTATCGGGTGAAATTTTAGGTTCCAGAGCGTTGAAACCGGGTAACTGGGCGCTCATGTCCAGTGCCAGGGGAACAAACACCTCTTCCAGCAAGGGCGTAAAGATGCCCTCTTGCTGCGCGACTCCCTCCGGTCGATAGGACTGACACTCCAATGCCTGACGTTCAGAATAGCGATCGTCGATTCCAGTTGCTTTGCTGACAACCCAATCAGTGGCCCGATCTGCCATCCCATCCATTGCTTTGCCAGCCTGCTCTAACCGTCGCTGATTACCTTCATGCACTGGCTGGAGCAGTTTTGCACCGTAGGAAAGCCCCAACCCGATCGCGGCCGAAGCGATCGCTTTTGGGATATTACTCTCCTGGAACAGAAACCAAAACGCTCCCAATCCCCCGGCCGTAACGCCACCGGGTCTGATGACTTTAACCACAAGGTCGGCAATTTGCTCATTCAGGGGCGATTTTTCGGCTGACTTATCGTTGGGGTCTGGTTCCTGAGTCATGACTCAAAGGCTCTGGGCAGAGAGATACGATTTCTCCCCATTCTGGCTCACTGGCTCTGGAAGTCGGGAAACCTTAAGGAGGGTTCAAGGACTCGACTGGGCGATCGGGCGTTCTAATTGGTATAGCCGTTTGCATCTCAATGAAGCCCACGCTGACACCTGATACCTTTCACAACGGGAACGTACCTCACTCAGTTGAAAATCGCCTGGTTGACTGACAAATCTTTTTTGTAGGTTGTAGGTTGTAGGTTGAGTTGAACACCGTGAAACCCAACGCTAGCCCTGGCTTGTTGGGTTACGCTATCGCTAACCCAACCTACAAACATCTGCCACCAAACATCGATTGCCCAACTTGGGCTTGAGCTACTGATACGATGACCCTGACCCAAACAATTCCGGTTTTGGATTTACAAGACTTTCATGCCGATGAAACCAGTCGTCGAACGTTTGTTCATCAATTAGGTGATGCGTTAGAAACGATCGGCTTTTTTGCTTTGATCAATCACGGCGTCGATCGCGCCCTGATCCAGACTGCCTATCAAGTTACCCAACAGTTTTTTGAGTTGCCAGACGCGATCAAACAGGACTATGAAATTCCAGCACTGAATGGTCAACGCGGCTTCACCTCCTTTGGGCGCGAACATGCGAAAGACCATCCCTACCCAGACCTGAAAGAGTTCTGGCATATGGGCAGAGAGTTGCCTACCGATCATCCGTTGGCATCTCGCCAGCTCACGAATTTGCAGGTTGCCGAAGTGCCTCAATTTCATCCAGTGCTCATGCGTCTCTATGCTCAACTGGAAATCTGTGCCGTTGATTTGTTGAAAGCCTGTGCCTTGTATTTGGGAGAGCCAGAGAACCTGATCGGCGACATGGTGCAGGGTGGCGATACGATTCTGCGCATCATTCACTATCCGCCCACGCTATCGGATACCCATCCTGCCAGCCTGCGATCGGCTCCGCACGAAGACATCAATTTGATTACGCTGCTGTGTGAAGCAACGGCTGACGGGTTAGAACTACAACAGCGGGATGGTTCATGGCTGCCGGTGCGATCGCTGCCGGGGCAAATCATTGTCGATAGCGGCGATATGCTGCAACAGCTCACCAATGGGGTATTCCGCAGCACAACCCATCGCGTCATCAATCCGGTTAATCAACGGGAACGACGCTTTTCGATGCCATTTTTTGTGCATCCACGTGCTGAAGTCGATTTGACGCCGCTCCCAGGCTGCGCTGCCAGAACCGGTGAGCAGCGGTTTCCAGCGATTACGGCAGGGGAATACCTGATGCAGCGCCTGCGGGAGATCGGACTGGCAGTTTGAGGAATTTCTTACCCGTCTTATCCGGCTTTTTAGGGAGCGTTTGCGTTAGGCCTATTACAAAATTGATTTTTGCGGAATGGTAAATCCGGTATAACCAAAAGAACAGATATACTGAGCGCACACCGCTGAGTCATCGTTCATGAAATCCAATCGCTCCACGGCTATCAACTCATTATCTGTGCCTGCTCCGGCAACGACGACTGTGATTGGCACCGTCAAAGGACCGGGAGAGAACGGCAACCAGTACGTGTTCATCACAGCGGACAATCGTTACGTCAAGATTGGCGAGTTTGTTTACTACACTGTTCAAGAGGCAAGGGGCGAGGAAACAGCCGCACTACAAATTTTGGGCAAGATTTCAGCGCGGGGTTTGATTGATCATTTGCCCGATCGCATCTTTGCCGATACGGAGGTGAGTCCAGAGGCGATCGCCGCCCTCGTCGGCTTCACCGAGACCAACGCGGAGCTCTACGAAATTACTGTCGATGTGATTGGCTACTTCGATCCGGCGCTGGGGTTCATGAACCCACGCAAAACGCCCAATCCGGGAGCTAAGGTGTATCTGGCGGACGACCTGATGCTGAGGCAGGTGCTGAACAAGAAGCAACCCGGCGCGATCGGGGCGGCGCATGTCGGGGCGCTATTGCTGCGCGAGGGAGAAGCCGTACCGATCGCCCTGGATGTGAAGGAGCTAGTCAGCACCCACATGGCGATTTTGGCCGGTACGGGGTCGGGCAAATCCTACACCGCCGGGGTGCTGGTAGAAGAATTGCTCTTACCCCACAACCGGGCAGCGGTGCTGATTTTTGACCCCCACGGCGAGTACAGCACCCTGTCCGATATGCAGGGACACGCGGCATTTCAAGCGGAGGATGGCTACTCCCCCACCGTAAAGGTCTTGAAGCCAGAGGACATTCGGATTCGAGTCTCGTCCCTGGACTATGCCGATATTCTCACCCTGCTGCCAGAGATGAGCGATCGCCAGCAGTCCATCCTCAATAAAGCCTACGCTCTGGTGAAAAAACATCGCCGGGGTGAGTATCGCTGGGATGTGCAGGATTTGATTTCGGCCGTGTACGAAGCCGATCGCCAGACAGACGAAGAAGGCAACGAGAAAGCCGGATCGTCTGCTCCCGCGTTGGAGTGGAAACTGGAGCGATTGCAGCGATCGCCCTATTTCCACCCCTTCCAGCATCTTGCTCCTAGTGACCTGTTTGAACCAGGTCAGGTCACGGTTTTGCAGATGAATGAAATCAGCCAGGAGGAGCAGCAGGTGATTTGTGCAGCCGTGTTGCGCCAGTCCACTCAAGCCCGCATGAACACCCAAAAAGAGTTGATCACACCCGACGACGAGAATTTTCTCCCCTATCCCGTGTTCATTCTGCTGGAAGAAGCGCACCGTTTTGCCCCAGCCCATGAACCGTCTCGCTGTAAGGCTGTGCTGCGCACCATTTTGAGCGAGGGCCGCAAATTTGGGTTGGGCATGGGACTGATTACCCAGCGTCCCGGCAAGCTGGACTCGGATGTGCTGTCGCAATGCATGAGCCAGTTCATCATGCGGATTGTGAATCCGGTCGATCAGGAGAGCTTGAAGTATGGCGTAGAAGCGGCTGGACGAGATTTACTCAAAGAACTCCCGGCACTCACCAAAGGACAGGTGATTATCGCCGGAGCCTGTGTCAACACGCCGGTACTTTGCAAAGTCCGTAAACGCCTCACCCAACACGGCGGCGAAACCCTCAACGCCCCTGATATGTGGCAGCGCTACTTTCAGTCCCATCGCGTCCAAGAACGACAGATTCAACAGGCTCCCATGGCAGGACGATCGCGATCTCAAACCGTTCGCGGCGTCAGCATCGAGTAATGGAGGTACGAGGCACGGGGAGGTGAGTGTTTTCAATCTGCAATCTAAAATCTGCAATCTAAAATCGGTTCGTTGCTCATGCTGAAGCCAATTATTCTGCTGCTGATCTCCAATGTGTTTATGACCTTTGCCTGGTATGGGCATCTGAAAGATCTGAAAACGGCTCCACTCTGGATCGCGATCGCCGTCAGTTGGGCGATCGCATTCTTTGAGTATTGCTTGCAAGTTCCCGCCAATCGCATCGGTGCTCAGTATTTCAACCTGCCGCAGCTCAAAGTACTCCAGGAAATCATCACCATGCTCGTTTTCGCTGGATTCAGCGTCGCTTACATGAAAGTGCCGGTCACTCGCAACTACTTCCTGGCTGCCATGCTCCTCGCCGGTGCTGCCTACCTGATTTTCAGTGAGAAACCGCAGTGAGTGGGCGCGATCGCAAACCGTTTGCCGCGCCAGTATTGAGGAAAGAGCTTGACCCGTCTCGTTCAGGGAATCGCAGAAGTATGAGCAGCAATCACAGTAGCTGAGGCGATCGCGCCGCTTCCACCCAGAGCAATCCCGGCTGTTGTGAAAGGCGATTATGTCCACCAAGCCGCAAGCCGCAAGCTTATGGCATGATGGCTTTGCCGATTTTGTCCTTGTTGACCCAAAATTGAATGAGAAGTCCACTTTCACCTACGTCTGCTCAAACACTTGAATGCTTTCGTGTTTGTCAAGAGCTGACCCAGATGTATTTGCCAGTTTACCTGGTAAGGCTCGATGAACGAACCAATAATATTGCAATCCTGGCTGGTGAGGAGAGAGAGATTACAATTGATCGCAACGGAGAAAGCAGGATTCTATGACGAAACCAAATTTTGCAGGAATGACGAAGGCGGAGTTACGAGCTTACGTCTTAGAGCATCGGGAGGATGCGGAGGCGTTCTATATACTGATGGATAAGCTGAATGCCGAACCGGGAACCAAAATTGACTCGATGGAACATCTAATTGAATTGATTGAGGCAAAGCGCCTCGGTCGTGAGCAGCAATCATAGTAGCTGAGACGCGATCGCACCATGTCACTACAGGGGAAATGCTTCCGGTGGCTAATGTTTCAGGTAGAACAAACCGCCCTAACTCACTTTTAGCAGTTTCCCCCTAAGCCAGGAATCGACAAGCATTTCGACCGAAATTTGTTGACCTCTAGCGTAAGTATTCACCATTCATTTCTACTCAACTCTTTCCTGTTTCGATCGCACCTCACGAAACCGCAACAGCAATCCCAAATTGACTTGCTTCACAATCCAGTAGAGGACAGTGATGCTTACAAAACAGATGATGATTACGACTAAGGGGCGCTTGGAGGTTAAATCGTCGATGGTGGAGACAAGAATGTAGCCGGGGTCGCTGACCAAATCCCAACTGTTATAGCGGCGGAATCGGCCAAGGTAAACCCCGATCGCACACAGGGCATGGGTGAGCAACTCAGACCAGACGACATACCTGGCAGCGCCCTGACGTTGTAGATAATGACTCTGGTTCATCACCGACACCACGTAGGCTTCAAACCCAGCCAGAATTGCGAACAGATGCAGCGGCATCACGAGCAATGTGATCACCCAGGCAGAGTAGCCGGAGCGAGTGGCGCGAATCAGGTGGATGATATCGGTTAACAGATAAGGTGCGTTGGGCAGGAAGGCAATGAAGACAATGAACCCGACCCACCAGAGCAGCGATCGCGCATTCGTTCTGCGTCGATACAGCCAAAAGCTGAGAGCAAGCGGAATGAAGGCCAGGAATAAGTTCCAGAGAATCCAACTACCGTGTCGGGTAAAAACTTCTGATGCAACGTCAAGCATGTTTTCGTTCCATTCACCCTCAACTAACCTGTTAATGCCTTAACAGTCCTGATAAAGTCTGCAAAAACACCCTATAGCAGTCCAGATGCTGCCTGCGATCGCGGTTCAGAATTGAAGGACTCTACAGGAAGTTCAGCCTGCACTCGCTTTGCTTGTTGCAGTGCAATCTCGCTATTCTTTCGGTAGGTTATCACCCGATTCCGAGCTGTTTCATGGCGTTTGTCACCAGCTGGCACGTTGGCCATCAGGTCAGAAGCCTTTTGCCATTGGGCGGCTAGACTCAACCATTCTGCGGAAGACTTGGCGGTTAGACTGGCTTGGGAGGTTTGCTCAGCAATTCGGACCGCATTCACAAATGGATCAGACGTTACGACTTGATCAGGAGCTTGAGAAGCAGTAACGGCAGATTGAACTCCTGAAGAGCGGCTAGCTAAGTTGGATTGATTTGAGGGTTGTCGGGTATTGCCCTGTAAAAATGCTGCCTTACCCGTTCCAAATTGGTCATATAACACCCAGCCAGCTAGCAGAAGAATACAGCTTGCCAGAGCACCGCCGGTCAACCCGCGCCAGAACTGCTGTTGTTCTCGCTGTTTTCGTAGGGGAGGTTTAGATGGAACAGATTTTGGGCGGTCAGACCTGGGTAGCGCTGTTGCTGAATTTGCCCACTCGCTTGCAAGCTGTTTGAAGAGGCTGGGCTTGCTAAGAGTAATTTCCTGAGACCAAAGGAGTTGGTTCTCTGGATCACGGCTGATTTCTTCTAGCCAAAGAAGCTGTTGTTCTCGAACAATGCGGCTGTTGATGTTGACGCGACGAATATTGCGGGGAGCGATCGCTTCCAGGAGCAGACGAATTTGCTCAACCAGGGGCGACTGCTCAAGCTGGTCAACCGTTGCGGCTTCACATAATAGCTGCAGAACTCCATCCGCAAAAATTGCCCGTGTTCTGACCCCAGAGTCGGCTAGCTTCTCATTCAAGACCTGAATAATCGCTGCAACACTCCCCTGTCTGGCTTGTTTGAAAATAGTATTTGCCTGGTTTATCATCGCTCGTCTGGCAGATAACTGCTTATCCCAACAACAGGAACCCTGATTAATCTCTACAGGGTACACCTTGATTCAAGAAATGCATCTCACAAGACGTACTTCTGTAAACATTCATTATGATCCCTGATTCACCATATCTCAAGTGTTTGGGATTGGAACTCAGTATTATTGGTTATTGGTCATTGGTCATTGGTCATTGGTCATTGGTGGTTGGCTGTTGAGTTAGGACATGGGGCAGAAACGGTAGTAAAGTTAGGATTCAATCTTCAATCTTCAAATGCTGGCAGTCATTAAACCGGCGGATTTGCCAAAGATCGGTGTTGAAGCGATTTTGGTTTGAACAATCCCACCGCGATCGCTCAATCCAGAACTCAAAAAGAGCGGTGTTGGATGTCCGTAGCCGCCAGGAGCGATCGCAGCCCAGCAACTCGGCGATCAAATGCTGCAAAATCAAGCTGTGGGTAATGATCCAAATGCGATCGTCGTTGTGGTGGCGCTGCAGCAGGGTTTGGATGAATCGGTTGGCCCGCGATCGTGCCGCTTGCAAAGACTCTGCTTGCGGGATGGGAATCCAATCTGGCGACGCTTCCAGGGCCTGACAGAGATCTGGATAGCGGCTGACGGCTTCTGACCACGTCAATCCCGTAAATATTCCGTTCTGAAATTCCATCAGCTCGTCTACAAACTCGATGGGAATCGCCTGGCTAGCGCCACTGTTGAATTCAGCAACGGGTGCAACCCCTGTTGTGTTAATCGGATCATTGACAACGCCCGGCAACGGTGATGTTTGAAAGCGATCGACCAGAATTTGGGTCGTTTGAGCGGCTCGTTTCAGCGGACTGCTGTAGACTTGCGAGGGCCACCAGCCTTCAGCCAGCAAGCGTTGGGCAAGTTTCTCTGCCTGCATTTTGCCAAGATCAGACAATTCAAATTCTCCGTGCCCCTGCATTCGCTGCTCACAATTTCCCGTGGATTGCGCATGGCGGATAAACAGTAGCTTCATAAAAAGAACGTGTTCAGTTCCGTGATGTTTGGGGTTCCCTAGAAGGGAACGGATTTAGTATACAGCCCTCATTTGAGTTCCATTTGGAATCGTCCCAATCCTGTCTGTATCTACCTGGTGTGTCTACGCGCATTCCAAAGGAGCTGACAAATCACCCATCCCACAAAAGAACACTATGGCAGTACTGCAACAGGATTCTGACGTACCCTCAATCTCGCCTACGGTCCTTACCCTGGCTCAGTCAGGTGGGGCGACCGAAATGCGCCCTTGGGGGGCTTTTACCATCCTGGATCAGGGTTCAGGTTACAAAATTAAGCGAATTGAGGTTAAACCGGGTCATCGATTGAGCTTGCAGATGCATCATCATCGCAGCGAACACTGGATTATTGTGTCTGGGACTGCCAGGGTGACCTGTGGTGACAACGAGATGACCCTGTGTAGCAATCAATCCACCTATGTCCCCCAGGCTCACGTTCATCGGCTAGAAAATCCTGGTGTGATCCCACTGGTGGTGATTGAGGTTCAGAATGGAGATTATCTGGGAGAGGATGACATCATCCGCTTTCAGGATGACTATGCCCGCAAGGGAAACCATTAATTAACGGTCATGCATCACGCCTCCATCCGCACTGCCAACATTCACCGCGCGATCGCCTTTTATGAGCTGCTGGGGTTCGTCGTCAATGAGCGCTTTACCACTGGCTACACGTTAGCGTGCTGGATGGAGGGGCTGGGTGGACGGATTGAACTGATCCAGATTCCCCAACCTAAACCCGCCCCCGATGCGTTTAATGACGAGCACTACGTTGGCTACTATCACCTGTCCTTTGACTTAACTCAGATGGTGTTGGACTTGTCAACCTGGTTAGTGGTGTTAAAAGAGCGCTTTTCCAGCGCTATTACAGAGCAGCCAGAACAGCTCCAACCGCTCAGGGTGCTATTGGAACCCGAGCAACAAATGATTGGCGATCGTATCTATGAAGTGGCGTTCATTGCCGATGCAGACGGGCTACCATTGGAATTCATTCGACAGTTGTGAGTATGGATCACGTCGAGCCATTTCCAGACAACTGGACGTATCTACGCATTGAGTTAAACTGGCTGGATCGCATCCTTGCCACTGCCATAGCCCGACAGCGTAAGGATGTAAAAGAGGTCAATCGGATTGCGCGATCGCGGGCAGATCAGGTCACCAGCCATTGGTGGAAAGGACTGATTGACCTGGGAGTAGACATCGCCAGCGACTCTCCAGCAGAAATGCCCCGTCGTCGATCTGGGACAACGGTGAGCTACCAGCAGCAGATGGAGGCGAAGATTCGGGCCAGTCAGCAGCAGGGAATTGCGTTGGGATTACCAACCCTGTGTCAAAGGCTGCAGTTGACCACCCTGGAAAAAAACCTGGTGCTGATTGCGCTGGCTCCAGAGATCAGCCGCCGCTACGGACGGATTTACAGCTACTTACAGGAACCCGAACAAACCTGTGCCACAGAGCTGCCAACGGTTGATCTGATTTTGCGGTTGCTATGCCGAACGGATGCCGAGTGGCGCACGGTACGACTGCTATTGGCGGCAGATTCTACCCTTATGCAGCAGGAGTTGGTGATTCTACCGACCTCTCAGGCTGAACCATTTCTGGCCCATCCGGTCAAGCTCTCCGATCCGTTGGTCGAGTATCTTCTCGCAGACAAACCCGATGGGGCAGCGTTAGAGCGTCTGCTGCAACACACCGCCATTGCTCCGGGTGCTCCTGACGATTCACCCCTCGTTCAACAGGAAGCTCAACTCGAAACAGGGCTGCCTGAACCCGCGATCGCGCCACCTAGTTCGCCGCCGTCTGCGCTGATCTACCCATCCACCCCTGCCCAATCTCCGACCATCCGCGATCCCTGGGCAGCACTGGTATTGCCCGACCCGCTGCTGGCAACCCTACGCCACCTCTGCGATCGCCTGCAACAGGCAGACTTCGTGGATCAAGCCTGGGGCTTTCAATCCGCTGGAAATGGGACATCAATGACACCGCTTCCAGGCACAGTGGCGTTGCTGATCGGTGCATCTGGAACGGGCAAGTCATCGGCTGCTCAAGCGATCGCTCAGACTTTGAACACCTCGCTACTCTGTACTGACTTAGCACTGCTCAGTCCAACTGCGCATCTGCAGCTCCTCCAGGACATTGCCACTCGGTTCCCCACAGTTTTGCTCCTGAAATCGGCTCAGGTTTGGCTAGGACGATCGCACCCCCTTCCGGTTGCAGCCATCCAGCAATTTCTCCACACCCGCAGCCGCGATCGCAGCATCACGCTGTTGAGCGTAGAACGCCGAGAACAGATCAAACCGAGCTGGCGGAGACGAATGACCCATATCCTGGAGTTTCCGATGCCGGATGAATCGAGCCGCCTTCAGCTCTGGCAACGAGCCTTTCCACCCCAAGTGCCTTTGGCTACTGACATTGAATGGCGATCACTGGCGCAGTTGACATTGAGCGGTGGCGAAATCCAGGCGATCGTTCGCGAAGCCGCCATCTGTGCAGGATCCGAGTCTGCAATGCAAGTCGAGATGAAGCACTTAATCCACGCCTGCACCATTAGAAATATCAAACTTCCAACCAGGATTCAGAAGAAATTTCTAAAACAGATTTTATGAATAACGGTCACGAAAGTTGACAACTTTGTTTAAAGTGATTCATGTCGGGTCGCCCAGCAATGTTGGTCAAAAAATTCATTCCTATACCAATTTGATTCTTAAGTAGATAGCCCTAATTATTTGTAGGATGGGTTAGCGGTAGCGTAACCCATGCGGGTGTTGGGTTTCCTGCGTCAACCCAACCTAGGGGTTGAGCCGACATACGGACAAAAAAGTGCAAGATGAGCTGGAAAGCCTGAGCTAGATTGAGTTTTCAAGGATCTATTGCGGCGAGGTTTAGAATCAGAATGATTGCGGTGCAAAGCAATTAGTC
>JAAUSG010000076.1 GCA_012034055.1 Leptolyngbyaceae cyanobacterium RU_5_1 | reverse complement strand
GCGAAGGATCTGAGTGCAGCGGCATCCATCAATGCCATTTCCTGCGTGTACAGGAGGTTGTTTTTTCGCTATCTCAAAAGCGTTGACCGTTTAGCGCTGTTAATTGATGTGGATGGTTCGGGTCGGCTGGAATTGATGAATGCCGCAACCCGAGACGTCACTCAGCAGCCGTCGCTAGCCAAAGATGGGAGCTGGATCAGCCACACCATTTGCCAACAGGTTTTTTCTGAGAAAGTGGCAATTCAAACGGCGGATGCCCAAGCAGATGAGCGGTTTGAAGGACACCAAAGTATTTTGATCAACAACATCCGGAGCGCGATCGCGGTGCCGCTTTGGGATGAACACAAGGTTGCTGGTGTTTTGTATGCCGATGCTCACTTTTCAAGCACCGATTGGGCCAAGGTCAGCGAGGAAGACCTCAGCTTTTTTTCAACCTTAGCCAATTTGCTGGCGGCGAATGTGCAGCGCTGGCTCCTGACTCAGAAACTAAAAAGCGAAGAAACGATTCGTCAACGTTTAGAGCGGTATCACACGCCAGCCGTCGTCCAACAATTAATTACGGCCGGGGCCTTGTTAGATGGACGGCTGCCGCCGATCGAACGCGAAATCAGCATTCTGTTTGCCGATGTGGTGGACTTTACCGCGCTTTCAGAACGGCTCAGTGCGGTAGAGATTGCCAAACTGCTGAATGGGCTGTTTGAGGAAATGCTGCAGGAAGTGTTTGTGGTCGGTGGCACGCTAGATAAGTATATTGGCGACTGTATCATGGCGTTTTTTGGCGCTCCCGAACCGCAAACAGATCATGCCAGTCGAGCGTTTACCGCCGCAATCGGGATGCTGAATCGCTTAGATACGCTAAATGCCAGTCAAGCCCTGGGAGAATTGCTGCAGCTCCGGATTGCGATTAACAGCGGTAAAGCCGTTATTGGCGATGTCGGCAGTTCCCAGCGGTTAGACTATACCGCCCTTGGAGCAACGATTAATCTGGCCGCCCGGATGGAGTCCATCTGTCCACCGGGGGAATGTGTGGTCAGCGAAGCCACTTACCAGATGCTGGGGCGATCGCGCGATTTAACGGAAATGGGTGAATACCGCTTCAGGGGCATTGAGCGACCGATCGCAATTTATCGAACGATGAGGCATTAATAATTGGGTCATGTTGCTCTACCGATGCGTTTTGGGATAACTGAAAAAAGCTTTCCCGTTTCGTGATTTGGGTGCATTCATGACCTACAGCCTGAAAGTTGCAGATATGCCTGCGAATGAACGTCCGCGTGAACGTTTGATTGCGTATGGATCGCGCAATCTTGCGACGGCTGAATTGATTGCCATTCTGTTGGGCACCGGTCAGGGACCTGGAAAGCTGTCGGCTGTTGGGCTAGGGCAGTATATCCTGCAAGAACTGGGCAAGTGCCAGCGCGACCCACTATCAACGCTACGAAACATCAGCGTTGCTGAGTTAATCCATATTCCTGGCGTTGGGACTGCGAAGGCGACTGCGATTCTGGCCGCGATCGAGCTGGGTAAACGAGTCTTTCAATCTCGTCCACCCGAAAGCACCATCATTGATGATCCGGCGGTTGCAGCGGCTGCCCTCAGCCATGACTTGATGTGGCAAATTCAGGAACACTTTGCCGTACTGCTGTTAGACGTGAAACATCGCCTGTTGGGGACTCGGATTATCACGATCGGCACTGCCACCGAAACCCTGGCTCATCCGCGTGATATTTTTCGTGAGGTGTTGAAACAAGGCGCGACGCGCTTAATCGTGGCCCATAATCATCCCTCTGGAAATACTGAACCTAGCCCAGAAGACATTAATTTGACTCGTCAATTGCTAGCCGGGGCACAGTTCCTGGGCATTCCGATACTCGATCACTTGATCCTGGGCAACGGCGACTTTCTTAGCCTGCGGCAAACGACTACATTGTGGAATGACTGTCCTCAAGGAGATTAGCGGCAGAGATAAAAAGCCAGTAGTGTGGGCAATGCCCACGCTACTTCTCAAGCTCTCCCTGTCGCTATAAAAAGTAGCTCATGCTACTTTTTACTCAATCCAAGAGTAAAGAAGCTATGTAGAATTCCTGATAAGGAAATCCCCTAGATCTTTGCAGAATCTTGGAAGATTCGATGCGTATCTTCACGGGCTTCACACCTAAACGGTTATCAAAGTTCGGTAGTCTTGTTACAGAAGCAAATTGCTTACTGCGTTCAACTAACCTCAGCACTCTCACCCAATCCTTCGATGCTCTTTATTGAAAAGAAGCCGTTATCGAAGCTAATGCAGACTTAGTGCTGAAGGTAGTTTTCATAGCTAAAGGTACAGTCATCTCCGTAGTTCTTGTCTCTGCAAGCACATTATAAGTACACCACCCTGTGTGTTTATAACTCCAGCAGGTAGCCGAACTAGAAACCGTTTGTAAACCCGTTTGTAAACTAACGCTGTATTTCCTATGAAAGTTTCAGTTCTTCGATCTGTACTTCTTTCTGGTGTCGTCTTTTCGTGCTTAACATTTCCCCTTGCAATGCTAGGGTCTCATCCAGTAGAAATTGAATTCCAAAAGGAAAGTGTCTTTGCTGGAAAAGTGAGAGATATTGCAACGCCCTACTTAGGTGTTGCAGGATTGATGAGTTTGGGAACGGGTGCTGTTAGTTTGTCGATCGCTGGATGGCGCAATTCTGCTCGCAAGTCTACTCAGATCCAGGAGAAATTTGCTCAACTCCAGCAGGAGTTGAAAGCCAGAGAGTCCCAGGTGGAAGAACTACAATTGTCAGACGCTCAACTCAAAACGACTGGCATGAACGCTTTCTTAGAGCATGGGGTTCCTCAGCAAGCTTCATCGGCTACACAGCAACAGGCTCAACCCATGAACCGCATTCCTACTATTGTTGAGACGGCTGCAAGTCTTGCCACGACTCCAGTTAAGGTTGTGGCAACCAACAAGCCTGAAGTCAGAGAGCAGCTAAGTGTTCCTGTAGAAGCGTCAGTGACTCCTTTGAACGCAGCAGGACTGGTGAATGCTGAATCACTAGTATCCATTGTCAAATCATCCATGCATGAGAATCAGACATCCGTTCATTCGATCGCGGATGCTCTAACGCAATTAGTGAGTTTCAAGGTCAATTGCAGCAGATGGCAACTCAAGTAGAAACTCTGCAAAACTCACTTGAAGCTGCCGTTCAGCCCACTCTCTCTCAGCCAGAACCGTTTATCTCGGTGATTGAACACCTGCATCGACGACTGCAACAGTTAGAAACCGTCTCAGTCCGGCAACAGTTTGCCTCATAGAAACTGCATTGTATTTCTCCCCTCCCCACCTGCCCTTGCTAAGGGTAGGTGGCATTTGCTTTGGGACCTTGCAAATAAATAAAGTACCTCAATGCTTGGGGGGCAGCCCCCAAACCCCCCGAATTCAGGGGACGGTTGCGTCCCCCGAACCCCCTCCAAAAGGTGCTGATGGTTGGAGTGCAAAAGACCCTGATACACATAAATTGTGTAGCTGTACCCTAGTCTTTGTCGCTTACAACACAATTCCTTTCGGGGGGTTTGGGGGAGTTAGGACCCCACGCAGCGGGGGCCTGGGGGGAAGTCCCCCAGTGTCGATGTAACAACGGAGCACCCTCTTTAATGTCTTTCGCCACAATGAAACCACCCTGCTTGTTAAACGGGGTTAGGGGGGATCAAAGCATTTCTCCGACAAGCTCCTAGCGCATAAACTCGGTGGAGGATGGGGGAGCCTCTGTGAGGTTGCCTTTGAATCTGGGTGAACCAGAATAACTGCCTGCTGGGGTTTCGGCTTTCAGGCTGGTGCGATCGCCCCAGCCACCATTTCTTTCCGCAGCGGTCTGGATAGGAGGAGTTGTTTTTGCAGTGGGCAGGTTGACTGGCAACGTTTGATTGGTTTGCAGGTATCGTTCACCCTGAGCAGTTGATCGGATTAGAGAACTGTCGATCTTTTCATAGCGCTCCCGGCTTAATTGCTGGCTGACCGAGGGCGGCTGGTTGTTCAATTCGGCGATCGCGACAAACGATACCTCTTCGGCTGGGGTAATCGGAAGTTTGAAATTGGGCTGGTTGAGTTGCCAGGCTTCTTGATAGTCGCCATTGGAGGCGACTTGCCATAGACTCAATTCAGTCTCCCATTTGCCCTGAGAAACGGTCGCAATTCGCCGCGCCAGAATCGAGTAATTGCTGTGGGCAGCCAACTGATCGGGCTGCACTGCATCATGGCTGGGGTGTAAGTCGCGAATTCCCATCACAGAAATCTGGCTCTGGTCGGGCAAGCTGGTGGTGCCGGTCACCCGGTAGACACCGGCACGGCTGGCTGGCTTGACTTGCAATGAGAATTCTACTGAAGATGGCTGCGACCTGGCACAGGCCGTTGAGCAGAGTAACAAGAAAATGAAGCTACTTAGCTTACCATAGGAACTCAGTTTCATGGGCTTTTTATGAAAATTTGACGAAAATTTGACAGTTTGAGCGGATGAACCTGCATTTCCCTTTTACAGATGCTAGCTTGGTTCCAACAGGGTGTCATTGGTGGAGTTAATCTCATTTACTTGAACCTCATTCACCTGAGTTGATCTCTGACAATGCCTAATTCCAAGCCCCTTGCATGCAGGTTTCTGAAGCAATTTCAAGGGAAGGATTCATCCAGAATCCGACGGGAAATATCCCCATATAAGCGTTTTATTCACTCGAATAGTTCTTTAATCTGGAAAGCCCTGAGTGATGGATTGCGAATTCATCTTCCGTTGGCAGGCACCGTTTCGCTGGTCTGGATCGTTGGCGCGATCGCGGGTAAATCCGCCTTTGCGCAATCGAAAGCTCCACCCCCTATTTTTCGTCCACCGGAGTTGGCCCCTCAACGCCCCTCGAAACCCTTGCAAATTCAAGTTTCTCCGCTGCCAGCGCCATCTGGTCAACCCGCATACTCGGCTCCATCGACTCTGGCCACTGTTGGAACCTCGGATGTGAACCTGGGATTGTATCTAGCTTCCCCCACGCGCACGCTTGAGCTGGGAGGGGGAGGTTTCGGCGTGGAGTATTTCAGTTCACCTATTAGCAGCAAACAGCCAGCAGTTCCCCATCTACCTGTTACCCGTGCAGGCAATCCGGTGCTGCCACCCGCTTGTCCACCTGGAACCACGGCACCCTTGTCTTACCCATCTGGAAGCACTCCCTTACCGCCCTTGCCCGGTGCTTCTACAGTAACAACTCCGTTGCCCATAACTCCATTGCCTCCATCTCTGTCTTACCCGACTGGAGTTGCGCCGCTAACCCCGTTGCCCAATGCTCCGGCGACGGTGGCTCAGCCCGTACCAGATAGTCGCAATCTGCCAACGGGAAGCCCGCTAACCCCAAATTACGTAAGGCGCAGTGCGGCACTGAATCCGCCATCGTTGAGACTTCAGGGGGCTTACATTTACCAGCAAAGCCAGTCTTCGGCGCGGGCGCGGCTGACGGGTGTGTACCCGCTATCGCCGCGAGTGCTGGTCGGCGGCAGCCTGGACTTGACGGACGGCAATGCGTTTACCGACTCCCCAGACGAAGGATTGAGCATCAATGAGCTGTATGTGGCGATCGCGCTGCCGGATGTGCCCAATTTGCGGTTTGTGGTCGGGCAACTGGATCTGACCTCGTATTTTGACCGCAACAGTTTTCCAAGGATGCCGTGACGCATTTCTTTAACCCGGTGTTCCAGACCAATCCGGCCCTGGCAGCGGCTGGAATTGGCTCCCGACCAACGGCATTGCTAAACTGGACGGTCTCGGACAACCTGGAAGCGAAGGCGGCTGTGTTCTCCTCGGCCCGCAACATTGATGACTTTAGCCTGGATGGATTTGTGGGGGAGTTGGGGTTACGCTACGGAAATTTCATTCTGCGCGGCACCTATGTCACCAATCGCGATGCCGGTTCCCGCAATGGCTTCCGCGAAAGCTTCCAACTGCCGCGTGCTAATGGACAATTTGGGCCGCAGCGGGGCGATCGCGAACAGGCCTATGGACTCAACGCTGAATGGTTTATCCCGGAAATCAAGCTGGGCTTGTTTGGTCGCTACGGTCATTACCAGAACCGGGGACTGGATGAAAGCGGCGACACCTACAGTGCGGGCATCAACATGCTGGACCTGTTCTTCCCGAATGACCGATTTGGGGTTGCCTATGGGCGGGCCCTGTCCAACGAGCGATTGCGCAGACGAGCGGGCGATCGCACCCCGGATGTGTTTGAGGTCTTCTACGACGTTGCCCTGCTCCCCAACATTTCGGCTGGGGGTTTTCCTACCAGGGCACAGACGGATTCCGGGAAAGCTTTTTTGGCGTCCGGGTGAAGGCAGACCTGGATCTGGTGATTCCCAGGAGGCAGACGCCATGATGCGACTTCGTGGATTATTCCTCTGCTGTGTCTATCTGTCCGGGGGGTTAGTCAGTCTGCCGGTGGTCGCCCTGGGGCTGTCGGTTCCGGGGGTGCAGGCCCAGGCGACACCCGTTGAGGTGCGCGAGGGCTATGCCCTGTTGAGACGGGGGTGGATCAATGACGCCATCCGGATTTTTCAGCGGGCCGTTCAGCGCTACCCCCAATCCTTAGACGCTAAGCTGGGATTAGCGATCGCCTACCGCCGTGCTGGAAAAGATGGGGACGCCTTTCAAACTTACGAGCAAGTGCTGCGCCAGGATCCAACCAATCCATTGGCCTTAAAGAGTCTTGGATTGTTGAGCAGTTACCGTCCAGAGTGGCACGATCGCGGCATTGCAGCGCTGACAACGCTCCTGAATCTGAATCCGGGTGATGCAGAAGCCCGTGCCCAACGGGCAGTGTTGTATGGCTACGAGGGACGTTTCGCTGAAGCCCTCGCCGACTACCAACTGGCGTTGCAGCAACGAACCACGCCTGACGTGGTGCTGGGCGCGGCCCAGGTCTATGTGTATAGCGGCAACTATGGGCAGGGACTGGAATTATTCAACCGCTATTTGTCAGACCGGTAAGCCGATTCAAGGATTTGCCATCCTGTCCTACGCCCGTGCGCTGCGGTTGAGCGGCAATCCAGCCCAGGCGATTCAAGTTCTCCAGTCCCAAATCTCCAGGCAACCGCATGAGTTAGCCACCCAGCTTCGGGTTGAACTGGCACTGGCGTATCTGTCCAATCAAGACCCGACCCGGGCCATGGCAGCGTTAGACCCCTTGCGTGGGCGTCCTGATGCTATCCTGCCCCTGGCACGGGGACTGAATGAGATTGGGCGGCAAACGAACACGCCTGCGCTGCTCAGCGAAGCGGCCCAGTTGTATCGTCAAGCCCTGACTCGCACCCCGAATCCAGCGATCGCGCTGGTGCGAGAGGTGGCGGATGTGCTGAGTGGACAGCCCAGTGAGCGGGAATACGTGCTCCAGCTTTACCGCCAACTGGTGAGCCTGGAACCCAACGACAAGGGATTGCAACTGAAGCGATTGGCCCTGGAAAACCAATTGGGCTATCTTGCCAAATCCGACCTGCGTCAGGCGCTGCGATCGCTCCTGCAACCGCTGCCGACTGACCCGGGACAACTGCAGGCGATCGCCCAGGGGCTGGTGCGGATCAGTCCTGACCCAGAGTTGCTCTCCGTCTATCAGACCCTGTTGCAGACTCCGGGAATCAACGAACCCTTTCTCAACTTCCGGGTGGCGCAGATTCTGACGGAGCGGAATGACCTGGCTGGCGCACGTAACGCCCTCGCTGTTTACACCAGCACGCCCCAGTCCAGGAGCGATCTGGCTCCGCAATTATTAGCGGCAGAAATTGAGCGGCGGGAAGGCAATCTGGAGGCAGCCGCGCGTCGCTACGAGGCCGTGATCGCCCTCAATCCAAGCGATCGCGATGTCGGGCTGGGAGCGCTGCGGGGACTGGCGGGAATTCGTCTGGCCCAGGGTCGCCCCAACGATGCACTGCAACTGTACGACCAGCTTGTCAGCCGCAACCCGCAGGATCTGCCCCTCCAGCTTGGACGGGCCAGCATTGCCTACCAGTCCAAGCGGATTTCAGTGCAGGAAGCCGAAGTTATCTTAAACACCTGGCTGAGAAGTCGTCCAGCCTCAGACACGCCGCCTGAATTGTTTAGTTTAGTGGGTGCTCTCCCTCCGGATGCCCAGCGCGAGCCTGTGTATATTTCCCTAATGGACGCAGACCCAACGTACATTCCCGTGCAGTTGCGCTATGTTCAGGTGCTGGCAAGGCGCGATCGCGCTCTAGCTCAGGACCAGGTGAACCAAATTGTTGCCCGTCGCCGGGCCCTGGGCGCTCCTCAGGATGTCAACACGGACCTACTGCAAGGCCAATTAGCCCAGGCAATCAACAACTACGACCTGGCCAACGACTCCTATCTGGCCGTCCTGGCGCGACAACCGGATAATGCTGATGCCTTAGTGGGCCTAGGCGATATCCGCTTTCAGCAGCGCCGACTGGACGCCGCAGAAGGATTTTACAACCGGGCCCTCGCCTTCAGACCGAATGATGTCAGTATCCGGCGATCGCTGATTGAGGTGAACGTCGTCCAGGATTACCCAATGACGGCCATCCAAAAGCTTGAACAACTGCAACTGCAACAGTATGCCCAGGGCAGCAACGATCCTGACCTGGCCCGCCGTCAACAGAAAATTGAAGAAGACTTATTGCAACGTCGCGGGTTTCAGCCACCGTGGGAGAGGTTTTGAGGATTTTGGATTTTGGATTGCAGATTGAAAGTTCTCCGCGTCTCCGTGTCTCCGCGTCTTCCGCTTCCCTATCTCCAAAGTGCTTACCGATGAGAAACGCTAGTTGGTGCTTAACGTTTTTGCTGGCAATGGTGACACCGCTGTTGGTGTTGGAGAGTTGTCAGGCGATCCCGGATGCGCCTGGCGTGGCTCCGTTCACTCCGGTGCCGTCAACTGAGGTCAGTTCGCCGATCGCGACTCCGACGCTGGCGGCCAAGCTGCTCCCGCCAGCAAACGTGATGCAGCAAAGTTGGGTAGCCTATCGCCAGCGCTTTATTCAGGGGAATGGGCGGGTGATTGACCGGGAGGCGGAGCAGCGCTCGACCTCGGAAGGGCAGGCCTATGCGATGCTGCGAGCAGTAATGATTGGCGATCGCGATACCTTCGATCGCACCTTGCAATGGGCAGAACGCAACTTGCAGCGCACCACCAACGGTCAACGCTCTGATCAGCTGTGGGCGTGGAAGTGGGGGCGCAACGCTGCAGGTGAGTGGACCATTCTGGATCGCAATTTTGCCAGTGATGCGGATGTGGATGCTATTACAGCGCTGATTCTGGCATCCCGGCGCTGGCGGCATCCGGAGTACCAAACCCTGGCTCGCACCAAGCTGCACGATCTCTGGCAACGGTCCACGGTTACGCGTGTGAACCAGAAATCCCGTTATCTGCTGCCGGGTCCGGCGTCCGTCTTTCAAACCAAAACGGTGGTTCAAATTAACCCCTCTTACCTGGCTCCCTATGCCTTTCGGCTGTTTGCCCAGGTCGATCGCGACCATAACTGGTTCAGCCTGGTAGACAGCAGCTACCAGATCTTGCAGCAAGCCTCCAGCCTGTCCACGGTCAAACTTCCCAACGACTGGGTATTGCTGAATCTGACCACTGGCAAGGTACAACCGCTGCGGGTGGCCAATCCGGGAACCAGTGACTATGGCTTTGACGCTTATCGCATCTGGTGGCGTTTGTCCCTGGATGCCGCCTGGTTTAAGGAACCTCGGGCCCGCCAATATTTGCAAACTTATCTGGTGCATCTCAGGCAGTTGTGGCGATCGCAGCAGAAAATTCCTGCCCGCATTAATCTGCAAGGAAAACCTGTGTTTGCTTACGAAGCGACTTCCCAGTACGGCATGCTTTATGCTGCGCTGCGGCTGGTTGATCCCGCCACTGCCCGACAAATTGAACAACAAAAACTGACTCCCCAGTACCGAAATGGCTTTTGGGACAACGACTCCGCTTACTACACTCAAAACCTGGTCTGGTTAGGGCTGCTGCCTCCCGCCACCGTTGCCCCCTTTGTAAAGCCTCAGTAATCCACATGCCCACTGACCCCTACCAATTCCTATGAGAGGCAACTATCCCACGCCCCCTGACGGCTCTACGTCCCCAGTAGACCCCTGCTCGTCCACAACCCGCGCCGCGATTTCCCGACCCCGTCTCTCTCCCAGAGTAGCCGCCTGGGTTCTACTGCCTGCTCACATCGGCATCTGGGTTGGCTCCCTGACAACCCTGGTCGAAGCTCAGATCGACAAAGACGTTCAGAAACAAGAAGACCAACTGATTCGAGAATTTGCCCCGCCGCCAGCGGCTCCGGCTCCAGTTTACAGACCCCCCGCTCCGGCTAGCCAACCTGAACCCGCGCCTCCCCCTGCTGAATCGACGTTTTCCCCGGAACCGGCTGCACCCGCGTCGCGATCGCCCCAGCCGTCAAGTCAGCCGGCCCGCAAATCCAGCCTAGCCCCGA
This sequence comes from Leptolyngbyaceae cyanobacterium RU_5_1, assembly GCA_012034055.1. GTDB lineage: Bacteria > Cyanobacteriota > Cyanobacteriia > Leptolyngbyales > Leptolyngbyaceae > JAAUSG01. The sequence goes on along the minus strand of JAAUSG010000076.1, from coordinate 9,225 downwards.
CTCCCGCGGAGTCGGACGCTATGCGCTGGAGTTTAACCGCAGTCCCGTAGTTGGAAACAGTCTGCGGTTGCGCAGCATCCATTCAGAGGCACGCCTGGGGTTTACCCGGCCGCGCAACTGGACGGTGAAATCGGCCAAAGCCGTGATCCGGTTTCAGCACTCTCCGGCCTTGCTGGCCAATCGGTCTAGCCTGACAGTGCGGGTGAATGGGCGCAGCGTCGGCAGTACCCCCCTGAATCGCAAGCAGTCCGGGATTGGCCAGTTAAAGGTGAATATCCCACCCAGCCTATTGCAGAATTACAACGAAATTACCCTGGCGGCCAACCAGAACAATTCACCATCCTGCTCTGATCCAGCCGATCCAACTCTCTGGACCGAAGTGCTGCCCGATTCCAAAATCCTGTTTGAGTACCAGCTCAAATCGGTACCGCTGGACTTTAGTCGCTATCCCAACCCCTTCTTTGATGAGCTGAGTTTAGAACCAAACCAGGTTGCCTATTTGCGACCCAAGCAGATCAGTGAATCCTGGTTGACCTCAACCGCCCAATTTCAGGCAGGATTGGGCAGACTGGCAGACTACCGTCCCTTGAAGACCCAATTGGTTAGCGCCCTCAACCAGGTGCCCATGGCTCAACGCCTGGTTGTGATTGGCACTCCAGAGGAGCAACCGGCGCTCAAGTCGTTGAAGTTACCCTACGCGATCGCCAGCAACCAGTTTGTAGATGGCAGTAAAGCGGCATTACCCGACGATGTTGGGGTGTTGATGCTGACCACAACCCACGACAAGCAGGTGCCGGTATTGGTGATTACGGGCAACAGTCCAGTGGGAGTGGCCAAGGCAGTGCAGTTTTTGCTGCGATCGCCCCAGCGCACCGAGTTGGGCACCGGATCGGCGGTTCTGGTCGATCAGCTGGAAGATATCCCCGCGCCGCCGCCACGGCAGTGGTCTCGCTACCTGCCGGTCGAGAACTCCTTCCCACTCAGTGCCCTGAAATCCGCCAACAACAAGCCCTTTCAGGATGTGACTGTGCGGGGCACCTATGCTCCCCCCGTTGAGGTTGACTTCCGCGCCTTACCGGACGATCGCTTCAAGCGCGGCAGCACCATGACCCTCCAGTTCAGCCACAGTCCCCAGATCAATCCCCGCCTCTCTACCCTGGAAGTGCGTCTGGATGGTGCGCCTCTGGGTGGAAAGCGGCTCACAGCCGATAATGGCACAACTCGCGACTCGGCAACCATTAACTTGCCAGAAGAGTTAATTCAGCCCAATTCCAAACTGCAGGTGATTTTCAACCTGGTTCCCAAGGAGTTGGGAGAGTGTGGCCGGGCGATCGACCAGCAACTCTGGGCAACCCTGCATGGGGATACGAAGTTCAACTTGAGTCGGGAAAATTCAGTCCGCTTGCCCAACCTGAAGCTGTTGCAGGCAGGCTATCCCTTTGCGGGCCCCCAGGATCTGTCCACGACAGTGGTGACCCTGCCCGATTCCCCCACCAGTACCGAGATTTTGACACTGTTGCAGGTCAGCGAACGGTTGGGGCGACTCAGCCAGTCGGATACAGTCAAGCTGCAAGCCTTTACAGCCAGCACCCTGCCCGACGAGGTGCGCCAGCAGGCAAACCTGGTTGGGATTGGCGATCGCAAGCGATTTCCATTCCAGGAAGCGTTCCAGTCCAGTGGCTTCCAGCTCAAAAACCTGTTCTTCCGCCAATCGGGCAACAACCAGGTGCAAACCTTGCCCGATACGGCCGGCGTCGTCAAGCAGATCATCTCTCCCTGGAATGGCGATCGCGCCCTGCTTATGCTCACCGCGCAAAGCGATCGTGGTCTGCAAAACGTTCGCGATCTGTTCAAAAAGACACCCTGTTCTTCCAACTCAAAGATGACACCGTTCTGATCAATACCCAGGAGAAAAACCCCTCCGAGTATGATCCCAATGCCTACACACTGGCATTTTCCCGCGAAGCCACCCAGCAGCGTCGGATCGAAAACATCTCCTGGCTCGATCGCGCCTCCTATCTACTGCGCGAACACTGGTATCTGCTGCCAACCGGGATTGTGCTCACATCGATCACGCTGTATGGGATTGTGCAACTGTACTTCAAGCGTGCGGTGGCCACGGGAGGTAAAAAATGACCAGCCCATCTCTCAACTCCCGACCCCGCAAGAGTAAGCGTCAGCAGATTGTGCGCTGGCTGGTGCATCCGGTGCCCGCCTTCTTCGATCGCTTGCTGCAGCGCTTTGGACAGCACCAGTTGCTCTGGCTGTCTGGTCTATTGCTGGTGCTTTCAGTGCCCCTGATCACCACCCAACTGGAGATCTGGCAGCAAGGACTGGTGGCGATGGTTCTGATTACGATCGCCGGATTGCTGGTGCAGGTTGAACACCGCCAGGACGACGCCCACACCAGCGAATATTTGCACTTATTCCTGGTTTGGATCAGCATCATCACCACCCTGCGCTACTTCTACTACCGGACGGTCTATACCCTCAACTTCGACACCTGGCTGAATAGCCTCTTCTGCATCCTGCTCTATGTAGCCGAGCTATACGCCGTCATCGGCTTGCTGCTGGCCTACTTCCAAACCCTGAAGCTCAAAGACCGCACCCCGGTTCCCCTCTCCCAGCGACCTGAAGCCGAGTGGTTCAAGGTGGATGTCTACATCCCCACCTACAACGAGGATGTGGAAATTGTCCGCAAGACGGCATTGGCAGCCCTGGCCCTCGACTATCCCAGCGATAAAAAGCACGTCTATGTGCTGGATGACGGACGCAAGTACCCCGAACGTCGGCAACTGTTGCAGCAGATGTGTGCGGAAATTGGCTGCACCATGCTGACTCGCGACAACAACGACCATGCCAAAGCTGGCAACATTAACACGGCGATGCGGCGCACCGAGGGTGACCTGGTTATGATCCTCGACTCCGACCACATCCCGGCCCGGGATTTCCTCCAACAAACGGTGGGCTTCTTCTACAACCCCAAGGTCACTCTGGTGCAGACGCCGCACTGGTTCTACAATCCTGACCCGTTTGAGCGCAACCTGCTCACCCAGGGACAGGTGCCCGTCAGCAATGAGCTGTTTTACAAAGTGGTGCAAAAGGGGAATGATTTCTGGAACGCCGCTTTTTTCTGTGGTTCAGCCGCGATTATTCGCAAGGACTATGTCCTGCAAATTGGCGGCATTGCGGTTGAAACCGTCACCGAAGACTGCCATACCTCCTTCCGCTTGCATTCCCTCGGCTATGAGTCCGTCTATTTCGACAAAATCATGGTGGCAGGGCTGGCACCGGAAAAATTCTCTGCTCTGGTGGGCCAGCAGGTGCGCTGGGCACGGGGCATGGCCCAAATTTTGCGCCTGGAAAACCCCCTGATCAACCGCAAGCTGAATCTGTCGCTGCCCCAGCGCTTGTGCTACTTCTCCGCCATGTTTGGGTTTTTCTATGGCTTTCCGCGCCTGATCTACGCGATCGCCCCGACGCTGTTTTTGCTGTTTGGCATCAACTCGATTCGCGGACTGGGCGTAGAAACCCTGGCCTACGCGCTACCCCACATTGTCTTGTCGATGAATGCCAACTTCGTTCTCTCCAAACGAGTGCGCTTCTCGTTCTGGAATGAAGTGTTTGAATTTGCGCTGTCGTTTTACACGGCGATTGTGACGTTAACGGCGATCGTCAATCCCAAAATGGGTAAATTCAATGTCACCGACAAAGGCTTGTCGATTACCAAACGCAGTTTCGATTGGCGCTCTGCTCGTCCATTGATTATCGTGGCAATCATGGTTGCCGCCTCTCTGATCGCGGTTCCCTTCTGGCTGATTCTACGTCCTGAAGACCAGGAATCAGTGTTGGTGAATGCTTTTTGGAGCGGACTCAACCTGATGCTGTTAGTCAGTGCCTTACTGGTTGCCTACGAACAACCGGAATTGCGCCGTGCTCACCGCCTGAACCGCGAATTATCCGTTGTCCTCTACAGCCAGAACCAGAGTTGGCAGGGCAAAACCGTTGATGTCAGCGAAACCGGTGCTCGGATTATTCTCGACTCCTGGCCCAACATTCCCGACGTGGTTGAACTCGAACTCGCTGGCGACTTCAACGCCAGAGCCTTCCTGACGGCCCATATCGTGCGCGGGGTGCCATTGAACGACCACCAATGCCTGCTGATCGCCGACTTCCTTGAACCGACGCGCGAACAAATCGATGCGTTGTCCCTGGTGCTCTACTCCGACGTCAGGGAGTGGTATTCCCAGCAGCGTGAAACCGTCGATGATCCGCTCGACTCTCTGCGCTTTATCGCCACCTCCCTAAACCGCTCCTTCCAGGACCCAAAACCCCTGCACGGCTTGAAGATTCGCAAACGCCTGCAGGTCCCGGCTCACCTGTTCTGGGAAGGACACCTCTACCCTGCCACCCTCACCAAAGCTGGTGTGAACAGCCTGCAATTGGTGCTAAACGCCCAGATCCTTCCCAATTGGAGCATTTTGCAAGAAAAGAAACCGATTGTGGGACTGCTCATTCCCGAAGGCGTGTTTGAGTCCAGCGAGAGCCGCTTGCTGGCGATCGCAGACACCCTCACCATCCAACCCATTCCCAACAGCCCAACCGACAATCAAATCGTGCTCGAACTCCGCCTGCCTGAAACACTCAGAGATCGTCAGGAAACAACCATCAAACAAATCCTGGGTAGAAGTTAAGTAGACAGTTCCTTTAAGAAGGACGGAGGAAGAGGACGGAGGACGGAGGATGGAGGATGGAGGATGGAGGATAGAGGATAGAGGACGGAGGACGGAGGATGGAGGAGTCTTTTCCTCATTGCTCATTGCTCATTCACGCGATGTGGGACTTTCAATAAATCCTTGTTGTGGGGTGGACATCTTGTCGGCCCGCTTTGAGCAGGCATCTTGCCTGCTCCACGAGAAATCAATACTTCCCATGATTAAGTTGCACATCGCCTCCGTCCTCCGTCCTCCGTCCTCCGTCCTCCTTCTCCCCTCTTCCATGTGGCTCCAAAAGATTCGTGATGTCAGGACCAGCGGGAATAATGCCGCCTGGATTGAGTGGAAACAGGTTGCCGTAGTAGTCTTGCTTAACAGCCTCCAGATTGCAGGTGTCTGCAACTCCGGGAAGTTGATACAAATCGCGCAGGTAGGCTCCCAAATTCTTGTAGTCCTGAATGCGGCGACGGTTGCACTTAAACAGGCCGTAGTACACAACATCAAAGCGGAACAGCGTCGTGAACAGGCGCACATCGGACAGGGTAACGCGATCGCCACACAGGTAGCGACTCGTCTCCAGGGCCGCGTCGATCTCGTCCAATGTGGCGAACAACTCATTGAAAACGGTGTTGTAAGCTTCCTGGCTCTGGGCAAAGCCACACCGATAGACGCCGTTATTGACAGCATGATAAATTTTCTCGTTCCACGGATCGATCGCCCCTCTCAGTTCCTCCGGGTACAGATCCAGCGCGGCATATTGAGCGAACTCATTGAAGGCCGCGTTCAGAATCACAATAATCTCTGAACTCTCGTTGTTGACAATCGTTTTTGTCTCGGTGTCCCAGAGCACGGGAACGGTGCAACGTCTGCTGTAACCCGGTTCTGCTAACTCGTACAGTTCAGCTAAGGTGCGACAGCCTTCCTCTGGCTGATTGAAAACCCAGCCGCCTTCGATCGGCGATGGCGAGACGAGGGTGACGGCGATTGCATCCTCCAGTCCCTTCAGCACACGAACCACCAGCGTCCGGTGCGCCCACGGACACCCCAACCCAACATAGAGTTTGTAGCGTCCTGCCACGGCTGGGTAGGGAGTCTTGCCCTCGTTGCCAATCAAGTTTCTGAACTGGCTGCTGGGACGAATGTATTCACCCGATGGACTGCGCGGAGCCAGCTTCGCCATCATTTGATGCCAAAGCGTTGTCCAGACAAATTTACCCAGTTGAATAATCAGTTTTGGTGGCAGCGATCGCCCCTTTTTCTTAGTTCCCGGAGGTTTGCTCTGCTCTGGTGGGGAAGCGGATTGTGACATGGCACCCAATTGCATTCAGCGTTCACCTCCTACCTTAAACGATGCCGTTTTAGATCAGAAAAAATTAAGAAGAAGGAGTTTGTCCAGGCGCGTCACCCGATTTCACGCTGTAGAATGACTGCAAAGGCATTGGACTTGATGGGTTAAGTGCTGAAGTATTAAAGGCAACAGAGGTAGAACGATGATTCAAGTGGTGATTAGCCCACAGTCTTTACTGGAAACAGGCATTAAGGTTGAAAAGGTGGATGAACTCCGGCTCTTTAAGTTCACCGACGAGTTACAATTCCGCCTTGAAGAACTGCTGGAAAAAAACAAAACAGGTTCATTAACTTCAGAGGAAGAAGTGGAATTAGCTGGCATTGGAGAACTCGATCGCATTTTTACCTACCTAAACTCTCTTTTGGTTGCTCAGCAATGACCATCAGCGAATTTAGCCGCCAGTTTGTACGAAAACGAGCCGATTACTTGTGCGAATATTGCCGCTCTCCCGAAAAAATTAGGGTCTATCGGATTTGATATGCTAATGTATCAGGCTATACGGACTCTGAGATATGCAGCTACTTCTAACTGAGATACTAAACCTACCTGGCATTGAGGTTGAAGACTACACCGATGTTGCAGGACAATTGATTCTAGCCGTAGAAGCAAGGGCGACCGAAGCGATTTGTCCGCGCTGCCAACAAACCAGTCATCATTTGCATCAGAATCATTGGTATCTAGCGCGTGATTTGAGCATCAGTGGACAAAGCGTATTTCTGAAGATTAATCGTCGCCAGTTTAAGTGTCAAACTTGTGGTAAGCCGTTCAGTGAAACACTCAATTTTATCGGCAATCGCCGCAAGCAAACAGATCGATTTGCTCAGTCAATTGTGCAACAGGTTTTGCACAGTGATATTCATAATGTTGCGCTTGTAAATGATCTCACTGATGACGAGGTATGGTCAATGGTGCAATACATCAGTAAAAAAAAACTCAACGTCGATGTGAGTTCCCTCAAACGGCTAGGGATAGACGAGATTGCCTTACGTAAAGGGCAAGGAGATTACATTGTCGTTTTAGTTGATTTAGAGCGGCGAGTGCCCCTCGGCTTTGCCCCTTCTCGCAAACAGGAAGATGTGAGGCAAGTGCTTGAGGGGTGGGGAGCAGCCGTGCTGGGTCAGATTGTTGAGGTGAGCATTGACTTGTCTGGAAACTATAAAGGTTTAGTCCACAAACTCCTACCCAATGCCACGGTGGTCGCCGACCGATTTCATGTGATGAAAATTGTGAATCAGGACTTAGATACGGCTCTAAAAACGCTTTGCAAAGCGAATGAGCAGACGGTAGATGAAGTCGAGAAAGCCCGAATTGCAGCCGCGCTCAAACAAAGTAAATATGCCTTACTCAAGCCGGAGGCGAATTTAACTCAGAAGCAAAAAGTAAAACTAGAAGAAATTCGAGAAGTGCTGCCAGACCTGGCTCAAATGCATCAGCAGAAGGAAGCATTTAGAGCCATCTTTGAGCAAGCAAAAGACTGGGGAGATGGCACTTTTCAATTGCTCGATTGGTTAGCTCAAGCTCAGGCATCTTTTCAGGAGAGTGTCGGCACAATTTGTCGGTGGTTTGGTGAAGTCACTGCCTATTTCGACAATCGCACAACCAGTGGTGTTGTGGAGGGTATTAACAATAAATTGAAGTTGATCAAGCGGTCAGGTTACGGGTTCAGAAACTTTGACAACTTTCAGTTACGCTGCTTAATTTGCTGGCATTTAGCTATTGATTAAGCATAACTCAGACGATAGAGCCGGAATGTTTGCAACTGCCAATTCCATCTGCTGAATCCTCAACAATTGAATATACCAATGGCGATCGCCAAAATGGCAGCATCAAGACTGCTGATCGAGCAACCCGAACGATGTGGCAATAGGAGAGTGCAATGGCAATCATTCATTTCATTGATGGTGAAAAAGGCGGTGTCGGTAAGTCTTTGCTTGCTCGCGTAATGGTGCAATATTGCATCGATCGTCAGCTTCCCTATGTGTTGGTAGAAGCCGATCGTAGTAATCCTGATGTGGGTGAAGTCTATCCTGAAGGGTGTGAGCGAGCCGTCTTTAGTGAATCAGAACGCAAAGCCTACGATGCCGATCGCATTTTTGATCTGGCAATCAAAACGCCGGTGATTGTTAATCTCCCTGCTCAGGTTTTTCCAGCCGTTACCGATTGGATTGAGCGCAACGGGGTACTAGAGATGGGGGCGCAGCATGGAGTTAGTATCTGCAAGTGGTTTATCTGCACCGGCGGCTATGACAGTGTGCAGCTTTTCATCCAATCTTTGAAGCAGTTTGATGGCAAAGTGCAGCATGTTTTTGTCCGTAACTGGGGACTGTGTGATGATTGGTCCCACTTGGACGGCAGAGAGGAACTACAACAACTCCTAGCAAAGCAAAAGGTTCCCGTGCTTGATTTCCCCAAGTTCAGTTATCGCGAGCGTGATCACCTTGATGCCAAACGACTTGCTTTTTCAGCAGGTAGGGAGAGCGGTGAGCTGGGCGTTTTGGGGAAGCAGCGGCTCCATACGTTTCTGAAGAGTGCTTATCAAGCGATCGACCAGGCAAACATCTGGAAACTCTCGCAGTCGGAAGTCAGTCCTTCAAAGCCAACTGCGACTGATGGATCACCAATGGAAGCTGGAGAAGCTGACATTAAAACGGCTGAACCAGCAACAAGCGGCTCTAAATCCCGCAATAGCAAACGTTCAAGCTAAGGGAGATAAGGCTTATGACTAATCCCCGCCAAATAGAAGAACCTCTGGATCTGGATGATCAATTTCTAGAATCAATGGCTGCCAGAGGCAAAGGTCTAAATCGGATTCCTTACCCGACCCTGCTCGATCTGGCAATTCGTGGTAAGGATGATGCTTTCAAAGCCAGAGTATGGGAAATTGTCGTACAAACGGGCATTGACCCAGATGATCCAGCCTTCTTGATGCTGGTTGCGACTGGCAGGCTAGAGGTGCTGCTAGAAGACAGTCCCCAAGAGATGGAGACGATGTTTGACCAGTGGCAGACGCAACTCTATGACCGGCTCCAAACCTACGAAAAGGTAGCGATCAAGGGACACCAGAAGGCGATCGCCCAAACTGTTTCTGCCCTAATCCGTCGCACCGAGTTTGAGCGAGCAATCCATTCTGTTCCCTCACTAATCGCAGCTGGGGTATTGCTC
>JAAUSG010000327.1 GCA_012034055.1 Leptolyngbyaceae cyanobacterium RU_5_1 | reverse complement strand
AGCAGCTCTGACAGCTCCGCTAGGCAGGCTCGCAGACGGGCTTCCTTCGATGGATTCATTTCGCTCTCCTAGAGTTCTCTACTCATCCTAGAAAACACGTACTATTCTTGCATCTTTGGGATGCTCCCGATGAGCAGTTCTTCTTTGAGGAATTTGATGAACGCAGGATACTGTTTATCTTCCACTGTAATATTCCTCAATTTCGATACATCAATCCCTACATGCCAATCATAAAATCTAAAAATGAAAATGGGGAAAGATAGCAAGACCCTGACCCTGACACTTGCCCGACAAAAGCGGAATACTCAAGTTAAGCAATTAGATAGAGGCTTAAAACAGAAAATAGCGCTGTGCCATCGGCAACACCGTCGCGAATTCGCAGGTCAGCAGCTCGCCGTTGGCACGAACTTCGTAGGTTTCTGCATCAACTTCAATATTCGGCAACCAATCGTTCAGTTTTAGATCCCGCTTGGTGATCTGCCGGGTATTACTCACCGCCACCGTGGGCTTGCGTAGACCCAGGGACGCCCCAACCCCCAAATCCTGAGCCGCTTGGGAAACAAAATGTGAGAGACGTGGCGGCGATCGCTCCCCCAAAACTCCCAGACATCGGTTGCATATGCACTGGCTGCGGTGTCGGAATACTGGCATTGGCATCCCCCATCTGCGCCCAGGCAATCAAGCCGCCTTTAATCACCAGCTCGGGCTTGACGCCAAACATGGCAGGTTTCCACAGACACAGATCCGCGAGCTTGCCGACTTCAATAGAACCCACATGGTTCGCAATGCCGTGGGCAATGGCAGGATTGATCGTATACTTCGCCACGTAGTACCCATCATGGTTGCTACAATCTAAACTCAACAAGCATTTGTGTTGTACAGGTCTATGACATTAAAAGAGCGACTCCTCCATGAAGTTGAACAGGCACCCGACGCTCTCCTGAAAGAGGTCTTGAATTTCTTACTCTTTACGAAGACCAAACAGGAACAAGAGCAGCGTTCAGCTCACAACAATGCAGCGGCGCAAGTTGAACCTAGAGTAGGAGATACTGACAATGAATCCTCTATCTGGGAAAACTTTTCCAGATAGAGGATATACCAGAGGACATTATGGCTCAACTGCCGACAGACGGTGCTGAGCAACACGACCACTACATTTACAGCACGCCTAAGCGGTCCTGATGCAGCTTGTTTTCGCAGACACGTTTTACTGGACAGCTTTTGATCAATCCGCGCGATCAGTGGCATCAGTAGGTTAAAGCACTATGCCCTAACCTCTGCAGTGAACGAATCAGCTTGCAAGCCATCCAAAAGCGAGTATGTGCGGATGGTAGCGATAGATAACGCCCCCGTTCACCCGCCGCCAGTAACCTCTCAGATTCAACGAAGAGACTGTGTACGGTCGGTGTGCAACGGGATTTTTATGCCGTGCCTACTAGGTCGAAATCTCATTGCCGATTTTTTCGATTGTTTGTACCCTAAAAAGCCCCTTGGTATTCAAGTTCTTGGATGATAGCAACCGCATTAACTACCCCCTCTTCGGCTTGAATTTTAGCACCCAAATCGACCGCACACTGCCGCATTGATCGATCGTTTATAACACTGTGAATGGCTTCTGCAAGACGCTCAGCCGTTAGTTGTTTCCGAGGAATCGGAGGGACACCCACCCCTAATTCTGCGATGCGCTGTCCCCAAAAGGGCTGATCTCCAAAGAATGGAATCACGATCGACGGAACGCCTGCCCTGAGTCCCGCCGCAGTTGTTCCTGCACCACCATGATGAACAACCGCCGAGACTTTTGGAAAAGCCAGGAATGGGGAACTGAATCCACCATGAATACCGTCTTTGGTAAATCACGCTGACTCAGCCCTCCCCAACCCGATTGCAAAATAGCACGTTGTCCTGTTAACGAGATCGCTTGTAAAACCAAATTTGCTGTTTCTTCGGGGTTGCGGCTCCCCATACTCCCAAACCCAATAAATACAGGCGGCTCACCCGTTTGCAGGAAATTCAGTAAAGCATCGGGTGGAGTCCAATCTGAGGCTTCGTCCAAGAACCAATAGCCCGTGATATGAGTATTGTGCCAATCTGAAGGCTGAGGAATTATCGACGGACTTAATCCGTAAAGAATGGGATAACGGCGAAAGTTGACTGAATTGTACAATCCCCAAAATGGAGCAGGCGGCAACTTTAGCACCTGTTGTCGGGATAATTGATCGCCTTGGCGCGACCCCTGCCACATGATCTGTCGGAATAAATGATGGGAGAGTCGATTCGCAGAACCGCCAAGCTTGGAGATGAACTGAGGCAGGATAATGGCAGGGAAGGCTTTTGTGGGCGTAAACGGAAAGATGTATGCCTGAAGCCAGGGTAGATCGAGCTTTTCAGCTAGGGCAGCACAAAGAAACAGTCCTCCCACGCCTGAAATTAATAAGTCCGTACCCTGACAAGCTACTAGCCCGCCTTTTGCCCAATCGATCGCGGCTTGCTGGGCCGCTTTCGACGTATGAGCATTGATTGCGAAAAAATTCCCACTCTCTAGTATTTTGCGAGTCTCTGGGCTTTCCATGAATTCTTGGACGTTCCCCTTAACTGGATAGAATTCCAATCCGTAAGAGCCGACTAGCCCTTCAAAGTTTTCATGGGTGATCAGCCTGACAGAGTGTCCTACTGCATTTAAGCCTTTACCCAAAGCGATATAGGGCTGAATATCTCCTCTGCTCCCCAGCACAACGATCGCAATTTGCACGAATAACACTCCTATCTTCGTTTGCTAATGGTGATCTTCAGACCTAAAATATGACTAATTGCTCATATTTTAAGAGTGATCGCCGCCCCCTGACAACTCGCATTTCTGGAAGACTTGCCTGTGCCCTCTAACTCTTCAGCAGCCCGCCGTCAAACGACCAAAGCCACGGAGCGATCGCTGGCAACTGTTCAAGCAATTCCTGACGGCAGCGGCTCACATTTTGACTGAATCAGGGTACGACTACTTCACGACCAATCGAGTGGCTGAACGGGCGGGTGTGAGTATCGGTTCGCTCTATCAGTACTTTCCCAATAAGGAGTCTTTACTGTTTGCTCTAGCAGAACATCACGCCAACGAAATGATGCGGTTAGCGCAGCACTATTTAGACCCTTTAGGAGAGATCAGCAATCGCTCGATTCTAGAAGTGCTTCAGCAGATTATCAAAGCAGCAGTGGCGGTTCATGCTGTGAATCCTAAACTCCATCGCGTTCTCCATGAACAGGTTCCTCACAGCGAGGTTATGCGGGAGTTAGATCAAGCAAAGATGGAAAATGTGCTGCGATCGTTTCTAGCGCATCGGCGCGATCAACTTCAGCCTGAAAATCTAGATTTAACGGTTTTCATTATTGAACGCACGATCAGATCACTGATTTATGGAGCGCTGATCGATCGTCCAGAGTTGTTAAAAACCGGAGAGCTTGAACAAGAACTCCTCGCTTTACTGTCAAATTACTTGCTGAAAAAGTAACCTGTAAATATTTGAGATTTGCCTTGCTATGCGGTGACAATTACATAGACCGCTCTGACAATTACGTAGTCCTTCAAGAGAGTTATCCCCCACTGTGTTTATCACAGTGGTAGCGACCGAGCGTGTCAGTGTCGTTAAAGAAAGACACTAGGAATGCAACCTCTAGTTAATAGAGCCTCCTAGTGCCACCTGCAATTTACCCCAACCAAGTTGATTTATATATGGAAGCCAAGCGCAAAGGTCTGAGTCAGCAAACAGCCTCAGCCAAAGCTGGAATCTCCAGACGTACCGCTCACCGCATTGAGTCCGGTACCCACTGCCCAAACAGAGGTCGTCCTCATGATTGGCAAACCCGCCGAGATCCCCTCGATGGCTTATGGGAGAAAGAACTCCAGCCAATGCTTGAATCAGAACCGCGTCTAGAGGCAACGACTCTATTTGAGACCCTTCAAGAGAACCATCCCGGCCAATATGACGACAAACTCAGGACCGTTCAGCGGCGGGTCTCGAAATGGAAAGCGACCCACGGCAAACCCAAAGAAGTGATGTTCAAGATCCAGCACGAACCGGGGGTGATGGGCCTATCCGACTTCACCCATCTCAAAGGGGTCACCGTCACCATTGCAGGCAAACCATTTCACCACATCCTTTATCACTACCGGCTTGCTTTTAGTGGCTGGCAATCCGTTCAAGTCATTCAAGGGGGCGAGAGCTTTGTTGGTTTATCCCAAGGTTTCCAAAACGCTCTATTTTCTTGTGGTGGTGTGCCCCAAACCCATCGCACTGATAGCCTCAGCGCAGCCTATCGAAATACCGGTGGACGCAATCCAAAGCTGACCCAGTTGTATGCCAACGTATGCGACCACTACCGGATGTAACCCACGCGCAATAACACCGGAGTTGCCCATGAGAATGGCTCTAT
>JAAUSG010000075.1 GCA_012034055.1 Leptolyngbyaceae cyanobacterium RU_5_1 | reverse complement strand
GTATTCTTCAGTTGTGTCTCCCGGCTCATTAATGCCGGAATTCCTTTGAGCGGGTTATGGACCAGCTTGGCAAAGTCACAAACAAAGGGATGATAGTAGTTCTTAAAGTGGAATTGTCGGGACTGGACAAGCTGGAGTGACCATAAAGCCAAATGGAAATGAAAACCCCTCATCCACCAGCGCTTTGACAAATCTTTAATCTGAGCATCGGTGTAGGGAGTATCGGCGTAGGGTGGTGGTGCCTGTTCAGGAAATGATTGCCAAAGAAACTGCTCGATTTGCTGACGCTGCGCAGGTGTCAGGGTAGAGAGATCCCAGCTATCTAACCAGGTTTGTACCTGCCCTTCAAAATTGTCTTCTAGTTGGCGAAAGTGCTTCTTTATATCAGGGTAGTAATATCTAATACTAGCACTTTGCACCTGTGATAATGTATCTTTTCTATCCTCAACCTCCAGAGCGGGTAAGACAAAGAATGTACGCTTCTTATCATTGTAGAAGAATGGCGACCAGCTTCCCACGGGCTTAGCAAGGCGACTAATCTGTACATCATCGGGGAATGCCAATTTGCCGTTGAACAAGAGCTGATCCAGATAAGTCAGATGCCAAGACGGAGTCATGGTGAAAATCCACGGTGTTTGCCCTAAAACGGTAGTGGAGGAAAAATAACCGGGTGGATTTGGAATATAGCTTTGGAGAGTGAAAGTTTGTGCTGGTTGGTCAGAACGAACTTCCTGCTCGACCCATTTGAGAAAAGCTGGGCGAAACCCAACCGAAGCATTCTCCGGTTGAACAGAAAATTCAAAATTTCCCCAAAGCTGGCTCCTCTGTTTCAATAAACCTTGACAACCTGAAAGCTCAAAAGCACCAGACAACATGGCTCTCGTTGTTTTACCATCGTTTGCAAGACCTGAACCTTCATACTCAATTGAAAAACGACCGTCTACCTCACTGCCATCAATAGGAAAGAACTCATAGTGCTTTTTGGTAATTTCAATGTCGTACCAATGGCTTTCATGAAAATCCTTCGTTATTTTTTTAGGCGTCCATTTTTTTTGTCGGTACTCGCTTATCGCCATTTGCAGGTGGAGCCTTTTCCTGGTTTTTGGCAGGATCGTTTGAGTTTGAGGAGCATCAATTTTACTATTGCCCTGATTATCGGCCTTTTTGATCGTTGCGCCACTGAGAGGATTAGGTGTGGAAACCTGCTTGTTCTCTTCTTCATCCGGCACTTCTGTAAACACGGGCCAGAACAGAAACAGACGTTTATTCACCACTGCTGGAATCAGGTAATCGCCCTGAATATCTAAATCTACCTTTTCCCACGGCGTCCACTGGCGGTAATCATAGCGGCGGTAGTAGTAGAGGTGTGGCTCTGCTCCAGCGGTGCGCCCGAAGACATGAATAATGGCATTATCCCCATCATCTTCCTGATAGAATCCGGCAATTTCAAGTTGGGC
Organism: Leptolyngbyaceae cyanobacterium RU_5_1; assembly: GCA_012034055.1. Classification (GTDB taxonomy): domain Bacteria; phylum Cyanobacteriota; class Cyanobacteriia; order Leptolyngbyales; family Leptolyngbyaceae; genus JAAUSG01. The sequence goes on along the minus strand of JAAUSG010000075.1, from coordinate 18,350 downwards.
AACCCCGTCTAACTTCTCCAAATAGTTAATGAAAGCTTCCTCAACAGTGTCCTGGTTAATTTCGTTTTGCAGCAACTCATTTTCCAGATCTTTGAAAAACGATGACTTGTCTTTCTTCAACTCTGGTTCAATCCAGTTTTCCGGCCAGAGGAATACTTTGCGGTTTGCTTCCCACACCCGATACTTGCGCATCCACTTCCACCAACGCCAAGCACTGTCCCCATTCGCGCCGTCTGCCTTGACTTCAACATCATCTAGTTCTAAGCCCATGAAGCAACGCTGCACAAATAGTTGCACTGAACCCGACCCTTGCACCAGGCGACTGGTTAACTGGCAAGAGCACATCTCTACATCGAGCAGGTAGTAGGCATACAAATCATTGGTATTTTCCCATTTCTTAGTGGGAGCATCAGCAGGTTTAGGTTGGATAAGTAAGTAGGCAGAAAGAGCATCCCGTTTGCGTTCCCGCAGAACGTCCTGAATTTCGGTGCTCAAGATGAGCCAGGTCTCTGTTCCAAATTTGGAGCGCAGCAGTTCTTTGAGTTGCTTAGCATCCTCAAACGCCATGGCAGCAGCGGCAAATCTGACTACCCTGATCGCCTTTGCATTCAGGCTATCTAGGAAGTAAAATGCTCGCCGTAAACGTTCCCAGTTTTCTGCCAGGAAATAATCTGCTGGGTAGGTGAGATTGAGCGAGGCGATTAGAGCTTCTACGTCAGTAGCAAACCAGTCTTCGTTCAGTTTCTCGACATCAGTAGCGAAGTTGGTGGGAGCAGGATAAGAACCTGCCTTCAGCTTTTCCAGCACTTCGAGCAAGGTGATTTCATTGTCTGGTAGGCTATCCCGCAGTCGCAACAGACGACTGGTTCTAAAGACGCGGGCAATCGCTGCAATTGCCTGGGTACTATCTAGTGGTAATGTCGCAACATCGAGCAATTGCGCGTCTGCAATTAATAGCGTAATCTGCTTTAACTCCTCCAGCGTTAGCTTCCACTTCTTCCACATTGCGGCAACTCGGTTTGCCCAATACCAGCCATCAAAGGTGATTTTATGGGTGGCATAGTCTACGACTCCTGGCGTAGTAGCAAAAGTACCCGTCAGATGCTCCAGAAGTGATTCAGGCAGCAATCCAGGCAGCACTGCGTATTGAGTCAACAGATTGCCAACCACTGCCTCGGTTAAGCCCAATTGGACACTGCTCTGTTGAACAACCGCGTTTACTGATGTGGTTTTAGATAGATACGCTAAGGCTTTGGTAACGGCTGTAGTCAGGTTAGCTGTCAGATGATCTTTCGTAGGATCTTCAAGATCTCGCAAGGGAAATTGTAGATCGGCATCCACCAGCCAGACGCGTTCATCAGATGGAGAAATCAGTTCCGGCTGAGTTTTGAGACTGTTGACCGCGTTGAGATAGTTTGCATCATTTGATAAAGCATCGAGTTTTGTTTGTTCGTCGGTTGACATGATGCCTGCAAAACGGAGCGATCGCTTTTCCGCATCGTAGGAAATTTTTTGGATTAGAGCATTATCCGGTAAGGCATTGAAATCTACCGACGTTAGCAAATTTGCCAGAGGAGCCGTGAAGACTGGCTCAAAGAACTTCAGTGCATGGCGTGGTCTGTTGAATAATTCACGAATGGCCTGCTGGTAAGTCGGAATCCCAGTAATAGCAGCTAAGGAAGCATCATTTAGCAGCTTTGTTTGCTGGGTGGACAGCATTAATCCCCTAAACCGAAGTGTTTTAGTCGGTTCATCATAGGTGATAGGAATGGCCTTTTTGATCGGGGCTGGAAAGTCGAAGCCTGCGGGTAAACCTGCAACGCGCTCAAACTGACCTCATCTCTCAAGGTAGCGATAAGAAGCTGGATTGCGGCTTCGTCATGCTTCAGTTTTTGTAGCAAAGAGGTTAGGAGTGCAGTCAGTCCATCCGCATCAGCAGGAGGGGTTTGGCTATATTCCGCCTTGATTGCCTGTAATTCTTTTCGCAGGGCAGAAAGGAAACGGATGGCATCAGTTTCTTTTGTGGCTGCTTTGGAAGTGAGATCGCTTGCCAGTAACCAGTTCAACTCATCCGGCGTGAAACCAGCCGCTTTCAGTTGGTCAATTTTCTCGATAAGGTCCCAGGCTACCTGTGGGTTGGCAAATTGCATAATGTCCTGATGGAAAAGCTTCGGCACAAGTTTCCAGTCTTCTACTTTGAATTTCAGCAGTTTCGAGAGCCATGCGTGTCGCCAGAGGAACGAGAGATTTGTGAGCGTTAGATCGTCTGTGATATAAGGTGCGCCAGCAACGTTGGTCAATCCCTTAAACACCACTAGATCGGCTTCCCGGATGCCCAACGCTGCCAGTAGCACTGAATGATGACTGGAAATCTTTTCTGTGGTTGGTCCAGTTACATCCACTTTGGCGACTTCAAAAGCAGGGTCGAGGGGTTGAATCAGCCGTTTGTTCAAGAACAGCTTTTGATAAAGCCATCTTCTCGTTTTGCATGGAGTTTGGTGAAACGACTGTCTGTGTTTAGCTTGCCAAATAAGGCACAAACCTGTTCAACCGTTGTCTTCCCACCCAACCTGTTTTTAAGCTGGCTGAAATAGAACAGGTTAATCAAGAATGACTCGTCTAATGTGCCATTTCCAATACTGGGATGACGGATGACCAAATCCAGTTCCCATAGCTTCCAGCTATCCAGCTTTCGCCACAGGCGCAGGAATCGATGGATGCGATCGAGCTTCGGAGCATCCAACATTTGGATCACTTTCTTATCCGTATCGCAGGAGGCATTCAGATCTTGGATGACGATATCGCCTGTGGGGTTGATGAATTTCAGGTCAAGTAGAGCCTGAAGTTCGTTGTATTCCAGATTGGTTTTCTGAAGAAAAGTCTTGACATTGCCTACTGTATTTGACCAGTTGGTACCTGTTACACCCCAAACAGTCTGCTGTTCAGAGTTGGTGGGGGCGGCGTTCAGGATCAGATTCTTCTCACTGGGGTCAGCAGAGTTAGCGCTAATGCTGATGCCAAAATATTCGGCAGCGATGTCTCCGTCCGTGGGATTATTGGGTGCCGTATTACCTTTCAAGGTTCGCATCAAATCCCAACGTTGCAGGTTCGTTTTTTGAAACCCTGCCCTGACTTCTTCCGCAAATAGATCGAAAGGCAACGCAATCGGATATTTTTCCTTCCGCAGCTTATCGTAAACCTTAGGGTTGACGTACTGTGGATATGCTCGCAACTCATCAGCCTTGGCTTTTGTATTGCGGAGAATTTTAGCAAAAAAGTTGGCCGATGGTGGTTTCTTCTTCAACAGGTAAGTTACTTTATCCCCATGTACTACCCATTGGTCAGGATCGGAGGGATTGACCTGGGAGAGGGAAAAATCGCTATCCAGTTCGATTTTTTCTTTGTCATCGTTGGTAGAACTATTAAATGCAGCTTGAAAAGCCGAAGCGATCGCAGTTTTCGCAGCCGTAGGGTCAGCAGGTATGACGGTCAAACCTGCGAGTTCCAAATCGTTTTCACCTTTTGCATCGATTGCAGCTTCCAATACCTCGTTCACAACATCAACATAGGGCAGTGGTACCAGCGCATTGTCACAGTTGAGTTCCAGGAAACCTAAATCGGGACGGCGACGGAACAAGATATCTTTGACTGTTTGGGCAGGGTTCTTTGCTTTGCGGTCTTTGAGGAACATTAAGATATCAGCGAAGTAGGCAGCGGGGCTGAGGACTGACCGACAATGTTCGCATTCGCAGAGATCGCCTGTTTGAAACAGGTTATTCCAATTGGGGAAGTTGGAAAGATTTTGATTGTTGTTTTGCAGAGCCAGCGGCAGAGCTTCGGCTTCCAGCGCTTTCAGGTCAGCCACGATCGTCAACGCAGCAGCATGGGTATCAGCAGCACGGTTCCAGGCAATGAGAGCTGTTTCGGGGGTGAAGCCAGGGCGATCGCTATATTGCCGCACAAATTCACTCTCGCCCATGCGATAGATTTTTTGAGCGGAATGAAGGTCATCGGCTAGCAGGGCATCCGTTGCCTCATAGGTCGGCACAAGTTTGAAGACTCGTTGGACAGCTTTAACTTCTAGACGGAAGTTTTCATCATCTGCCAGTCCTTGGAAGTCAGGATGAATGTTGTTTTTGAAGAAATCATCGACAGAAGTATTCAATAATTCAAACGTCTCATGGCGATTTAAAAAACTGCCTAAAACCTCAGCCCGCTGTAATCCGTGGGCACCTCCATTTTGTAAGGCTCGCTCTAGTCCACCTGTGAAGGCAGTTGTGGGGAACGCTTGCCGGAACTGGCGATCGAGGATTTTCCCGTACACTTCGGCTTCTGACAAGTTTACCTGTTCGGCAATGGCTCTGGTTTCAAAGGGCAAATTGATGTTCCCAGTTGCCAGTTTATTGGTCACTAAGTTCACCCACTCGCTCTCGCTGCGTTTTGCCAAGATGCGGATCTGTGCAGGTTGACTAACGTCAAACTCCTGTTTAATCGCTTTTACAACAGAGAAATTGCCCTGAGTCAGATCTGCAAGCCGAAAGGAAGTATGCAGGTTGTCAATTTTGGTCTGAGTGAAGAATCTGTCCTTTTCCAGTTCCGCTAAAAGTTCAGGTGTAATGGCTTTGTACTGGTTATACAGGCGAGCAAATTTTTCCTGTTTCTTCGTATTTTGAATTCCGGCATCTTCCAGCACGAATCTGACAAAGCTCGGTCGGTCTGACTCGCCGACTGTTCGTTGAGCTACAAATTGGAGAAATGCCTCAACCCAACTAGCTACATTTTCTTGAAAGTGGGCAGGAATTTCCTTTTGGTTAAAACTGCGGGTGAGTGCTTTGTCAACAGTCCCAGCATCAAGAGATGGCAGCGTATTTAAAATTGCGGCGAATTGCTCATCTAGATTTTGAGTTTCGGTGTATTGGTAGAATGAACCTCCTAGCAGCGCAAACCAGAATTCCGGTTGGATTGCTTGCTGCGCTAGTTTATGGGCTATGACTAAACGAGCAATCACATTCTTCTCAAAGCCAGTTTCACCAGCTAAAAAGCTAATGTCTTTGTATTTTTCTTCATCTGGATTGTCTTGCTCATCTTCTCGAAGGTTGGCGATCGCAACTCGTCCCAGCAGGGGAGATAGTTCTGCCATCAATCGCTCATACTCTGAAGTAGCCATAACATCAGCCCTGATGACCAGATCGATGATGGCATCGGCAGGTGCATTGAAGAGTACAGTAGACGTTGCCAGGGTGCGAGATTGGGGGACTTCAGCGGTTATTAACTCTGATACCACGATAACCAGATCGGCTGTGTCCTTTTCTGCGCGGCTGAATTGATCGCGACTGTAGATAATCTGATATTTACCAGAGGGAGCAATGGGTGTTTGTCCTAAGGGTTGTAACCTGCGCAAGTCTTTATCGAAAGCTTGTACGGTAACGGCACGGGCTGGCTTACCATCTGCCAGCAGCACTGTGCCGCTCACTCTCTGAAAAACACCTTGCTCAAATAGTTGCTGATTAATTGCTGCCGCAGTTGCTTCACCAACGATGCCTCGTTGGTTTGTGCCAATGTTGAACCGTTCCTGCAATAGGAGAACGACCTGGCGTGTTCCATCCCCATAGCGTTGACTGTCCCGTTCTTCTTGCGGAATTTGTTCTCCAAACCCAATTCTTGTGAGGGCTTCGTGGAGATTGGCGATCGCATCACCTTGTTGATTTGGGCTTAGGGTAGCAGAGATGGCAAGCATGGTTAAAAACTCCCGAACTATAACGGTTGTTGATGTTTGATATGGAGTAGGCGATAGAGTTTCAATCTAAGGATGTTCGCTCCGCGCTCGTATCGCGAGATCGACGAGATCGCCTCCTCCACTTGCACCATTTGTCTCGCTGTTTTGCCAGGACTGCACTGCAACGGCTCGTGGTCCTACATCCCCTTCCCAAAAGCCAAAAATCGGACCTCCCGATTGACCTGGAAACACATCGGCTTGATGGAGGATGCTCTCGTGAGCATCATCTTGAGTATCATCCCCATTCATAGCGAACCAACTCTGAAAAGTCGGACGTTGTGAAATTGTGAGATCTGCTGGATAACCGATGTGCCACCAAACCGATAATGAATCCCAGGCATCGGTGTAGCGCCGAGTGCCTAACCAACCAGTGCGCTCTCCGATCCGATCGTTTAGCACTAAGACTACGTAGTCATACTGATCCTCGTTCCCATTAATTACACGGTCGTTGTCGTTTTTCTCGATCCAATAAACGTTTGTTGCGTAAGTGCTGCCAAATGGGGGACTGTTACCGTCATAATAAGACGGAGTAAACGTTAGCCAATCTGCGGCAAAACCTGGCGGCGGTGTCCAGTCAATAGCATGATTGCAAGTCAATAAATGGCGGGGACCGATCATGACACCACTGAAAGGACCGAAGTTTGTCTTGCAGCGCCCGAAAGCACTCCATGGGTAACTAGTATCTTGGAATACCTGGCGCTGATCTGGTCTGAAAATAGTGGTGCTGTAACGTGTCTTTTTATCTAAATGGGTGGGTATTCGCTTGAATGCTTTCAGCAATTGCTGTGGGCGAGGTTCAAAAGCAAGATGGTCGGGGACAAATGCAGCCAGCAGTTCGTCGTACTCACGAAGCCTTTCTGTTGGAATACGTTCCTTAAGTGCCTCTCCCTGCATGGGTGGAGGCGTAGCTCGTTCGCCAAGGCGTACTCCGTCTACTTCGATTTGGATTTCATAGTGCAATGACTGCTGTCCATCGATTATGCGCTCAATTGGAATTACTCTAGTACTGACCTTTGGTGCATTTTCTCCAGCAGCAACAAAGATACTGTTTACGATCTGCGCTAGGTTATCACTCAAGGCAGGACGCGCTTTGAATGCCCGATCGATTTTGTTTCGTGAAAGTGGTTCTGGAAAGTTGTTTTTATTGGACATGGTATTTCTCCTTTAGTTTATAAGGTCGCTGTCAGTTTCCATTTGGTTAGTTTCTGGTTTCCATTAGTGTTTAATGGAAAGTGGTTCCAAATCCTGTTCATCCTCTAATTCTGTGAATCCTGCTCCTGACGGGGATTAAACATCAATTTATATTCCAAACTTTTCCCTCCAAAGTTAATTAATAGTCCCAGCGGAAAGCCATAGGCGACGGTGTAATTCTTCGCCTGTGCTAGGTGTGCATCCTCCAACTGCACGACTGCTTTTAGTTCGACAACAATTTGGTTTTCAACAATAAAGTCTGCACGGCGGGTGCCAACTTGGATGCTGTCGTAGTAGACGGGTTGTTCTTGTTCGCGCTGAAAGGAAAGGTCTGCTCGCTCTAGTTCGATGGCGAGACAGCGCTGGTAAATTACTTCTTGAAATCCGGGTCCCATTGTTCGATGTACTTTCATAGCGCATCCGATTATTTTGTAGGTGAGGTCGTTGCCGATGGACATCTGTGTTACTTCTTTCTTGCTTCTTAATCCTGTTAATCCTTGAATTCTGAAAATCCTGATACTGATTGAGTTTTGTGTCCTCAACCCAACCTACAAGATCGGCGATCGCACTCGTCAAGCTAAGAGCCGAACAAGAAGACCAAGCGGACAAAAAATAGTTTGCGAACAGGAAGGCAGCCCAGGCTTCCGCGCCGTCGAGCGCGGCAGAGCGATCTCCCAGCACCGCCGGGCCCACCTCACCCATCAGCAGCCAGGTAAGCAAGGTGGCCGGCAGCAGGATGGAGAAGAAATCCATCAGGCCGATGAAGAATTTCTGGGGGTCGAAGTTCATACGGTTGACTGTATTAGAATGGAACCTTCAGCCCGATTCCGGGTTGGATCTCGATAACGTTGTTGCGATTGACGTCGGGAATGCGCGGTGACACCACGGCTTCACCCGTGATCACCAAACGCGGCGAGGTTTTTGACCGACCCAGGTTACGCTCAAACTCCAGTTGCGGCTTGGCGAACAGAAGATTGTCTCCCGACTTGGCGCCGGTCTGAAGCGTGACTGACAGGGTCGTGCGCGGATCGGGTTTCCACTCGATCTTCACACCAGCCGTGACTTCCCCCTGGCCTTTGGCCTTGCTGTTAGGCTTACTCTCGAACCCGGCGGCAAGCTCGGCAGGCAACTTGAGCTCCAGCTTGTCCTTGATGAGAGAGATATCTTTCAAGTCCCGGCTCACGCTCAACATTCCCTCGGTGCCGGCCTCCCCGTGCTTGAATTCGAGCTTTGCCCGGCCCAACTTTTCTTTCTCCACCTCGATAGACACGCTCCCTCCCCAGGTCGAGTCAGCGGGTTTTGATTCGCCATCTTTGTATTCTTTCTCGCTCTTGTACGTAGCCCCGGGGGTGACTGTGACGCTACCTTCGGGATCTTTCTCCTCGGGCGGCTTGGTTTCCGGGGGACTGGGGGTGGGTGGTGCCGGTTTCGGTTGATAGCGAGCCCAGATGCGTTCCCGGTACGCCTCCCGATCCACAGTGAAAGTACTGGGTCGGGATATACCCCATGCAGCGGCGCGGGCGACTGCGCTTTTCCATTCCTGTGACGACATAAAGGGCACCTCGATGGGGATCACCCCAGCAGGCTCTTCTTTGCGGATCTGATTCAGTGATTTTGCCTCCTTGCTTTGCGTGCCGGCGGGATCGGTACGCTGAACCGGGCTGTTCCTGGAATAGACATAGTGATTGCTTCCCTCGACCAGGCCGGCAGGATCCTTACTGGTCCACCGCCCCAACCACGCCGCATAATACCGCGCCCCATGATAAGCCAACCCCGTCTCCTCATCGCGCTCTTTCCCCGTATACCGATACCGCTTCAAACTCACCTCTGCCGCACTACTCCCTGTCTGATACGCAGTCGTGCCATAGGGATGATATTCCTCATGGGAAAGCACATTCCCATCCCTATCCAGTTCCAAACTGGCAGATCCCAAATGGTTATCCAGTTGATAGCGAACGATGGGTTGAGTCCCAACCGCTGGAGCTTCGGTATCAAGCGTTTTGGTTTCCACCAGGGCAACCCGCCGCTTGTCATCCATAACGTGCAGCGTTTCCCGCTCCAGCTTTAGCCCACTGCCGTTGTACCGCCGAAAGACTTCAAATCCTCCCAGATAGATCCGTTCTTCTCGCAATCCAGGGCTTTTCTCAATGACCTTTCGCACCCGCTGCCCACCAGCATCATAGACATAGTAGGCAGTGCCACCCCCACCCAAATCAACCTGGTGTAGCTGGTCTTTGAAATCCCAGTGCATATTAGGTTGATTGGGATCGGCATGGTTAGCAAAATGCGGCATTCGCTTCATGCTGCCATGTTCGTCATAGAGATACTTCGCCGAGTAAGTTCCCGCAGCATCCCCCGGCAAACTGGTTGCCCGTAACCGATTGTTACTGCCCTCATAGTCATAGGCTCGTTCCCAGCCTCCGTTCTGGACGCTATGCTTCATCAACTTGATGTTGCCGACGGCATCATACACATACCGCTCGGTGTAGTTCCGCAATGCCTGCATATCGTTGGCATTGGGTAGATTCTGGAAGGGGTAATCGCGATCATCGTCCCGTGAGGCAGTCGGTTGATAATTGGTTTGTCCTGCGTGTTCTCGTCCCTTGGCTTCGAGCAACCGATACAGCGCATCATAGGTATAGAGCGAAACGGGCTTCACCTGCTCGCCAGCATAGGAAATCACGGGTAATGCTGCATCGCGAATCTCCGTGATGTTGCCCACTGGATCGTAGACATAGTTCAGATCTTGTAACGTTCCACTGTTTACCAGCAGCAATGGAGACGCTGCAAATGTTCCAGTACGAGTTGTATGCAGCCGCATCAAGCGGAAGGTTTGGGGATCGTAGGTGTACGTGGTGCTGGTCTTGTTGCCATAGTCAATGCGCATCCGCTGCCCCTTGGCGTTGTAGTCGATGTTCTTGACGATGTTGTCAGTCGCCGTAGTTGGGTTGAGTAGGGTTGTTGGCTCATTGGTTTGTCCTCCCCACAAATCCACCCGTTCCAGCAAATTCGCCTCATTGTAACCAGGGTGAATCACATTGAACTTGGTGCCAGTTTTATGACTATGCGGAGCAACCATCTGAATTGGGCGGTTCAGGGCATCGTAGCGGGCGCTGCTGCTGAATACCTCTACTTCCAGTTCTGGATTTTGCGACCAATCGGGCGTTTGCTTGTAATCCTTGACCAGTTGCCGCTTACTGCGGAGCAGATTCCCCTTGAAATCAAAAGCTTCCTCAACCCCAGTCGCTGGGTTGGGTCCCAGACTGGTGACTAAACCTGCCGTATCGTAGTGTTGATAGGGTTTGCCGCGCAGATTTAACTGGATCTTCTGGGCATCGGACAAGCCGTTTCCGGGTGTATCGCCGTAAATCAGCTTCTCAAATTGAACGATCCGGTTGAGATTGGCTGGATCGACTCCCTTCACGAAAGAACCGATCGGGCGGTGGAGGGCATCGTAATCCGTGCGGAACGAATGACCTCGATTGTCCCAGGCAAACAGCGGTTTTCCGGCAGCATCATTGAGCATCCAGCGATCGCCCGCATCCATACTGTGCTGGAACAGCAGATTTCCGGCAATATCGTAGCAAGGTAAAAATCCGGTCACAGGATCGGTCGCTTGATTGCTCGGTACTGTTGGCGCGATATATTGCATCACCAGATTCTGGCGAGCATCGCGAATCCACAACGGTTTCCCCTCAGCATCCAGCTTGGTAAAGGTCAGGTAGCGCTCCTCCTGCCAAACCCCGGCAGCATCCTTGACCCGGTTGTGGGCAATGGCAATGACCTCCCGTCCCAGGCTGTCGAGAATCGTCAGAGCGGGGGTGTTGGCGTGCTCGGAAGCCAGTTGCGCAGCTCGCTTTTCTTCGCTTGTCGCTGTAGCGGCGGTTTTGCTGGCAAACCAGGTGTTCCCTGCTTCTTTTACCGTATCGTTTGGGTCATAGGTACGGACGTGCCAGGGAGAAAACTCGACGCGGCTGAAACTCCCATCCGGCATTTCAGTTCGTACCGTGCGACCCACGGCATCGTAATAGACGATCGGCGTAACCCCCACTTCGGGTGGATCTTCGTACTGATGCCCCACAGTGGGCGTACTGAAATAGGGTTCGTATTGTTTAACGGGCTTACCTTTGTTGTTAAGGATCGTCTTACCACTGGCAACCCAGCGGAGCAATTGACCGGGTTGCTCAGGCTCTGCCTGCACTTTCTGCACAACCACGCTGCCCATGCCATCGGAATACTCGAAACTCGCTTGCAGCGGACTCTGCTCTCCCGGTGCAAGCTGGCTAACGTGGCGCTCGCGCACGATACCACAGGCGCAAGCCGGATGTTGCCCCCAGCGGATTGCGATCGTGCCATCGGCAAGCGTCACCTCGGTTTCGCCAAAATAATAGAGGAAGCGGGTAGTTGCGTTGCCCAGCCAGGTGCGCGCCTGCGCCTGGTCGAGGTTAGGTTGATTGAAAAATTTCGCCAGTTCGGCTGTTGTCGGGTTGGCTAAAGTGTCGGTAATACCGATCGAGTTATCGCCTTCATTGCCTTTGCCCTTCACCGACACCAGAGTAGGCATCCCCAGAACATCGAAGAACACCTCAGAACGGTTGTTGTTCATGTCCTGAATCTCGCGCAGAGCCAGTACCCGAAAGTCGAATTTTGTAACGCGGGTGGTGTTAGTCATCGCGTCGGTACTGGACACTATAAACAGATCTCGCGGGTCATATTCCAGCGTGGTGACATTATCAAAGGGATCGGTGTAACGTTCCGGCAAATAGAAGTGCTGCGCCGCATCGTTGGCAAAGCCCGCGATCCCAGAGCGAATCCAGTATTGGCCGGTTAGCTCAGTGGCTGGACTCGAGGCAAAGCGTGTAGCCAGTTGCGCGTTGCTAAGATAACCACTGATGACGGGATCGTTCAGCTTGGCGCGGGCGGTCGTCGCCCCCTCGATCGGTTGGTCGAGTTTGTTATTCCCCGCCGCATCCTTAAAGACGGCATTCAGCAGCGCTTCAGTCAGCGCCAGTTTATAAGTTTCGTAGGCCAAGCCCAACCGACCGTGTTGTCCGAAAGGCAAAGGATCGAGCAAATTTTCAGCAAAAAACAGCATCCGAACCTGTTCGACGAGGCGCTTTTCTGGGGTTGTTCGGTTCGGGATCTGCTGATAGGGAATATCCGGTACGAGCGTGCCTGAGGTCTGATGCACCAAGCTCAGTCGAAAATCCCGTAACTCCTTCAACGTAAAGTACAAGCCTGACTTGGGTTTGATGCCAGTCAGCTCATAGGTCAGCGCCTCACAGGGCACCCGTAAGCGGTAGTTGTCGAGTGCTGCCATCTTGTCCCCTGGTTGGGTGCCGAAATCCTCCGTATATCGTGCCTCGGTATAGGCCAAATGGGTCTCCTGCTGCACCTGGTGGATCAGGGCAACCGCATCGACGAGTCCAGTAGCGAGGCTAGAATCGTCCTCAAACTTACCGAGGCGGGGATAGACTACCGCTGCTGACTGTAAGACATTGGCATACTCGTCAAATTGAAGATTCAGCGTGTGGGCAATGCGTGGATCTGGACGCAGATCGTCCGGTCTGAGATCCATCTCATAGTGATAAGTAATCGCCTCGCTCTCAGTCACCAGAAAGACAGCGTATTGATTGCTTCCTTTCCCCTGTAGCCGCTGAATATGGCAATTGTGATAGGCCGTCGAGAACAACTTCACCGGGCGGTGTTCACCCCGCTCCAGAGCATCCACATCCAGCTCATACACCTCCTGGCGCAGCATCATGCCTTTGCAAGCCCGCAAAGCTTCCCGCCATTCTGCGGTGCTCAGATCTTGGGCAGCCAAATCAGGTTCTGGTAAGTCATTTTCCCGAAACGTTCCCAGGACGTTGACAACATCCGGTTTCAAATCCTCAAACCAACTGGGGAAATACTCGTGTTTAAACTGGGAAAGAATGCGCTGGTTTTCGAGTAGCGCACCCGTATGATGCCAAGCGATCGTCTTAATGGGTGGCTGATAGAGCGTCTTGTCCGCCGTAATATAGGGACTGGCCGCATTGCCATTGGCAAACTCACCATAGGACTCCACATCCAACTGCTCAACCCGACCAAACCCCCGAAACTCCCGCTCAAATCCATCAAAATAGCCGTGGTGATAGGAATAGGTACTGGAGAAGCGAGTCTGCCGCCATTGGTCTGTTACCGTGACCTTCTCAACACAATGCACCGGAAACGGCAATTTTGTAATCCAGGGTTTACCATCGAGTTTGTCTTGTAAGTAGAACCGGGTAGAAGGCGCGTACTGCACAACCGTTTCCGCCCCCAGGTTGTTGACCGTCTTGATGAGGAGGTGTGGCTTCTGTCCCCCCATCAAGTCGATATAGCGCATCACACGGCGGCCATTACCAGGCAAGGGAGAAGACCAGACCAGACAAGCTGTCCCATTCCCCAGTAGGTCGATCGCCGTTATGGATGCCACACTATCGATCGCCGGAAAACTCTTCAACACTCGCTTTGCCGACCAACCATTCCCCGACTGATTAAAATAAACCTGCACCCCTTCCCCACTCAGGTACAGAATATCTGTCGTTCCCGTTCCGTCAATATCCGCCAACACAACCCGGCGCTGATTAAAAATATCCGGCGCATCAAACCAGGGCGCAGCATCCATCGTCACCTTCGCCCCAAACCGCCCATACCCCAGATTCGGCCAGTAACACACCTCCCCATTGCGAATCCGCGCAATATCCGTCAGTCCATCCCCCGACATATCCGCCAGATGGATCGACTGCGTACTGTCTGCAAAGATCACCCGTGGACCTTTTTCCTCATCCCAAGGTTGAGATACCCGCTCCGCTGCCGCAAAGCCATCCTCCGCCAGCGACGGATGCCAAACAAAACAATTGTCTTCTGTAATCAGAATGTCGCTGTGCCCATCCCCATTCAGGTCGATAAACTTCAGATTTGGGTTATCCCAATCCAGCACAGGCAGAGACTTGAAGGGCACAAAATTTTCCCAGCCTGCCTCCTGAGTCCGTTCGTAGAATCCGGGCGTCGCACTGCGTAAACTCACCAAATCGGGCTGACCATCCCCCGCCAGATCGAGGAACTGCCCACCATTCCCCAGCCCACTGGCAGGTTTACTTGCCACTAGCTCAATCGGGGCAAAATTTGCCTCCACATGCTGCTGACCATTCTCCTGAACAGTATTAATGGGGCTGAGATTGCGCTTGTAAAACCATCCACCTCCCTGCTCGGTGAGAATGCCTGACAAACCTTCCCCATCCAGATCCACCCACTGGTAGCGAGTTCCATCCAGTCCTTCCGGCAAATTTTCCAGACTGGCGCGATTGACCTCCCGCACCGTTTCATCAATATTGGGTTCACTATAGGTAAACTCCAGCGGCGGTAGGGTTTTCTGGATATATCCATTTCCATCCCGTTTATAACCCGTCTGTGTCGCCGAGAGTAAGAATGAATAAATTGGATTGCGAACATCCGTAGGATTTTGCTCGTAGGAGTAGGTGAAATCCGTCGATCGCACCAAACAATCCTCGCCAACCTCTGTCTCACCCGGAAAATGATGGAACATCAGCACTCGCTGACACAGCCGATAGGTTCGCACTTCAAACCCAGAACGGTAGGAAGAAAAGGGATCGTTGCGAATCGCCCACTTCCCCGCATCCCCCGGTTTGGGATTGGTTAAATCGTGCTCACCATAATCAAAAACAACCTCAAAGAACCAAGTGTCATCATCTGGCAGTACAGGCCAGGGAGAATCCATCTCCAGCCTTGGAACGTAGGGTGAGCGATTGCCATAGCGAATATGCTTTAAGTAGCGACTCGCCGTGCGAACGCGATTGCGCTCGTTGGCATTCGAGAGATCGACTCCTGTATCGTCTTCCTGCTTGTATTGGTAGGCAATGACATTCCCTTTGTCATCGTAGCTTTCACAGATCGACCAACTAAAAATACGCGAGGCATCATCTGGATCGGTAATGCGAGAATCTTTGGTTTTGCCATACCAGGTCGTTATATTCTCCTTAGAGATCGATCGCCAAAAAATATCCGTCGCATCGGATAGATTTGTCCAGCATTCAATCTGGGCAACAAGCCCTCAATGCGCGGTCGATAGCGCTGGATGCGATAATTTGTGCCATTAACCGTTCGTGGCGGCAAAACCTTTGGCATCCAGTCACCTGCGGCATCCTGCATCAACACAGGCACCAGATCTTCCGCACCGGAAAGAATAAAAACATCCGACTTCGACCCATCCCAGTATCGGGGCAACCCCTTGTCCGTCTTGCGAGTGATGGATGGTACAGACAAACTCCAACCCATCCCAAACATGCCATTACCCGCCCCAGAGTCATAGGACAGAGACAACTGCGGCCCAAACCCACCCCGACCTGGACTAGTGGCGATCGGCACCGACATCGAACCTGTTCCCGTCACCGGATTCGCAGCAAACTTCTCACCCATGCCCTTGATTGCTCCACCACCCTTTGGGAGCGATACAGCAGGAGGTGCAGCAAAGTAGCTTTTATCCGCTTCACTTTCTTGTTTGTCGCCTTCTTGCGTTCTTGGACTGAGCATTGCCGTTCCTCGAAGTGAACAACCCAGACATCAAACCGTCCCACTCGCGCCGTGAGCAAAGTTGTAATTTTCTACGCTAGAGCTAAAATCCATATATCTATCCATTTATCAAAAAGATATCAGTAGTGAATGGAGGAATTAATCAGGAAAAGTCAGGATCTATAAGATTTTTCATGAATATTTACCAGAATGGCTCCCAACGCTTTTTGAAGTTAAGTTCTATAGTTTTTAGTGATTTTTTGTTGCTAGCGCTAGAGGTACGCCACATCCTCCTGCCACCCCTAGGCATCACCCCTCGCTGCTAAGTTGGAGCGATCTCCCAATCGGGTGTCAAGCCTCGCCGGGGCCTCGCATTTACAACTGTTTCAAACCAGCGCACTCAACCTCGGAACTCCACCATCCGTTGGTGGACAGTCGAAAAGGCTGAGGCCATGTTAGCCCTCAGCGTCTTACGCGCTAATCAAGATTGGAATGACTATGGGTTCAACCTCTCTTCCAGCGACGCTTAACAGAAACTTGCACTTTTAATTACACCTGGGTAAGGGAGCTACACAGGAGTAGGATGACACTCAGTTCTATTGGTTTTGATGCGGCAATGCTATGAAATCTGGTTGTCCGTCAGATGTAAGGATAAGATCTGTCTAGCCCCTCATAACCCATGCCAAGTTGCCCAAGCTGCGAATCGAAAAACGTGGTCAAAAATGGTTTTATCCATAACGGCAATCAAAATCATAAATGCGACTCAACACTCTGGTGCAGCCTCAAAAGTTTGTACCGTCGGTGAACTCCAGGCCGTTAAGTGCCATTCGTCATCGCAGGTGTGCTTTCCTGAGGACAGATATGAAAAATGAGGTTTTTGACTAACCGATCGCGCTCCATCGGCAGAATATCTTTCCCGTGCATCATTTCCTGCACGATCAAATAATGAACGAGCGCTCCAATGAAAATGCGCCCTGTCGCCTCTGGATCGGGTAACTGAAGTTCTTCAGCTTTATCATGCAAGTACTGCTTAAAGAATTGACAGGCAGTCGCCTCAATATTGCGCACAAAGGTCCGCGCTAACTCTGGAAAACGCCCCGACTCACCCATAATCAGTCGCATGAAATTAACGTATTGCGAATCTCCCATTCCCGTATCGAGGACGTTGTTCGCAATTTGGGTCAATGCAGCCGTCGGATCGGCCTGTAAGTCTCGATCGTTCACGGGAGCAAAAATCGACCGGAATTTTTTTTGGACGAGCTGCTGGATAAGGGCTTTAAAGAGTCCTTCTTTATCCTGGAAATGACTGTAGATGGTGGCCTTAGAGACACCTGCCGTAGCCGCAACGCGATCCATACTCGTGGCGGCATAGCCACAGGCCAAAAATTCTTGCATGGCTCCGCCTAGGATGGCCTCTGCTTTTTCAGGCCGATAACTGACGGACGGGATTAGTAATTGTTTGCTGTTCCATACCTTGAAGTATCGCGCGAAATGCGATCGCTGAAGGACTTGACATAACTATACTACTCAGTTTAGTTTAAATTCAGCAACACTAAACCGTATAGTTTAGTTAAAAGTCGAACCGGGAAGGTGCTTTATGACCCACGGTGTAATAGATTTCAAAGCTTTGACGCTGGCGAACTCTGGAAAGCTGCTGGCAATTCTGGGCGTGGTTGGTTTGGCAGGTACGGGACTCTATCTATCCCAGAAGGGTCAAGCTCCGGCAGTGGGCTCGACAGGGGCGTCTCCTGCTTTGGTGCGGGCCAAAACCGTTACGGCACTGGGACGGTTAGAGCCTAAGGGAACCGTCGTCAAACTGTCGGCTCCCACTTCTAATAATGGCAATCGGGTGGAGCAGTTGCTGGTGAAAGAGGGCGATCGCGTCAAGGCCGGACAGACCATTGCCATTTTGGACAATCGCGATCGTCTCCAGGCTGCTTTGGATGAAGCCCAAGAGCAGGTGTGGTTGGCTCAAGCCAAGCTCATGCAGGTCAACGCAGGGGCAAAATCGGGAGAAATTGACGCTCAGGCGGCCAAGTCGCGGCAGGCTCAGGTGGAACTAGAGAACGATCGCGCATCCCAAGTTGATGAAATTTCACGGGTGCAGGCTCAGTGGGATGGCGATCGTCATTCTCAAGAGGCCACCATCCGACGACTTAAAGCTACACGAAAAAATGCCCGAGTTGAGTTTGAGCGCTACCGACGGCTTCAGGCCCAAGGGGGCATCTCAAAGTCAGAGCTAGACAGTAAGCGGCTCACCTTTGACACTGCCCAACAGCAAGTTGAAGAAGCCCAAGCAGTCCTGAACCGGATCAACTTGACGGCCCAACGTCAAATTAATCAGGCTCAAACCAAGCTTCAACGCACGATCGCGTCTGGGAAACAGCAGGTACAACAGGCCAACGCGACCTTAAATCAAGTTGCAGAAGTGCGATCCGTGGACGTGCGAGTGGCAAAGGCAGAAGTGGATCGGGAGATCGCTGCTGCTAAGCAAGCCAAAGCCGAACTCGATCGGGCTTCTGTCAAAGCGCCTCAGGACGGCACGATCGTAAAAGTTCACACCTATGCGGGTGAGGTTGTTTCCTCTGACGGCATTGTGGAGTTGGCCCAAACCCATCAAATGGATGCCGTTGCGGAAGTGTATCAAAGTGATTTCAGCAAAGTCAAAGTGGGACAAAAAGCCCGCATCACCAGCGATTCTCTCCCCGGTCAACTGACGGGAACCGTCACCCGCACGGGCTGGCAGATCCAGCGTCAGAACGTGATTAACACAGATCCGAGCGCCAATATCGATTCCCGCGTAGTGGAAGTGCATGTGGCATTGGATGCG
>JAAUSG010000326.1 GCA_012034055.1 Leptolyngbyaceae cyanobacterium RU_5_1 | reverse complement strand
TAGGGGTTCCGATTGGTTCGGGGATGGTTGAAAGTGCTTGCAAGTGGTTGATTACGCAACGATTTATGGGAACTGGAATGCGGTCGAGTGAGCCAGGATTTAATCATCTGCTTCATCTGCGGGTAGCTTGGGTCAAGGGGCGATTCGATTCCTTGTTTGCCGATTGCCCACTAACACCCTCTCTTTACTCCCCCAACCGCTAGGTGCGCCCGTGGTTACACTCAGTTTCTCATGATCTAAAAACGCCTGTTATGGGCACATCAATGGTGTTGAATAATTTGTTGAAGGAATCTGAGCAGACGATTTTGGTTGACCGTTCAGTGTTGGAGCGATTATTGGAAGGGAGCGATCGCCAACTTAACCTGATTAATTCCCTACTGGAAGCCCACGCCAGTGAAATACAGGGCATTCCCCTTAACTGTGAACCGAAATCGTTGAGCGACCTAGTAGAAGCCGTTCGATCTGATCTAGAACCCGTTCTCAAACAGAATCACATCACCTTAATTAATCGAATGAGTGCCGATCTGCCACTGGTTAATGTCGATACAACCCAACTTTGGCGCGTCTTCACTAACTTAATCACCAATGCACTGAAACACAACCCACATGGTATTACGATTACGTTGAATGCTGAGGTAGGGGGAGATGGGGAGACAGGCTTCCGTGAACATCATTCGACTGAGCGTCTCGACGATGACTCTCGGCTTAATCAATCTAAAATCCAAAATCTAAAATCTAAAATCTAAAATCCAATGGGTTTGCTGCACCGTTCAAGACAATGGCATTGGCATGAAACCAGAGCAATGTCGGCGTTTGTTTGAACTTTATACACGCGGTTCTCGCGCCCGCTACATACCTGAGTTGGGGCTGGGATTGTACCTCTGTAAGCAAATCATCACGGCCCACGGGGGCGAAATTGGCGTCGTGAGTCGTCCCGGTGAAGGTTCAACCTTCTGGTTTACACTGCCTGCACAATGACATTCTTTAGACCAGAACCGATCGCAGCGCCACTACTGCCGCTTGTACGCGATCATCTACCGCCAGTTTGTTCATGATGCTGCGAATGTGAGATTTGATGGTGCTGAGGCTGAGATAAAGCGTTTGAGCAATTTCAGGATTCATTTGTCCTTCAATAATAAGTTTTAGAATCTCTAATTCGCGGGGTGAAAGTTGAGCCGTAGGCCCAACGTGGGCTGGAGGGTGAAGGTGAGCAACCACGGTACGAGCAATTTGGGGGTCAAGATAAACAGCTCCATCTTGAATGGCAGCGATCGCGCTCAACAATCGCGTTAGACTGGTGCCTTTGATGCAATAGGCATCGGCTCCACTGGAAAGCGCCGCAATCATTTCGGTTTCGGTGTTGTGCGAGGTTAACATCAGCACCCGCATTTCCGGAAACACTGCCTTAATTTGGCGAGTTGCTTCAATTCCATCCAGTTGCGGTAAACCAATATCCATGACCACTAGATCAGGATTCAAGCGACGAGCTGCCTCAATCCCTGAGTATCCATCTGTTGCCTGACCAACAATGATCAGTTGGGGATAGTCTGCAAAAAACTGTTCCAACCCCAAACGCATCACCGGATCATCTTCCACAATCAAAAGCTGTAGCTGGGAAGAGGCGGACATAGAATTTTCGGACGTCATTGTTTCCAGGTGCATGGGGCTAACTGAGATATTACCCGTACATTTCTACAAATTGTGATTCAACATTTCCGAAAAACGCCATTCAGATAGATTGGCAGGATATTGAGATTTCTGAGAGAAAACATACCGTTTGTAGGGGCAGATTTTGCCAAAGTCTCTGCATTCAGTCAATAGCTTTAATGCCAAACCTGCCCTTACAGATATTTTGTTTGCTAGAAATCTCTTAAGGATAATTTTCAGATGTGTCTATGCGTAGGGAGCAAGGGGATAATGTTACAGTAGAATTCTTGTACCAGTATCTGACTCAGGTAGCGGCAATGGTTTCTCAGCTACAGTCCTCCTCCCAATCAGAGATTTTCTACCCCGAAAGCGACGGCAAACCAATGGCGGATAATACTAAACAGTTTCGCTGGATTGTAGTGATTCAGCAGAATTTGGATTGGTTGTTTGCCGATCGCGCCGATGTGTTTGTGGCGGGAGATTTGCTCTGGTATCCGGTGGAAGGCAGCCGAGATATTTGTACCGCTCCGGATGTGTTGGTGGTATTCGGCAGACCCAAAGGAGACCGAGGTTCTTACAAGCAGTGGATGGAGGACAACGTTGCACCCCAGGTTGTGTTTGAGATTCTCTCTCCCAGCAACACGCAGACTGAAATGAACAAAAAGCTGGTGTTTTACAACCGCCATAGCATAGAAGAATACTACGTATATGATCCGGACAGTAATGATTTGGGTGGCTGGCTGCGCGTCGATGGCAACTTAGATGTGATTGACCCAGTTGATCAGTGGACAAGTCCTAGACTGGGAATTCGGTTTAATTTGTCGGGAGCTGAACTGCAAATCCTGCGACCCGATGACAAACCGTTCTTGAGCTATGTGGAAATTGCACAACGGGCAGAGCAAACAGAGCAACAGCTTGAGCAAACAGAGCAACAGCTTGAACAAACAGAGCAACAGCTTGAACAAGAGCGATCGCGAGCGCAAGCACTGGCAGAACGACTGCGGGCACTAGGAATCGATCCGGATCAGGTGTAGCAAGGATTCTCTAAAGCGTAACCTGGTCTAAACTGCGCCAGAGATACCATTCAGGATATGCTGTGCCAAATCTTTCAAATATACGATTTTGGAACGAGAAATTCCCGCGCTGCGCAGGTTCTCATCCGATGTGTTGAGAATATCTGCTGCGGTTGGAAAGGGTTGGTCGGGGTAAAGCAGGAGAAACCGACGATGAATCGCGGCGGCGGCTTTACCAGAGAGCTGCTGGTACAGGATGGCTTTGACCAGGGAAGAAAGCAAATCACCGGTCTGCTGCTGGTCACACAGCTTGCAGAAGCCGACCTGCTCAATAAGGCCGGCTAGAGCCGGATCAGCCTGCTTGAGAGCCGCGATCGCGATCGCGTAGTCGATGGGTCGGTGGTCGGTGGTCATTGGTGAGGGGCTAGGGGTTAGGAGTTAGAGAAGTATTATTCGTCATTCGTCACCCCTCGCCCCTCACCTTCACCGCTACTTCTTCCCTTTTCCCTTTGCTGGTGCCTCTTCTTCTGCCTCTTCTTCTGCGTCTTCTTCTGCGTCTGCGGCAGGAGCGACCTTCTCCTTGAACAGCTTACCTGCCGAAAAAGCCGGAACGGTTGTTGCGGGGATTTGGATTGGCTGACCGGTACTGGGGTTGCGTCCTTCCCGTGCCTGACGTTGCCGAGCCTCAAAGGTGCCAAACCCAACCAACGTCACCTTATCTCCAGAGGAAACGGTCTCCATGATGGTATCCATCACAGCGTTCAGAACAGTATCTACCTCTTTCTTGGTGGTAGGTACTTTGGCACGATCGCGTCAACCAATTCACTTTTGTTCATAGAGTTAAGCCTCTTGCCAGACTAAATCATGTGCAGTGATTATAGTTCAGTCATCCAGCGATGAACCAACCTATATGTCGGTAGATCACAGAATGTAAGAAACTCGTTAGTCTCGTTAGTGAAGAATAAACAGCTTGTGCGGCTATTCTTGCCTATTCTTAGGATTTCAGGTCTACTTTGCCTGTTGTGGAATGAGGTTTTGCAAGATTCAACTAAATTTCGCAAGATTAGGCAAGACAGCCGCAACGAATCTTTTTACACTCAGACCGAAGTTTCAGTTTAATCATGCACTTGGGAATGCGAATTTAATAAAACCACAATTTTCTGTAGGGGCGGGTTTTGCCGATCACCTCTGGTTCAAACGTTCAATCATTCTGCTAAACCCGCCCCTACGCCAGCAAACTTTTGCATGTTATTAAATCCATGTCCTTTACTATCAACCCTGCACAAGGTCTGGTTGCTATGAAGGTATTTGCACGGTTAAATCGATTGGTCATTGCCCCGGCGCTGCTGGGATTGATGGTTGCCTGTGGTGAAAAGCCTGCCTCGAATACGGGACAAACTGCAGGCATTCCAGTCAAAGTGGCGGCAGTCGGTTCAGGTGTTTTGGATGATTCGTCGGAGTATGTCGCAACGCTGCAGTCGCGGCGATCGGTCACCCTACAACCGCAGGTGGATGGTCAGGTCAGCGCCATTAATGTTCGGGCAAGAGATGACGTTGTCTTCGTCGCTCAGCAGGATCAAGCCAAGCTGATCGCCAAACAGAAGCCGATTAAGTTGGGTACCATTCAAGGTAACTCTTACCAGGTTCTAGACGGACTCAAAGCGGGTGAGAAAGTGGTCGTCTCTGGCGTGTTGAAGCTGTCAGATGGGGCGGCGATCGTACCCGAAACGTAAGCAGTACCCTACTCGTTCCCATGTTCTACCCTACTGTGTATACATAAGTCTTACTAAATCCGACCCTTAGCGTGCCCCCAACCCCCGACCCCTCCCCAC
>JAAUSG010000325.1 GCA_012034055.1 Leptolyngbyaceae cyanobacterium RU_5_1 | reverse complement strand
AAGCGATGCTCACGGTTGAAATCTGGTTTCTTAAGATCAGGCACCACTTTATTTTCAGTTGCAGCTTCTACAACGGTTTAGGGGGCATCTCTCCAGGTTTCCATATTTCTTCTAATAATAAGAAAATAATATGGGTATGGCAATAGCTTTATAGATCGAACTTTCTAGGGCGCATATTTTAAGGCGGGAAGCCTCATAGAACAGCATTTCCAGCCCACAAGGATTTCAGCCGATCTTGAGGTTAAATTTTTCCGGCTTTAAGTTACACGCCGAGGCCCAACGGACTTCGCTGGGGTAGCGATCGCTGCCAAACGGCGTTAGATCTTGGGGCAAACGACCCAGATAACGATCGCGCTACTAGCAGGGGCTTCCCAGTTTGAATTTTTCAGTGCCCTAAGCGAGATCGCACAAACGTGTCCAGCCGCTCCATGCCTTTTTGAATGGTTTCCATATCAGTGGCGTAAGAGATGCGAATATAGCCGTCGCTGCCGAAGGCAATGCCGGGAACCGTAACGACCTGTTGCTCTTCCAGCAAGGCTTCGCAAAACTCCAGGGAACTCATGCCAATTTCCTGGATGCTGGGCATGACGTAGAAGGCTCCGTTGGGGGTGACGCAACTGAGTCCGGGAATGGAATTGAGCAAGTCCAGGATGGCAATGCGGCGTTTGGCAAAGGCCTGGCGCATTTCTTCAATGCAGTCTTGAGATCCTTCGAGGGCGGCGATCGCGCCATACTGAGCGAAGGTGCAGACATTGGAGGTGCTGTGTCCCTGGATGGTGGAACAGGCTTTAATCAGCTCCACTGAACCTGCGAGGAAACCGATCCGCCAACCGGTCATGGCGTAGGCTTTGGCAAACCCGCTGCTGATCATGGTGCGATCGAAGGCTGCTGGGCTAACGGCTCCAATACTCAGGTGTTCAGCTCCATCGTAGAGCAGCTTTTCGTAGATTTCGTCTGAGACAACATGGACATTGTTCTCGACGACAACCTTCGCCAGTGCCCGAATTTCGTCTGGGGTGTAGACAACGCCAGTTGGGTTGGAGGGTGAATTGAGCACAAACAGACGAGTTTTGGGCGTGATTGCCTGCTGCAGTTGCTCTGGCGTGATCTTGAACTGACTCGCCTCATCAGTTTGCACAATCACAGGTTTGCCCTGCGCCAACTTCACCATTTCTGGATAGCTCAACCAGTAGGGAGCCGGAATGATCACCTCATCTTCAGGCTCAATTAGCGCCATCATCAGGTTGTAGAGCGAGTGCTTACCGCCATTGGTGACGATGATGTTGTCGGCGCTGTAGCAGAGACCATTGTTGGTTTGCAGCTTTTGGGCGATCGCCTGTCGCAATTTCGGCTCTCCAGCAACGGGGCCATAGCGAGTTTTCCCAGCTTCCAGTGCCTCTTCGGCCGCTTTACGGATGTGAGCAGGTGTTGGAAAGTCTGGTTCACCGACGCTGAAGTTGCAAACATCCTTGCCTTCCGCTTTCATCGCCTTCGCTTTGGCATCGATCGCCAACGTCATGGAAGGAGTAAGCTGCCCAACTCGTGCTGCCGGTTTCATGTGAATTCTAGATGCGATCGCGGGTTTGACTAAGATTCAGAATACCCCAGCTACCGAGACATCGCATGGATTTTCTGAGGGTTGTCAGTGAACTTCAACATGCTTCCCGCCCAGCTTTCCGAGCCATCACCCATCACCAATGACCTCTACGCCGATTCTGTTTGTTGCTCGTAGTTTGGCGCATAGGCCTGTAGCAGGGCGCTGACCTGGGTGAGAATTTCGTCACCGGAACTCTTGCCAATCACCTGGCGTTCGGGGAAGAATTCGGGGCGATCGAGGTTGCGGGCGATCGCATCGCCGACTTTTTGGGCAATCAAGGGTTGCAGTTCTGCTCTGGCACGCTGGCGTTGGTAGGTTGCCCCTTCTTCGGTGGTGGCGTAGAGGGGCGGCAAGCGGTTCAGGGCGTAGGCGGCAATATCACCCAGGTCGAGGGTGCGATCGCTGGTGGCTTCGATTTCAGCAACCCGGGCGATCGCCTCGGTCAGTACCAACTCTTCCATCACATTGA
This sequence comes from Leptolyngbyaceae cyanobacterium RU_5_1, assembly GCA_012034055.1. GTDB lineage: Bacteria > Cyanobacteriota > Cyanobacteriia > Leptolyngbyales > Leptolyngbyaceae > JAAUSG01. The sequence goes on along the minus strand of JAAUSG010000325.1, from coordinate 2,439 downwards.
TGAACTGCTTGCGGGGAACGGCAACCACTTCGCCAGTTAATAGGGCACCCATGAGGCGATCGAGCGCCATATACTCTTCCATCGACAATTCTGAGGCGGTATCACAGATGTGTGCCACCTCTGCCTCCATCGTTGGCGTCAGATAACCATCCTGCAGAGCCTGTTCCACAATCTTTTTAATACTCATAGAACCCTCCACCCCGCATTCTGTCTTTTATGTCCCGTCTTTGCTGGATAGTCGTGAACCGGATTGCCCCAGATTGTAGTTGTTGCATCGTTTTAACAGCGCTCCAGAAAAACATTATTCAAACCCCTGATCACGCCAGGGAGCTGGATCAACGGACATCCCGTTCACGTAAAGCCCCCAATGCAAATGCGGACCGGTTACCGCTCCAGTGGCTCCGACAGCTCCGATCGCCTGTCCTGCCTGCACAAAATCCCCTTCCTTAACATTAATCCGACTGAGATGGAGGTAAATACTCGTTACACCCTGGCCGTGGTCAAGCCCAATAGTATTGCCGTGCAGTTTAAACCCTTGTGCAACTCGACCCACCAGCGCCACTCGTCCAGGGGCAGGAGCGATGACCGGCGATCCATGCGATCCGGCGTAATCTACACCACGATGATAATAGTCTTTGGCAAATACGCCGTTGTAATAGCGACGAATTCCATAGCCAGAGGTGATTGGCCCTTGGTTGGGACGACGAAATCGACCGTTCCAAAATTTTTCCGGGGTGACTAATTTTTTGAAGGCATCTACGCGATCAAACTCGTAGTCTGTGCCATCGCTGCCTTTGCCCGATAGCCAGATTGACTGGGTTGGGAATGTGCGATTTCCTAGCTTAACGGCGACTTGCTTGGTTTCACCGCCGCCGGTGACTTGGATTGTGATGGTTCCCGGTTTATCCAAAGGAGTGGTGGGCAGCAGGGCACGGAATTGGTTGGGGCCAATCAGGAAGGTCTGAGCGGTTTGTTTGCCAAGGGAGACTTGAGGCGTGGAGCTGATAGTTGGATTGTCGTACTGGGCAACGACCCATAGCGTGTCTCCCAGTTTGGGGTTAGAGGGCGTGATTTTGACCTGGAGCGCTTCTGCGGCGGAGGTTGCCAGCAAAGCGATCGCACTGGCAACAACCAACGAACCCGCGATCGCCCTCACCCCCCAGGTGGTTGGGCAACTCAAGCAACGAATTCTCTGACTTGGTAGCAATGACGACTGAAACATGAGTTAAGCAAGGCTAAACGAGTCCTGCAGGGTTAATTGGCGCGATCGCGATCAACACCACGGTGAGTCTGAATTCTGTCAAGAATAGCGCTACCCTGCGCTAGTTGCCACCCATTTCTCGACATTTTAGGGAATTACGGAGGGAATGGGGAATCAGGAAGCCCTTACCCACGATCGCCGCCCGATTGAGAGATACTGAAAGCAAATGGGAGAGGCGAAACCTATGAAACATCCACCCATACATACCGCATTCCCTTTACTGCAACTCATGCAGTGGATTCTTGATCCGTTGAATTTTTTAGATCACTGCGCCAGTCGCTACGGAGATTGCTTTGGGGCCCAGTTGGGCAGCTACCGCAATTTCTACTTCTTCAGCAATCCAGAGGCAATTGAGCAGATTTTTACAGCAAGCTCTGACCAATTTGATGCGGGACGAGCGAACTATATCTTGCGGTCTACAGTAGGCAATTATTCGTTGCTATTGCTAGACGGCGATCGCCACCACCGCCATCGCCAGTTACTCATGCCCCCCTTTCACGGCGAACGGATGCGGGCCTACGGTCAACTCATCCATGACATCACAGACGAGGTGGTTCGTCAGTGGCAGATTGGCAAACCGTTTGTTGTTCGTCCGACGATGCAGTCGATTTCGATGCGGGTCATCCTGCAAGCGGTGTTTGGGCTGAACCAGGGAGAACGGTGCGATCGCTTGCAACGACTTTTCAAGTTCCTACTCGACGTGACCACCTCCCGCTTTGGGTTTGCGATGGCATTTTCCCCATCTTGCAGCGGGATTATGGTGCCTGGAGTCCAGGGGGAAAATTCCTCCGCTTCATTCAGCAAATTGACCAAGAACTATACGCCGAAATTCAGGAGCGACGCGAACAGCCTGACCCAACCCGTACCGATATTCTCTCGCTGTTGATGGCAGCCCGGGATGAGGCGGGTCAACCGATGACCGATGTGGAACTGCGCGATGAACTGGTGACACTGCTGCTGGCTGGGCACGAAACGACAGCCACCGCACTCACCTGGGCACTGTACTGGATTCACTATCTGCCAGAGATCCACACCAAATTGTTTGCAGAACTGGCAACGCTGGGCAGCAACCCCGACCCCAATGCGGTGGTTCGCTTACCCTACCTGAACGCTGTTTGCTTAGAGACCTTGCGTCATCTACCCGGTCGCTCTGCTCACCTCCCCTCGCATCGTCAAAC
>JAAUSG010000074.1 GCA_012034055.1 Leptolyngbyaceae cyanobacterium RU_5_1 | reverse complement strand
AAAACCATCAAAAACAGTGTCTAAAATGGGATTTTGTAGATTTGAGTATCCCTCAAATCTATCCTGACGGATTACTAACCAATCACTTGAATCGGTCCTTCTATACTGCCACTAAAAAATTGTCGAACTAATGGATTATTGGTGGTATCGATGTCATTGACATTGCCTTCCCATTGCACTTTTCCCTGGTAGAGCAGCACGACCCGGTCAGCCGTGCGACGAATAGTGCTTTCCTGGTGAGTCACCATCACGTAAGTGCTGCAGCCAGCGTGAGCCTGTTGGAGCTGGCGAACCAAATCTTCAATTACGGTTGAGGCGATCGGGTCGAGTCCAGCCGTTGGTTCATCATAAAGCAGCACTTCTGGGATGTCTTTGGGGTTTTCTGGATTTGCCATAATCGCCCGGGCAAAGCTAACTCGCTTGCGCATTCCACCGGATAGCTGGGCTGGATAGTGATCGCTGATTCCTCTCAAGCCCACCATCTCCAATCGCTGATTGACCAGTTCCCGAATCTGAGGACGGGACAGCCCGGAATGTTCGTAGAGCAGAAACCCAACATTCTCATCCACAGTTAGGGAATCAAACAGAGCCGCCTGTTGAAACACCATCCCAATTCCGACTGGATCCTGAGAATCCTCAATCAACCCCTTACGCTGTTGCCCCTGCACGTAGACTTCACCAGCGTCTGGAGAGAGCAGTCCGGCAATGATCCTCAAAATCGTTGATTTGCCAGTACCAGAAGGGCCAATGATAGCGAGTGCCTCACCCCGGTAAATGGTCAAATCAACAGAATCTAAGACGGCATGATCTCCAAACGCCTTACTGATGCCTTTCAGTTCAATCAACGGTTCAGCCATCAGAATGTGAAACAGGACATTGGTTATTAGTCTAACTCTGGGAACTGCTACTCTTGCGGGATTGGAGAATACCCGGTCTGACTCCTATGACTTTAGGCTAAACAGGAGCCATCTGTCAGGTAAATACAGGGAAGTAAACCACGTCCAGCTCGGAATCCGTAGCTTTCCCTTCAGAAAAATCCCAGGACTGGACGTGGACAAGGTTTAATTAGGCGGATCAACTGCAAAGTAGGGCTTACGCAGATCATCGGTAATCGGTAATCGGTAGTAGGAAGTAATGGTCTCAACTCATTACCCATTACCAGACTTAATCCAATGTTTATGAAGCATTTACGTAAGTCCTACAAAGTTTGCGTGCGCGATCGCTCAAGATAGTGTTTGAATAGGGCATTGTTCAACCGGGTGGTCGAGGTTCATCCAGCTTTTATATCTTTATCAGTGAGTATTCAATACGCTTGAGAAAGGAGCAACTTACGCAGCCAGTTTACAGTCAATTAATCACACTCATGATCATTCAGGTGAGTTTCTGGGTTACTGTGCGGCTCAAGTCAAAACCGTTTAGAGTAATTTCGGCAGCATCTTTCGATTCCCTATTCCTTTACGAACAATGACCATCGGCTTACTCAAACAGGCAATCCACGTCCTGAGGCAGGAATCCCGTCATCGAACCGTTCGAGTGAATCGGTGGTTTAAGTGGCTCGCGCCTGGATTGCTAGTTAAGCGCTGGTTGTTGCTCAGCGCCAGCGGAGTGCTGCTCGCAACGCTGGGGTTTGCCATCTGGATGAAGATGACTCCCGTCTTTTACACCACTCAGTTGATTGGGCAAGTTCTGCAAACGATTACAGATATTATTCCTAACTATGTCAGTGGTCCATTGGCGATGGCGTCTGGGTTGCTGCTGGTGTGGTGGGGACATACGCGCACCCTGGGATCGATTACTGAAGTGCTCATGCCCGACGGCGATGAAGACTTGATTGATGTGCTATTAACTCACCGTCGGCTCCATCGGGGGCCAAAGATTGTGGTAGTTGGTGGGGGAACCGGGCTTTCTACTCTGCTGCGTGGATTGAAGGACTACAGCGCCAATACCACAGCGATCGTCACGGTTGACTGATGATGGTGGCTCTTCAGGGCGATTACGCCGTGAAATTGGCGTTCTGCCCCCCGGTGATATCCGCAACTGCCTGGCAGCCCTGGCGGATGAAGAAAAGTTGATGACGGAATTGTTTCAGTACCGCTTCCGGGCTGGCGATGGGTTGATGGGGCACAGCTTCGGCAATTTGTTTCTGACCGCAATGAGTGAGATTACAGGCGATCTGGAGCAAGCGATCGCCGCCAGTTCAAAAGTGTTGGCCGTTCGCGGACAGGTGTTACCCGCCACGTTGAGCGATATGCGGTTGTGGGCAGAACTGTCCGATGGTCGCCGGATTGAGGGAGAATCCAGCATTACAGACGCGAGGGGTAGCATCGTCCGAATGGGTTGCACCCCCGCTGATCCACCCGCCTTGCCGAAGGCCTTGAAAGCAATCCGTGAGGCCAACTTGATCATCATCGGTCCCGGCAGCCTCTACACCAGCATCATCCCGAACCTGTTGGTGCCAGAGATTGCGGAGGCGATCGCTGAATCCCAATCGCCCTGCATCTACGTTTGCAACATCATGACCCAGGAAGGTGAAACTCAAGGCTACAGCGTTGGCGATCACATTCGCGCGATCGACCGAGCCTGTGGCAAAAAACTCTTTGAAGCTGTGCTGGTGCAAAAACAAGTTCCTTCTGCCAGAGCGCTGATTCGCTACGCCCAGGAAAACTCCAATCCCGTTCCCCTCGATCGCGATGTTGTGGGCCGCCTCGGTCGTCGAATTATCCTGGCAAATATTATCGAAGAAGACGAACACACTGGCTTAGTCCGCCACAACGCCTATGCCTTAGCACGAGTGCTGTTTCGCTGGTACACGCGAGTGCAGGGACTTTAGAAGAGTGGGGAGACCACGAGCAGCAGAGGCAGATGAAGGGATGAAGAAGACTCCTCATCCTTCACCCCAATTGCCCCTCACCTCTCATCCCTCCTCTCTCGCCTCTCGCCTTTCAAACGACAAATGACAAATGACCAGGGACACATCACTAAGAACCTTCCAATTACCTTGCATCTTCCCAATCCTGAAGCGACTCGTCAGTTGGGAGTCCAGTTAGGACAAAGCCTGCCAGCCGGAAGCGTGGTGCTATTAGAAGGAGAGTTGGGCAGCGGTAAGACAACGCTGGTGCAGGGGATTGGCGAGGGATTGGGAATCACCGAAGCGATCGATAGTCCAACCTTCACCCTGATCAATGAATACTCAAGTGGACGGCTGCCCCTTTATCACCTGGATTTATATCGCCTAGAGTCTGCAGAGGCAGCAGCCCTTTACCTGGAGACTTACTGGGAGGGCGTTGAGGTGGAACCAGGAATTGTGGCGATCGAGTGGGCAGAGCGACTCCCCTACAAACCTTCAAGCTATTTGGTTGTTCAACTTACCTACAACCCAAGCTTTGGTCGGGTGGCAACCCTGTGTGCGATCGATCAATCTAACCTTACAGGGAAAATATGAATGCTCCCCTACATTGATTTTCGCTTTAACCTTGAGAGGAGGTCTATTCGCTCGTTACTTGAGGTTCTAATGACCCAGTGTCTGTTCAGCCGCAAATCCTTATCGTTAATTACCGTTGCAGCTTTATCGTCCGCTCCAGTTGGCTTAAATCAGATTGCAGCCTCTAGCTCATCAACGTTCCCCCTCTCTCATCCTGCTCAATCTTCAGCGACTGCAGATATAGGGGCAACGCCAGCTACCGTCCTTGCTCAAACATCACGCATCCGACGAGTTAAATTTGCCCCAGGTAAATATTCCACTACGCTTGAGGATGCGGTTGTACGCGGTACACGGGACATTTACCTGCTAGGTGCTAGCAAGGGACAAACCATAAGCGTCAAAATTGCCTCACTGGAAAATAACGCCGTTTTTGAAGTCACGGCTCCACCCAATAAAGCTGGACAACGCCGCACTTTGAAACAGGAAGCAGTGAACTGGACCAGTGTGTTGCCTGTATCAGGGGACTATCAAATTATCGTTGGTGGAACTCGCGGAAATACTAGCTATAAGTTACAGGTCGCGATTAGGTAGCTTATGTCAAGAGCAACGCGCTTCATGGTGAGACTGACCTTGCTGCTCATGCCCACCATTCAATTTGGGGGTTAGTTCCTGCTGACTTTGCTGATTGATAAAGCCTTACTCTACTGGGAGAACCCATTACTGCAAGCGTTTTTTCGCGCAGGTCACGCTCACGCAGGGGTGCTGGTGCTGCTTTTTCCCTAGCCCCCAGTTCCTAATCCCTAGTCCCTACCTTAATTGTCGTACTTCGGTTCGGGGCTGATTCCGCCTACGCGATCGAGCGGCCAAAAGCGAACAACTGCCCGACCAATGATGTTGTCACGCGGAACGAATCCCCAGGAGTGACTATCGCAGCTATTATCGCGATTGTCTCCCAGGACTAAGTATTCGCCTTGTTTGACGACTTTAGGACCATACTGGTAACTGGGAGTCCTGATGTAGTCTTCCTGGAGAGGGCGATCGTTGATGTAAACCCGCCCCTCCCTAACTGCCACAGTTTCACCTGGTAAACCAATCACTCGTTTGATGTAAGCATCCTTGGAGGGTGTAATTTTCCCAGTACAGACATCGGAGGCTTTGTCCGGTGGCATAAATACCACAATATCGCCCCGTTGAGGTTCCTTGAAGTGGTAACTTACCTTGTCTACAATGAGTCGATCCTCAACTAAAAGAGTTGGCTCCATCGACTTGGAGGGGATAAAGCGAGCTTCAGCAACAAATGTCCGAATTCCGAATGCTAGAACGGCACTTAATCCAAGGGTTTTGAGGATTTCAACCCAAACGTTCTCGCGGGGTGGTTGAGGAGAATTATGATCACCGGGTTCTTTATTCTGTGCCTGCGTCATAGGAAATGTACATCAACGGATGGAAAGCTATGCTTGCTTCAAGATAACTAGTCTAAACGGTATGCCGCTATTTAGTGAAATTAGGGTACCGAGGAATCCTCACATTCAGGGAAGATTTATAAATTCTGGTTGTTCAAACTTCATTTTAAACGGCTCTAATCGCCATGCCATCTGATTCATCTTTACTGATTCGCCACGCTCAAATTCTTCAGCCAGACGGTGGATTCCGGGTTGGAGATGTACACATTCAGGATGGCAAGATTGTGCGGATTGCCTCACACCTTGAACTCCCCTCCGATCGCTCAATTCATGAAATAGACGCAACGGGACTGACGTTGTTGCCAGGAGTGATTGATCCGCAAGTGCATTTTCGAGAGCCTGGTTTGGAGCATAAAGAGGACTTGTTTACCGCCAGTTGTGCCTGTGCGAAGGGGGGCGTTACCTCATTCCTGGAAATGCCAAATACTCGACCATTGACTACAACTCAAGCAGCACTGGATGACAAACTCCAGCGATCGGCTCAGAAGTGCTTGGTCAATTACGGTTTTTTTATTGGGGCAACGGCAGACGTGCTTCCAGATCTGCTGGATGCTAACCCAACACCGGGGATCAAAATTTTCATGGGTTCGATGCATGGCCCGTTGCTGATTGACCAGGAAACTGTTTTAAAGAAAATTTTCTCAACCGGTAGCCGCCTGATTGCAGTTCATGCCGAAGATCCAGCCCGGATTCAGCAGCGGCGGCAGCAGTTTGCCGGAATTGCTGACCCGGCAATCCACTCTCAAATTCAAGATAATCAGGCAGCCTTGCAAGCCACTCAACTGGCGCTGCGACTTTCTCAGCAATACCAGAGACGCCTGCACATTTTGCACCTGTCTACGGCAGAGGAAGCAGAGCTATTGCGCCAGGACAAGCCCGCCTGGGTTACCGCAGAAGTGACTCCCCAACATTTGCTGTTAAACACCAGTGCCTATGAGACGATCGCCACCCTGGCCCAAATGAACCCACCGCTGCGATCGCCCCACGATAATGCAGTCCTCTGGCAGGCCCTGCTAGACGGCGTGATTGACTTCATTGCCACCGATCATGCTCCCCATACCCTGGAGGAAAAGGCACAGCCCTATCCCAATTCGCCGTCTGGAATGCCCGGAGTGGAAACATCCCTGGCACTGATGTTGACCCAGGCAGTCCAGGGACGCTGTACGGTGGCTCAGGTTGCCAACTGGATGTCTACAGCAGTGGCAAAGGCGTATCGGATTCCCAACAAAGGGGCGATCGCGATCGGCTACGATGCCGATCTGGTGCTGGTAGACCTGAACACGTATCGTCCGGTCAGACGAGAAGAGTTGCTCACCAAATGTGGCTGGAGTCCCTTTGAAGGCTGGAACTTGACTGGCTGGGCAGTGGTGACAATTGTCGGCGGACAAGTCGTTTATGAACATGGCAAAATCAACGCTGATGTTCGAGGACAGGCACTCAGATTTGACGCTTAATAAAGTCAGGGGTTTAACTTGTTGGGAAAACCTGAGGCGAGAACATTGCCCATAGCGATCGATGATAGGGTTCGTAGTATGCCGCCAGTTGAGGGTTTAGGTTCGCTCGAATTTCTACACCCAGCAGATGAATCAGTTGTCGAACCAGCTCCCAGCGCACTTTTAACTTGGGATAAAGCATCACACACAGTGGAAACAGCTCATGCTGCAAGGAATGAATGCTGTTTTCCAAAATACACACCCATAGGTAAACCTGAAACATTTCAACATCTCGAATACTTGAAATTTGAACGGCTGGTTCACTCAGAAGACCCGTATGGGACTGGTAACTGGGATACAGTTGAATGACCTGCGCTACGATTTTGGTCGCAATCCAACTGGACAACGGCAGGAGTTGATTGACTGCCCGGAGTGCTAAAGAATCATAATTGTGTGTAGCCGCCGCCTCATAAGCCCGTTGCAATGGCATGTATAAGTGGTCATCAATCACCTTAAAGTAAGCACTTAGTGCGTTTTTTTGGTTTGGGGAAGCGGCTCTAGCAAGAGTTGACCCATGTAGTGAAACTGCATACTGGTAAAACCAATCACTCTTGGATCAACCGCCGTGCATTTTCGACGAATATGACCCAAATCGGCTGAAATTGAAATTGAAAGTTTGGCTGGAGTGACTTGTTCTGCGTAGGCCGAAAGTGCCTTTTCGTAAATTCGGGAGGCATCTTTAGCAATTTCCCAGGGCGCGATCAATCGGGAGTCAATTTGATGCCGAACCACTTCGTGAGCAAGTAACGCTTCGGTTTTTGTCCAGGCTTGCAGGCTTGCCGGACGAAGTGACTGTAGCAGCTTTGCGGCAGTGGCTGCAGGTGCTTTGTCTTTGAAGAAAGACTTTACTGTTCTATCCTGTTCTGTGAGAGTTTGAACGTACTTTTTTGCCCAGGCTTCAGAGAAGGACTGGAGGAAACTGACCTTAACATACGTTTTTGCCCAATCTTCAGAAAGAGACTTTAGCGAATTTACGTCCATGTCTCCCTGGCTTTTCTGAGGTAGCAATGCCTCTGTATCCACCACAACTCACTCCCGATTTGGCTAAGGGTTACTATCGATAAAAATCGCTTGACTCCCTGAATGACTTAAAGCACAAATGAAGCCGGAGAGATTTTGCAAGAAAAGGAATCAGAATTATGTAGATGACAAACCTGTATTACATCTCAGCTTCGTAAAGCAAAAAATTACTGGATTCAATAGTGCCAATGCACCTAGCTGATTGACTTGAAACATTACGCTACCGAACTCATGCTCTTTTGGGGTTATCAGTCATAGACTCCCAGCGCAACATCTGCCTGAAACGTATACATCGTTTTACAAGTATTACGAGTATAGGTTGTGTATGAATAAGAGTAAAGTTCGTTTCGATGCAAATTGGATGAGCCAGTACATCTAAGGGGGTGTACGAAATCAATTACACAGCAAAGCGGCTGACAGTTCCGATTCACGTTGAAGCGCTGTGAAAATTATACCGTCCACCTACCTAGGCGATTTCTACAAGAAAAATACCCAGTGATTTGGTCTGCTTGTGTGTTCCTATAGCAATCCCCCCTTGCCCTACTTTTGAAATGAGCAAGGGGGGATTGAATGAAGGATGATATTAGGACACCAGTTCTGGCTTCTTCTCGACTTGCGACGGTATGGGCTGGGGTGCTTCTGGGGTTGGTTCGTCGGCAGCGGGACCGAGAATTCCCTTGTACAGTTTGATGTACTCAAGCGCTGATTGATCCCAGCTAAAGTCCTTGGCCATCGCCCGTTTTTGCAATTCGCGCCACGCCGGTTTGTAGTGGAAGCCTTCCCAAGCCCGGATCATACAGGTATACAGGTCAAGGGGTTCGTAGCGATCGAAGCAGTAACCCGTACCGGCATGATTCATGGGATCGTGGTGCTCGACCGTATCGACTAAGCCACCCGTGCGGCGCACGATCGGAATGCAGCCATACCGCATCGCTAGCATCTGGCTGATCCCGCAGGGTTCAAACCGGGACGGCATCAGGAAGGCATCGCTTCCAGCGTAGATGCGGCGGGCCAGGATGTCGTTGTGGAGTAAGTAGACGGACATGCGACCGGGATAGCGAGAGGCCAGGTGCCAGAGTTGAGTTTCATAGTAGCGATCGCCTGTTCCCAGCAGAATCATTTGGGCATCGGTATACGCGATAAAGCGATCCAGAATTTGGATCGCCAGATCGAGTCCCTTCTGTTCAACCAGGCGGCTGACCATGCCCACCAAAAATGCACTAGAGTTGACCTCTAACCCAACTTCTTCCTGGAGCGAGACCTTGTTCGCAAGGCGGTTATCCAAGGTTTCAGCCGTAAAGGTTTGCGTCAAGCTCTTGTCGGTTGCTGGGTTGTAGGAGTCCGTATCAATGCCGTTCAGGATACCGGACAGCTTGCCGCTGATGAATGACATCAACCCTTCTAGCGTTTCCCCATAGGCAGGGGTTTGGATTTGTCCGGCGTAGGTGGGGGAAACGGTGGTGACGCGATCGGCAAACTGAACCGCCGCCGCCATTGTGTTGTGACCTTGCATATACCAGGGGCACCAGGCAAACAGCTCTAACCGCCAGCGCCACGGACCTTGATAGGCCAGGTTGTGAATGGTGAAGACGGTCGCGATGTCATTGGTTTCATGCATCCAAACCGGAATCATGCCCGTATGCCAATCGTGACAGTGAACAATTTGCGGCTTCCAATAATTCCAGGCAAACTCCGCTGCCCCATTGGCAAACAGTGTGAACCGCCAATCTTCATCTTCGCCGGAGTAAACCCGTCGTGGTGCAAAAGCCGGATGTCCAAACAAATAAAGCGGCACGTCTGAATTGGGTAGCTTTGTTTCATAGACCTGGAAATCCTGGAACATCGCGCTGCCCTGCCAAATAGGCTCCTTAGGAATCTTCACCTTGTCTGGCATAAAGCCGTAATAGGGCATGAAAATCCGCACATCGTGCCCCATTTTCCTCAACACTTTTGGCAGTGCTCCAACGACATCTCCCATGCCGCCAACTTTCGCAAGTGGAGCCGCTTCTGCAGCAACAAACAGGATTCGCATGCTGAATCTATCCGAGGTTAGCACTGTGATCATAAACCAGTAAGCGACGTGCCTGTGTGTTCAACTCACACAAACCGTCTGGTTTCCTCCTGGTTCCAATTCCTTGTTCTTAATTTCAAGTGCATTGCGATAATAAAGGGAATTTGTCTTGAGAGGAGCACCGTGTACTTACTCATTCCAGCCGCTGGGTCGGGTCGTCGGATGGGGAGCAGTCGGAACAAGCTGCTGTTGCCCCTGTTGGGCAAACCACTGCTGGCGTGGACGCTCTTAGCGGCTAAGTCTGCCCGCTCCATTCGCTGGATTGGGTTAGTGGGTCAACCGGAGGACTTTCAAGACTTCAAAGAAATTATTGTCAGCCTGGGAATGATGAAGATGGTGCGGTTGATTCCGGGCGGAGCAACTCGTCAAGAATCGGTTTTTAAAGGCTTGCAGGGACTTCCTGTGGTGGCAGAGCGAGCATTGATTCATGATGGAGCGAGGTGTTTGGCAACTCCGGATCTGTTCGATCGCTGCGCCGAAGAACTCCTGAAATGCTCAGGATTGATTGCCGCCATTCCGGTGAAAGACACGATCAAAGTCGTGGAACCAGCAACACGTGTAGTCACCGACACCCCAAGTCGCCAGCACCTGTGGGCCGCTCAAACGCCGCAAGGATTTGAGGTAGAGCGGCTAACCCGCTGCCATGTGGAAGGACATCAGAACGGCTGGCAAGTCACCGACGATGCCATGCTGTACGAGCAGTGTGGATTTCCGGTCAAAATTGTCGAAGGTGAGGAAACCAATCTGAAGGTGACAACGCCCATCGATCTGGCGATCGCCGAGTTTATTCTGCGACAGCGATCGCAGGAGAGGTGAGGGGATGGGGAGCGGAGAACCCAGAGACACGGAGACACGGAGACGCGGAGAAGTTTCAAACTGCAATCCAAAATCCAAAATCCAAAATCTAAAATCTCCATGATCAACTGGACTGGATACCCACTACTGGCACTACTCCTAAGTGCAACTGGACTGTTTCTGAGCATATGGATTGTGATAACCGCTCCAATCAGGGTTCTGTTTCCGCTGTCGGTGGGGGCACCAGAAGTTAGCCCCTGGCTGATCGGATTGAATACCCTTGCCATCCTGCTGTCTCTGGCTCAGATTCAAGCTGGCTGGTTTTGGCGTGGACTAGTGGGCTGTAGTCTGGTCGGGCTGTTGCTCAGCTCCCTTCCCTTGCTTCAATTGCCCACCACGAACCAACAATTTGCGGCAAATTTGGAACACGGGTTAGGAATGGGGTATCTGGCAAAGATTCCAGCAGCAATACGAATACAGATGCGTCCCCGGATCTTCGTTTTAACTGAGGTGTTTACAGGGATCGCGGCGCGATCGTGGCGCTATACCCCTGGCATCCAGTTTGCTGCACCGGACGGTGTGCCGCTGACAATGGATATGTATCGTCCGCCTACAAAGGGTCAATATCCAGGGATTGTCGTGATCTATGGTGGCGCATGGCGGAGCGGCAGTCCAACGGACAATGCAACCTTCAACCGATATATGGCAGCACGAGGATACACCGTAGTAGCAATTTCCTACCGCCTGGCTCCCCACTACCGCTTTCCGGCCCAACTGGAGGATGTGAATGCCGCACTAACATTCATTCGGCAACATGCAGCAGAATACGAGATTGATATCAACCGAATGGCGATCTTGGGGCGATCGGCGGGAGCACATCTGGCCATGCTGGCAGCCTATCAACCCAATGCGCTGCCACTGCAAGCTGTGGTGAACTACTACGGTCCGCTGGATTTGCGGGGAGGCTATCAAGACCCACCCAGTCCAGACCCGCTCAAGGTGCGTGACATTTTGAAAACATTTATCGGGGGAACGCCAGATGAACTACCCACTCAGTACCAGCTTGCTTCGCCGATTCATTTCGTTCGCTCTGGACTGCCACCCACTCTTCTGGTCTACGGCAGCCGCGATCATGTTGTGCAAGCAAAATTCGGGCGACAACTCCGCGATCGCCTTCATGCTTCCGGCAACACCGCCATCATGCTGGAAATTCCTTGGGCAGAACATGCCTTCGATGCCATCTTCAGTGGTGTCAGCAATCAACTCGCTCTCTACTACACCGAGCGGTTTTTGGCGTGGGCATTGAGATAGGTGATGAACTGAATAAAGCGATGAAGCGACGAAGCGATGAAGTATGTCTTCCTTTATCTCTTCATCCTTATCTTCTACCGACAGGAACCGCTTCTAAAAACTCGTTATCCAACGAGACGCGGAAGAAGAACATGCACCCATTCCAGGTATGCGGGGCATGAACCGTACCCGGAACAGTACGAATGTAGTCACCGCTGCCGTATACTTTGCTGCCGTCAACTAAATCACCCTGCAGCATGAAAATCTCTTCCACTCCGCCGTGACTATGCAAGGGATAGTGGGCACCCGGTTCTGCCCGCAGCAGTCCAACCAGTTCCCGCTTCTCAAAATCTGTATGCAGACGAGCAATCATCACACCGGGGATTGCATAGGGTTCCCATTTCAGATCGTTGAATCGGGTTGTCTCCTGATTCAGAAATGAGGTCATACCGCGCTCTAACAACCGAGCAATAGCACCGGGAAACGCTATGGAGGGGGGCTGAGGGGGTTGTGGTGCAGGCGTTTGCTTGCCAATTCGCTGAAAGAGGCGATCTTTCAAGTTTGGTGCCATCGGCACGTCTGGCGCTGAGTAGGAAAGGGTTGCCACAGTCGCTTCATAGTTCGCCAGCTCCATCGCCAAATCTGGACATTCGGCAATCTGGTTTTCCACCCATTCGCGATCGCGATCGCTCAACACCCCTAACGCGTAGAGTGGAGCCAGTTCACAAAAACATTGATGCTCAGTATCCATTACGCACCGCCACAAGAATTCACCCAAAACCAAATCATTGTATACACCCTAGCATTTTGACCAAAACCTCGGAGTTTTAAGCAACTTGCTGGTCATAATGGTTGATTCTTGGTTAAAAACTCCGAGGTTTGCGTAAGTCCTGTACTTTTTGAACAGACAGCCAAAATTGCTCATGATTCCCAGCTCCCCAGAGCCACTCGCAGTTTACTTAACCCCAAACGAATTCGCGTCTTGACAGTGCCCAAGGATAACCCAGTCTGCCTGGCAATTTCACTCTGTGTCATGCCCCTGTAATAGGCCAGCTCAATCACCAGTCGTTGTTCAGCAGGTAAAGTGTCAAGTGCAGCGAGAACTTGGGCACGTCGCTCAGAGATTAATGCTCCTTCTACTGGATCTACGCCAGTTCTTGAGGACTGGATCTGTGCTGCCTCCATAGACGCATTGGCAACCTTGCCGGAACGTTGAATTGCCCGCAGGCGATCGAGCGTGCGGCTGCGAGCCAGCATAAACAGCCAGGTGTCAACTCGCCCTTTGCTGCTGCTGTAGCGATCGGCAATTCGCCATACCTGAGAAAACACATCTAAAACCACTTCTTCGGCTTCTTCAACCGACCCCAGACTTTTGAATGCAACGGAGTAGAGGATACGACCGTAGCGATCGTACAACTCAGCCAGTGCCGTTTCGTCCTGTTGAGCGATCCTCTTAATCAGAGAGAATTCATCAAAACCTTTCTGGGTTGTCATCTTAAGGAACATCCTTGCTCCGTAGCCCATACGCTTTTGGACTTGCCACCCAAAAAAGCACAACATGGTGCGGGGTTGTGTCTCATCCTATTCGTGGACAACTAGTCATGACAATTTAACCACAAGCGTAGTTAATTCAAAAAATTATGCTTTTAGATAATAAGCTTGAAGCGGTATGAATGGAGATTTTAGATTGCAGATTTTAGATTGCAGATTTTAGATTGCAGATTTTAGATTGCAGATTTTAGATTGCAGATTTTAGATTGCAGAAACGTAGGGTAG
This sequence comes from Leptolyngbyaceae cyanobacterium RU_5_1, assembly GCA_012034055.1. Classification (GTDB taxonomy): domain Bacteria; phylum Cyanobacteriota; class Cyanobacteriia; order Leptolyngbyales; family Leptolyngbyaceae; genus JAAUSG01. Next base: position 6,849 of record JAAUSG010000074.1, on the reverse strand, counting down.
CGTTCAGACCAAGGGCGGTGATCAGAAAACTGGCGATCGCCCAACCGAAAGCGGCCGTTGGACTGACCCCACCCGGTTGTTGAAACAGCAGGGCTGCGATCGCCCCCGCTAGTCCACTACCCCCAAAATAAAGCCCGGTGCTCAATCCAGCTTGAGTGAGTGAAACACCTGAAAGGGGTAGTTATGCTAAACGGTCTAATAACGGCAAAAACGCGCTAGCACGGCAGTAGTATGCAAAGCTAGCGCGTCCTTACGAAATTCTCAGTTGAGTGAAGCACAGACGTAGGGATGAACGGCCGTGAGTCCGAAGGACACACTGCGCGCTAGCGAAGCCATGCCGCAGGCTATACGTCCGTACAGTGAGTGCATTCCACGCAAACGAGAGCCGCTATATTTCGGGTTAAACAGTCAATACCCAAAGCTTGCGACTGTCTAAGCTAACGAAGGCAGACGGGACAATTTCCAGCTTTACGCCTAGCGCTTTGAACGTGGCGCGAATTGCCGCTGCATGGGCAGACTCTGCTGTACCAATGCTTGCCCCTGCAGTAATTAGCGCTGGAGTCTTTAGCTTGGCAGCTTCCAGTGTGTAGGCGATCGCGGCATCGGTCTCCAACGCCAGCGCCAGCTTCGCAATATTCACATCCGAATCCAGATTGCCCTCGCCCTTTTTCAAGTAGGCGGAAACGTCGTAGCTGGACTCTGCTGCAACTGGCTTACCACCCAGGCTTCTAACAGCGGCTGCCAGAGCATCTCGGTGGGCTTTGTGGTCTGCCTGGTTGCGCAACGCCAATGCCAGAACTGCCTTGCCAACATCAGTATTGGTTAATTTGCCAGCCGCTACGTTGTAGGCCCAAATCGCTTGATGCTCGTAAAAGAGTGCTCCATTCAGAATTTTGATGTCATTTTCCTTAACTCCAGGAGCTGCATCGCTGGCACCAGGCATGAGAGCTTGCATTCCCACAGCTCCAGCAACCCCAACTCCTGCGATCGCCCCATTAACCAGTAAATTCCGACGCGATTTTGAAAATCCCTGCGATCGGCGTGCAGACGGATTCAGACTCAGGTTCTCTCGTTGCATATAGCGTATTCCCTCTCGTATGAAGAAAAAAGGACACAATTACCCCTGGACAAGGACGTATTTGGGAGAGCACTTCCCAGCAGTCCTGGACTGATGAGCAGTCATTACGTAAGTGCGACGTTATCAATACGCCGCTTGTGAAAAAGCTCAACCAACCTGACGTTGGAGATTTGCATTTCCATGCAATCTGAAGGGGTATACGTCAGGACTGGTGTCCTGGATCCATCGAGAAGAAAATTTTTTGGTGTAAATTTCCCGTTGACGGTAGGGGCGGGTTTAGCCACAGACTTTGCTTGTGGCCTCAGTTTGACGATAAAACCCGCCCCTACAGAGATCGCCAATCAACAGAAAATTTACAGGTGGCAACTTTTTATCCCCAACAGCGGTTGCCTGCTGAATCTCCACTATGCCGATCGCACAAGCTGTGTTTCTGGTTGAGAAGCTAACAGCGTGGGCATTTCATCTCCAGCTCTATAACGAGACTGCCAGGCCAGCTTGACTGTAGTTGGGAGAACACCCACCAATTTGCCAACCAGCTCAGCAGGAATTGTTTCAGCCAGTTCGGTCGGCAACCACTGACAAAGCTGCTCCACAATCAAGCAGCCCCGTCTCAGCGGAACAGAGGTCTCAGTGATGGCAGCCAGCGCCTCAGCATAGACAATTCGGGTCTGTAAAGTTTGCTTCCGTTCTACACGAGTGGCTGCCTGCCGCAACCGAATGGCTCCAACCGTATACACGGCAGTGCAATGGCGATCGAACTCACCCCCAACCGCCGCACCGGGGCCAGCAAAATCGGCAAAAACGATTTCATAATGATCAATCCTCTCGAACTGTTCGGATCGAGAGAAAGCAACTGTCCACTTTTCAATCGACACAGAATTGCCGTGTTTTGAGGGGTAGCCGTTCCAGTCAGTGACGGTGCCGTAATGAGTTGTGAGGTAGATGCTGGCATGATGCGATCGCTCCCTTGGGGTGAGTCTGTGGAAATACTTACCCCACCTATCGCGTTGAATAGGAGAATTTATGCGATCGACCGTCAGCAAATATTCTTACCTCTTTCCCTGACCTCCTCTACTTCCTCGATCGCTCTCTGCAACTGAAAACTCCTCGTTAACTGGTGATTTTCCTGAATGGAAAAATTCCACTTGTTTGTTGAACCAGTTTTTGGAGGGCAAACTTCAACTTCCTCAGAATATAGCCAGGTAGACCTTTTGAGACTTTTTCAAAGCGGTAGAAGAAGAGGATGTCTACCACGTCTTCTAAGCTAAGGGGTTTGAGATAAGTAACGACTTTATCTACGATATTGTCGCTGTCCTGCAGATACTTTTTCATGCCAAACTTTTCTGCCAGGTTCCAAGTGTGCAGAAAGATCTGGTGCATTTCGGTTTGATAGCCTTTGAAATCCTGGGTTTTGCCGTCTAGATAATCCTGAATGTGTTTGGAGGCAATTTCGGCACCTTGCATGGCATGGCGAATGCCTTCTCCGCCCAGGAAGTTGACTGTAGAGACTGCATCCCCGATCGCCACCACATTGTCCCGATAGTAAACATCCTGCAGCCCACGACTGTACTTCAAGGTCGAACCGTGAACATCAAGAATTGTGTAGGTCTGGGTCTGCATGTACTGGTCAATAATGAGCTGAATGTAGTGTTTCAGCGGTTCCGTGTGCTGGATATACTGGTGCTCTTGATTGATAATCCCAGCACCGACTTTGAGTTGATTCGGCTCCATTGGAAAAATCCAGGAATAGCCCTTGGGCATCCACTTATATCCGAGAAAAAAGGTGAGCGCATCTGCATGGCGCTGGTAGTCTTCAGGTTCAACTTCAATCAAATATTCAATGCCAGTGCCCGTTAAAAAGTCCGGTTTGAGACTGCCTTTGTCATACATTACTGTTCGGCAGGGACCTGTTGCATCGACTAACACACGGGTACTGATGACCACTTCTTCAGAGCCGCGCTTCAGGGAAACGAGTGTTTGCCCCTCGCGTTGCCAGTGCTTGACGTAGCGAGCGTTCATCCAGACTTCGCTACCCTGTGTCTGCGCGTCATTTGCCAAAAACGATCGCAGTTTGGCAAAGTCGAGGACAACTCCCAACGGCGATCGCGCCTCCCAAACGCCGCACTGATTGGAGGTGACGACTACAAATTTGTGCCAGAAGCTACCCACGATGCTGTCAGGCAAGTCATACTGGCTCAGGGTTTGTAACGGTGTTCCGGCACTGGAAAAGCTGTTGATATCAAAATTTTTGTGCCGCTCGACCAGAAGAACCGTTCGTCCCACCTTTGCCAGCGATCGCGCACACTGACCTCCGGCTGGACCGCCTCCCACCACTACCACATCAAACTGTTGCATTTGTGAATCGTTAGGAAATTACTAATCTAAAATCGTAAATCTAAAATCTAAAATTGGTATAGAACGAGTGTGAAGTAATGAATTTTGGGGTTTTACCATTGCGGGCGATCGCGTTTCAGGGTTTGTTCCTGCTGCTGGCGATCGCGCTAGAAGCGATCATCTTTTCCAGACAGTTGGGTCTCGACTACAAAACAAGTGTGCGCTATTCTGCCTCTGTTAACCTGTTTTCAACCCTGATTGGTTGGCTCGTTTTCTTCAATGCTCAGGTGCTGATGCCTGAAGAATTAAGAATTCAGCTGATTAGCTACTTCTTTTTCGAGCGCTTCTTTCCCAATCCCTGGTCGTCAAGTGTTGCGCCTATTCTGGCAGTTTCAGGTTTAGCCATATTTATGGGAGTCTTTTTTGCTGAGCTGAAGGGTTTAGATTTTTTGGAGATCCTGTTAGAAAAGCGTAAAGCCGATGACACTACAGTCGCGGCACCCCGAGTGCAAAGATTTCGCAGGCTCAGTCGTGGAATTAGCTTCAAAACAAGTAGTCGTGCCTTTGCTGTACTCGCTGCAAATGCCTTGAGCTTTAGTGCAATTTTGTTTCTGCTGTTTATTCGTTGGCTTGAGCAGGCTCTCTAGCATTCCGTAGTCAATATGATTGATCTGTCTAGAATTTTTGAACCACTCATCGTACTTTTTTCAGGACTGGCTACCTGGCAAATATTTTTGCTGCTCACAGGCTTAATTGGAGTACTAGGATTTATTACCTTTAATATCCTGGTGATTTCAAAGTTTTTTTAAGGAATTTTTTGGCTTTTTTAAAAAAGTTCGTAAGGCGATTTTCCCGGCTAAATGGGATTCACCAGCAACTCTAATTTGGTTGAGCATTTTCTCGTGGGCAGTCTCCCGGCTGACTGGAGAAGCCGTTCAAAATATTATTACGTTTATTGGCTGGCTGTTTCTAATTCCAGGTGTTCACTGGCTTTTGCATGAAGACAAAACGAAGTTAAAGTTTTTATATCAAGAGAAAACATTAAAGAAATGGTTGACAATCGGTGACATTTTTATTGGATCCTGGATTACCGGTGCTTTAGTGAGTTATTTCCTGTTTGCAAAATCTGAGGAAATACCCGCGATCGCCTACATCGCCTGGCCGTGCATTTCTGCCATCCTTGCTGGAGCGCCGAAGTTTATCAAATCAGATCCAGTCGATAAGACTCCGATCTATAAAACTGCGGAGCCTAAAGATCGGCAATATTTGGTTCTTCTGGCACTGATTAACTTATTACTAAGCTGTTGGATCCAGCTCACTTTCTCAACTGAAAATTGGCTGGCAGAATACCCCAGTTTGCTGGCAGATGATTTGGGCGGCAGTTCATTTGTAGTCAGAACGCAGCCAGAGTCTGTAATTAACTCCAGAGGAGTGAATGTTTTAAGACGGACGGAGACTGTTCTAGAAGAGACGCTTGAAGGGCAAACGTGGTCCAATGTAGAACGCTGGTTGTTGAACTTGGAGCCGCGAGTTGCAGAGTTGGAATCGATTGTGATTGACCAGCTTCCTTCCCTCAGGGAAAACTCGTTTTGGCAGATCAGGGGCCGGATTTTAACGGGAGAGTATGCGATCCAACTGTTTGCGATCTGGCGCGGACCCTCAGCAGACCCTAATGGCTATTACCTCACGAAAACCTGCCAGATCACTCAGGTCACTCCCCAAAAGAGTGCGAATGATCCCCTTTCAAGTGGGAGGGCATCTTCTAACCTTTTGGTTGGGACTGCCAGAGTTGAATGTGGACCGACGGTAGGCCCGATTAAAGGACAACCTGAGCTTGCGGCCAGATGAGGGGATGAGGGGAGGGAGGAGTTATGAATTTGATGGGTGCAGGGGGGCAATATGAGTTTGAGTCGAACGCTAGTGATTGCAAGCAATGTGTTTCGGGAGGTGATTCGCGATCGCGTCCTCTACCTGGTGGCGCTGTTTGCCCTCTTCCTGGTTGTTTGCATCCGGTTGCTGCCTGAAATCGCCGCCGCCACTGAGAACAAAATTATCCTGGATGTTGGGCTAGCAGCTATGAGCTTGCTGGGGCTTGTGATTGCGGTATTTGTGGGAACAGGATTGATCAACAAAGAAATTGAGAAGCGAACCGTGTTGGTTTTAATCGCCAAACCGATTAGTCGAACTGAGTTCATTGTTGGCAAGCATCTCGGACTATCGGCCGTACTGGCTGTGCTGGTGGCGACGATGACCGCCATCTATATGGGAGTGCTGTCGTTCAGTCGCATCCCTTATCCAGCACTCAGTATTCTGATCAATTCCCTGTTCCTGTTCCTGCTGTTGTCTTTGATCACGGCGGTGGCGATCGCCTTTGGCGTGTTCACCAGTTCGCTGTTGGCAACCCTACTCACCTTCACGGTTTACCTGATGGGCAGCTTTAGCGCCAATTTAGTAGTCCTGGGAGCGCAAAGCAAAAACTCGACGGTTGAAGCCGCCACCCAAACGCTTTACTTAGTGCTTCCCGATTTATCTCGGCTTGACTTGAAAAACCAGGCCGTCTACGGGTTGCTGCCAGGCACGACCCAACTGCTGGAAAATGCAGGTTACGGGGTGCTCTATATTGTGCTGTTGTTGGCGATCGCCACCCTCATCTTTTCCCGACGCGAGTTTTAATGAAATAGACGGGTTTTGATTAAAATCACAAAACGTTCGATACCAGCGTCCTGACGCTATTATCGCGGCAACGACCCAAGAACCCTATTTCTGAAAAGCTATAAACGCCCCAAAACCCTCACGTCAAGTCTCGCTGTTGCAGCATAGAAACTAGTTTCCGTTTACGGGCATGGGTTTGCAGAAGTGTCTTGCGATAACGCTTCCAGTTCTCCGATTGTCCCAACTGAAGCTGGGCAGCCCGGACTTTACGCAGCCAGTTCACGGCATAGTAGTAATACTGCGCTTTGCCCTCGTCCATAATCGACTCGGCACGTCGGCGGGCATTTTCAATCAGCTGGGAGAGCCTGACGTTAGACCAGCGCCGTAAGTTTCCAGCGATCGCGCCCGATTTTGTGATTGAACTTCGCTCTGCCACGGATGCGCTGGAACCGCTGCAGTCCAAGATGTAAGAGTATCTAGAAAGTGGTGTTCGCCTTGGCTGGTTGATTAATTACCAGGATCGGCAGGTAGAGATTTATCGACTCGGAAAACCTGTGGAGGTTCGGAGTTTACCGGCCGAGCTATCCGGTGAAGTGGTGCTGCCTGAGTTTCTGCTCAGACTTTCCTAGATTTAGACACCTCCCCATGAAATTGTTGCCTCGATTCTATGAACCAATACTTCTTCGGATGAAGATTTGAAGACTCTGCATCGTTCGCGAAGCTTGCGCTCTGCGCTCTCCCCTCACCCCGCCTTAATAAGCAAGGGTGGTTTCAAGGTCGGTGGT
>JAAUSG010000324.1 GCA_012034055.1 Leptolyngbyaceae cyanobacterium RU_5_1 | reverse complement strand
TATCCTTACTGCGGTGCGTTACGCTATCGCTTTTCTTGAATGGCGAAGCCTATACAGCACCCTACGGTAATGCCAGGTCTTTTGTTGCCAGGTTAATAGGTGTTAATGACCCATTACTTGCGTAAGCCCTAATGGTTTTTGAAAAAATTTACGAGAATTCAATCATGACTCAACAACACCCCATCTACGAAATTGCATCCAAAGAAATGGCTTATGTGTTTGACAACCCACAATTCAGTCAACCCGTAAATGAGTTTCTCAAAACAACAGGATACAAAATCGACCAGTTTTTCAACGATCCTGGCACTGGATTTCAAGCCTTTGGGCTAATTCCAATTTCATCAAACACAACACCTGTGTTAGTGATCCGGGGCACCAGTGAACCCATTGATGATTTAGCCAATCATGATCCACGGGGGATTGGCATGAATCAGTTTGCAGCAAATCGAGCTGAGATCGCGGCTTGGCTGACCAAAACGGCACAAGCAACGGGACGAAAACCCGATGTGATTGGGCACAGTCTGGGTGGTGCGATCGCTCAAATCGTGGTGACAGAACTGATGAACTTCATCGGAGAAGTGGTAACGTTCAGTTCTCCCGCAACGAGCTGGGCGATCGCGGAGCGATTTCTGCAAAAGGGAGGAAGCGGGAAAACGGTGACTCATTACGTTGTCGATGGAGATATTGTCAGTTTGGCGGGCGAGGCATTTATCGCTGGAACGGTTTTCTTCCAATCCTTTACCGATCCGGCAATCAACCCCCTCAACAACTTGAGAAAACATCAGCAAATTGGGCGGCTGCTATCGGCTCCTCCACCCGGATTCACGCAAACTGAAATTTCAGTGCAAGCATTGAATCATCCTGCATTTACCTACAACAATGCAGATTACCTGGAGTTTTTGACTGCATACTACGCGGTCAATCCTGGCATTGCCAGGCAACTGACTTCCAGAGGCAGGGTTGAAGCGTTGCGCCGTTCGGATTCGTCCTTCCAACAGATTTTTGCAGATATTCAGAATCGGCTGGCTCCGTCTAGCGATAATCTATTGGTAGGCGATCGCCAAAACAACACGGCTGATGGTGCCGCCGGAAACGACATCCTGGTTGGCAAGGGTGGCAACGACGCCTTAAACGGGGGAGGCGGGAAAGACGTTCTGGTTGGGGTTGACTCCCAATCTAAGTATCCGGGATTCCAGGAGATTGACATCCTGAGTGGCGGTGATGATCCAGATATCTTTGTGTTGGGCAAGCAAAAGCTCGTGTTCTACCGGGATGGCAACCTGAAAACACCTGGCTATCAGGACTATGCCTTGATTACCGACTTCTCTGAGGGCGATGTGATCCAACTGGCAGGAACGGCAGCAGATTACACATTGAAAGCCGTGCCTCAAGGATTACCAGCGGGTACAGCGATTTACCTGAAGCAAGAAAATGAGTTAGTGGGGATTGTGCAAGGTAAGTCTAAGCTCAACCTCAACAGTAATTCCTTCTGCTACGTTGACTCCATCGCCTCCTAATTCCTTAATTGGTAAGCCTTTACGAGCTTTAATGCTGCTTTGTAAGATAGCAAGGCTCGACAAATCTTTAGCAGATGCGGAGTGTTTACGATAGTGATGCCATGCTGCTGATTGCAGTCGGTCAGATTGTTGCGACAGAATTTGCAACGATCGCGTCTTCTGGCTGGCATCCTGATTTGTCACCGCGTTACTAATCAGTAACTCGCTGAATTTAGTTTTAATTCACACACAATCAAAGGAGAATGGTATGACGACTACATCTGTCAGCAATCCCTTGCTACGTTTGGGTTCTCAGGGTGCAAGTGTTAAAGAATTGCAAGAATTATTGAATGCTCAATTGAGTGCCCGGAGGCGAATTAGTACCGATGGAATTTTTGGCACTCAAACCGAAACTGCTGTTAAGACCACTCAGTATCGTTTCTTTCTAGCACAGGATGGCGTTGTCGGGGCAAAAACCTGGCATGTTCTGCGAACCCGCACCCTGGTGGAAAAACCAATCTTGCGATTTGGCAGTCAGGGCGATTTGGTGGCGAGAGTTCAGCAGGTTTTGAAGAATGGCAGTTTCTATCAGGGAACTGCAGATGGTGACTTTGGCGCAAAAACTCAAACGGCTGTGGAAACGTTCCAAGTCGATCGCAGTTTGAGCAAAGACGGGATTGTCGGCCCTAACACCTGGCAAGCTCTGGTAGAACTCGCTCAAATCCTGTCTGCAGTTTAGTCCTGTAGTCGCCGTACTGTAAAACCATGCAAAAGCACTATTCACTGCCCTAACATTTGGCATCGTGCTGGTCAAGATGAGTGGCATTCTTTGACAACAACAGTGGTATCGCACTACCCAAATTCAGTCCGTCGCAACGATCGAAACGCTATCAGCCTTGCTGTTCTGCCTAGTAGCGGCGATTTCTCTTCTCCCAATCTATCTCCCCGCTTAAGTTAAAGCTTAACTGGCTTAGATTCCCTGGTGCTGATTCAATAAACCTTTCAAACTCTTGCTTGGAGCACGATCGCTACACCCGATCGCTACACCCTGACGTTCAACCATCAAATATTGGAGACAGACTATGAAACCTATCACGATCGACACCATTACTCAAGCCGTGATCGACCACGGTGACGGTGGCAAAACTCACCCGCGCCTGTACGAAATTTACACCAGTCTTGTCAGCCATCTCCACGCCTTTGTGCGCGAGGTAAAATTGACGGAATCAGAATTGCAGCAGGGACGCGATTTTCTCAACCAGGTCAGTCATCATATCGAAGAGATTCCCACGGGCGAGATGCATATGTTGACGGATTTGCTGGGCATCTCAGAATTAGTTGAACTGCTGCACGACGATCAGCGCGGTACAGAGGGCAATCTGGAAGGACCGTTGTATGTACTGAATGCATCCGAACGGCAGATCGGCGATCGCTTAGGCGTTGACCCGGAAGGCGACACACTGTTCCTATCCGGCCGGGTTTTAGAGTTGAACGGTGAACCGATCGCCCATGCCTTGATTGACGTTTGGCAACCCAATTCCAAAGGACTGTATGACATTCAAGATCCGTCTCAACCTCCAGGAAACTTTCGGGGGCGTTTCACCACCGATGCCAGCGGTAAGTATGCCTTTGAAACCGTGGTGCCAATGGGGTACAACGTGCCTGCCAGTGGTCCATCTGGGGAATTGCTGCGCCTGCTGGGACGGCATACCTGGCGGGCAGCTCACATCCATTTCAAACTCAGTGCCTTAGAGTATACATCGCTGACGACGCAGATTTACATTGCAGGCGATCCACACCTGGACTCAGATACAACGTTTGCGGTGCGATCGGCAATCGTTGAATTGCAAAAGCACGAAGCCCCGGAAAAACTCCAGGCACGCAATCAAAGCAAACCATTCTACACAACTGAGTTTGACTTTGTTTTGAAATCCGCTACGTTAGCAGAAACTCACAAAGTAACGGCTGATTATGTTTATGCTGGCGACTCAAAATAACCCGTTGGTCGGACTGTTACTGGTAACCAGAGCACTATTGACGAGTACCGCCGAAGCATCTTCTCCAGATGCGATCAAAAAACACCAGCAGGAAGTCTTAAATCGTTGTTTGAAAGCCAGCGGTTTAAAAGATCCCAAACCTGTTGGAACCATAATTATCTTTGGTAATGATGTTGGCTATGATGCACTGATGGTGCGAGGTAACTATCCCCAATCGCATATGAACAATCAAATGGGGCAATCCCTCTGCTTGTTCAATCGTCGCACTCGGCAAGCGTATGTTAGTGATGCCAGTCAACGGAATCGCTATACGAGTAACCGTTCTGGAGTTCAGTTTAATTATCCAACTGGTTTTCTCGTGGAATCTAAATCATCCTCTGGAACGGGTGACGATCGCTCCCTGGAATGGATTGATCTCTGGACTCAGCGCGATTATGACGGCATTAAATCCAACAGGACTCCCTCTGAACTCCCTCCGAATGTGAGTGTTTCTGTTCAGCAGAATCCAAGACGGTTAGCATTGAAAGAGTGGGTGATGCAAAACAATCAGTTTGCCTCGCCGCAACGATTCAGACCGGTAAAGGTCGCAGGGACAAACGCGATCGCGTTCCAGTCAACCGGACTCTATGAGTATGAGAATGTGGCGTTGACCAAGCCAAATAGCTCAGATGTGATTGTGATCCGATTGGACAAGGTCGGGATGCCTGAAAACGATGCCGTCTATCGCCCCGCTTTTCAGCAAATCCTTGCAAGTCTTCAGTTCTCACAATGACTTACTTCAACTCGTGAAAACAAGCTCTCCGACTTCTTGATCGACGCTCACCAGGAATCTAGAGGTTCAGCAAAGGAGTCGAAGAGCTGGCATTCAGCAACACCCAATAGACCCCTAAATGAGCTGTTAACCTGGCAACAAAAGACCTAGCATTACCGTAGGGTGCTGTATAGGCTTCGCCATTCAAGAAAAGCGATAGCGTAACGCACCGCAGCAAGGATAATTGGTGCGTTACGGCGTTGCCTAACACACCCTACGCAATCACGATGGACTTTTAAAATATGCAGGAACAAACA
>JAAUSG010000073.1 GCA_012034055.1 Leptolyngbyaceae cyanobacterium RU_5_1 | reverse complement strand
AGTGGTCGGGCAAAAGTTCCCGCCATTCGCCTAGAAGCTGGGCTTGTTTGTGTGATCTGTGGAACCGCAATTCTCAGATTAGCACTGACACCACCACCTCGCGTCAGCAGGTGGTGTGAGCTTCATTTGGGCTTAATTCATCATTCATAATTCGTCATTCACAATTTTCTTGACTCCTGAACAGTCTACCGTTTGGACGAGTTCCGCGATCGCGTTTCCCGAAACTGGCTCTATCCAATCGGGAGCAATGTCAGACAATGGGATCAGCACAAATGCCCGCTCGACCATACGAGGATGGGGAATTTGCAGGGTCGGGGTGTCCAGGATCAAATCATCGAACAATAACAAATCCAGATCCAGAGTTCGAGGTTCCCATCGTTCCCGGCGGACTCGTCCAAACTGCCGCTCGATCGCCAGAAGTGCTCCTAGTAACTCGTGAGGAGTCAACGTCGTTTGCAGTAGAACACAGCCATTCAAATAATCGGGTTGGGGAGATCCAACGGCTGTTGTTTGATACCAGTGCGATCGCGCAACCAAGGAAATTCCTGGCGTTTGAGCAAGGACACCGACAGCAGCTTCTAGGGTGGCGAACGAGTTGCCGAGATTGCTACCAAGGGCGATCGCGCTCAATACCGGATTGTTAGCCTCTATCACTTCTTCTCTTGCATACCAAACACGTCTTTCAAGCCAAACCAAACTCCCCGTAACTTCCAGAATTTAGTTGTTTCCATCGCCGCGATCGTTCCCTGTAAATTTTCCACAAGACCTTGTGTTTGACGAAGATGGGTGTTCGTCGCCTGCAATTCCATCTCGGCTTTGCTCAACTGAGACTGCAATTGCTCACAGTTCGTCTTGTACTGCTCACAGTCCCCCTGGGAACGCACCAACTCAGATTGAACTTGACTGAACTGGGATTGCAACTGTTCCAACTTTGCCTGAGTGTCCTGGAGTTGAAGCTGCGCCTGCTCCAACTCTAATTCTCTATTCTGCATTTGCTCTAACTCCGTTAATCCATCCCAAACGTTGTCAGGATGAGCGGCGATCACCGTTGTACTCAATAGAGAATTATCGGCCATTTTGATCGGAAGACAGCTGAATTGACTAAACGAAAAAATCTCATAGCCTGCAGACTTTAGGAGTTGCAAGATCTCCGATGGATCACCTTTGCGATCGGGTAATAAATCACCTGCTAACTCCATCACTAGCAGAGGCTGAGACTTGCCCAACAATACTTTCAAAACCTGCAAAAGTATAGACTCTTCAACCTGAAGGTTTATCCGAGCTACATCAATCTCGTAGGCTTCTAAACCGAGCAAAACCTGATCAAGCGTTGAGCCATTCAATATACTTTTTGGGATAGCTTCATTACCAATTTTTGATCCCTCAATTTCTCCAGAGTCTGAGTGTGCTTCGCCCAGGAAATTAACATTGACCACACCATTTAATGCTAGATTTTTCTTTGCAAGTTTGAATGCCTGGTTGTCAGGTTCAAACAACACGACCAACCCATCGCTGCCAACGTAATGGGATGCAAACAGTGAGTAGAGTCCCTGCCCTGCACCCAGATCTAGAAATACCCCATTAGGACGAATCACACGGCTGAAAAAATAGAACTGATTCGGTTGATAAAACCCATTAATAAATAACTGACTATCAAGGGGGGCACTTAAGTTCAGATAAAGCTGAAGGTTATGATACCAGCCAACCTTAATTCGGTCTTCCAACCCGTTCGTTTTGATGTAGTCACAAATTGTCTGACGACATGCTGCTTGACTATCTACAGCTGTCCATTCGGTGTTGAAATACCAGGCTGGATAGGGTGCCAAAGAATGATGAATTGCAAGCGCTTCAGCTAACGCTAGAATTCCTCTCGATGAAAGGCTCTCTAGCCGTTGAGTTAGATAAGCGGTATTTGTCAGTTCCTCTACCAACACCAATAGTTCTTCAACACGGGTCTGGTCTGACGCCAAACTGTAGACCTGTTTTGCCGGAAGTTCCTCCAGAAGTTGATCATTCTTTAATGGAGTTCTTGAGCCGATAAAAACAGCTCGATGCAAACTTTTCGGCAGGGGAGATTGCCAGTCTAAGTCAAAATCATAGTAGAACGGTTGAGATTTGGTTGTGTAAGCAAATCCAAGCTGATTTCTCAACATCTGCATAATCCAGGGGCGGGTTGGGCGACACCCCATTCCTGAGAAGGCTTGATTCGGATTGTCTTGATTTTCGGACGCTAAGTTAACTGCAAAATCATCTCCGGGCGTCACACAGGTTTCCAGTAAAAGCAGCTCACGACAAACCTGAGACATGGCGGTAATCGCCTGTTCTGGTTTGGAAAGATGATAGAGCGTTCCATAGCAAAAAATAATATCAAAAGTACCGAGATGAGTAATATCCGATACCGCTTCCAAGTCCAGCACTTCTGCCTGACGATGGGGAAACTGCCTGCGCATTTCGGCAACGTTTTCGGGTCTGCCATCGGTGGTCAAAACGGAACAGCCCAATTCTTCAAAAAAACCGGTGAGCAGCCCAATTCCTGCACCCACTTCTAAAACTCGTTTTCCGGCAATTTCTAACTGTAGAGATGCGAGATGTCCCAGACGCGATGCGTTAATTCTAAGGGCATTGCTAGTCAGAAAAACTTCAAACCCAATTGACATTTCTAACCTCACGACTCGTAGCAGTTCCTTATTCAAGCGTCCATTCAATAGAGGGATGCACCAATTCTTGACCGAACCATTCATCTCCATCCTCTTCCGTTAGCTCCACATCAAACCTCAAAAGGGATTCAAGCAACCGGTAATGGTGTCCAAAGCCTTCCTCATAGGCACCAATTCCAAAGATGGAATATCGTCCTGGGACAAGCAACGGGGCTGGGATCTTGGCATAAAGGCAGTGGTTACCCGGTTCACAGATCGTTCCAGTTAATGGCAACCAGTTGTGAGTGGCGGGTTCAAGAATGATGCGATCGCGCTGATCTTGAATATAAAACCCAATCTGGAGCTTGTTGATGGGCGCGGTGACGACGTATTCAATCCCAACGTAGAAGGGCGACCGGAATGGCACTGTGTGAATGAGCTGTTTTGCGTCATTGATTAAAAACATCCGCGTCGCGACGACGGATCCAAGTTGCGCAGAAGCGGGAAGGGCAATTTCTTGAGTCGGCAGGTCGATCGCGGCGGCAGCTTGAGGATCAACGGCGGCAGCGATCGCCTGATCTTGAGGGAGTTCATCTTCGCCCAATTCAAATTCGTCTAGTTCAGACTCATCTTCAAACACAGCGGGTTTAGCTGGATTCACGCTTTCGATGTAAGCCTGCACGATCTCATCTGCGGCTCCTGCCATTTTGATCTTGCCGCGCTCCAACCAAATCACCCGTTCACAGGACTTCTGGAGAAAGTTGAGGTCGTGTGAGACCAGCAGGATGGTTGCATTAGCCTGCCAAAACTGTTCAATTCGTTGCTGACACTTGTTTTTGAAGCTCTCGTCCCCCACAGATAAGACTTCATCCAGAATTAAAATATCGGGCTGAATATCCGTTGCGATCGCAAATCCTAGCCGCGCTACCATTCCAGAGGAGAGTGCTTTCACCGGTACAGAGGCATAGTCTTGCAGCTCTGCAAAGTCCAGGATTGACCGGGTTCTGCGCCGCATCTCCCGTTCAGAGAAGCCCAGCATCACCCCGTAAAGAGTAATATTGTCGATGACTGAAATCTCGGCATCAAATCCTGCACCCAGTTCAATCAAGGGTGCAATGCTGCCTCGTACCCAGATTCGCCCACTGGTCGGCTCTAGAATATTGCAGATCAGTTTGAGCAACGTCGATTTACCAGAGCCGTTAGCACCAATGATCCCAACTTTTTCACCGGCTTCCACCACCAGATCAATTTGATCCAAACCGTGCGTTTAGCTGGCTTACGATACTTACCTTCCAAAAACGATAAAAAAGTCTTCTTCAGGTCATAGGAAAACTCTTCTTGGGTTCGTCTGGTCAGTGAGACTCGATCTAGTCGAATGACTTCCATCTAGAGTAAATCCATGAATTGCGATCGCACCACTGAAAACATCCCCATCCAATCCCAAGGATAATCACACCGCTCAACAGTGCTCCCAGGATTAAGCCGAGATCGGGCGGCTGTCCTGAAAGAGCAATTTGTCGAACGCTTTCGATTACAGAGGAGAGAGGATTGAGGGCGAGGAGCGATTTAAGCTGATCGGGCACAATTTTGCTGGGATAAAACACGGGCGTGCTAATCCAGAGCACAAATACGACCAACTCATAAAAATAAGGTAAGTCTCGAAAGAACACATAAAGGGCGCTGACAAAGAACCCAACCCCCCAGGATACCAGAACCAGAGCCAGAATCGGCAGGATCAGCGCCAGCAGGTTGACAATGCTCCTGGAGGTTAAGAGCGTCATCACCGCTAGCAAGGGCAGCGAACCCACTAGAAACTGAAAGATATTAGCGGTAATGACTGAAACTGGGAAGATGCTGATGGGCAAACGCACCTTGTTGAGAAGCGACCCATTTGCCACAACGCTGGTCAGTGCTTGAACCGTTGCAGTTGAGAAGAAGTTGATCACAACCAGCCCTGTAAATGCGGCCAGGACATAGTTCAGGACTGAGTTGCCGTAGTAAGACGCGAACGCGGCGCTAAAAATTGCTGTGTATAATCCAGTCATGATCAAGGGATTCAACAATGACCAATACACTCCCAGCAACGAGCCTCTGTAGCGTACCTTCAAGTTACGTCTGACCAGAACACGAACCAGGTCCCAGTATTGTCTTGCGTCAGATGGGGACTGTTTTCCCTGAATTGAAACTGCCATGTCAGAAGGCTAACCTGCTCTTGTCGCGACTGGTAATCTAGATTCCTTGGTATTGGCAACAATGTCAACCGCTTGCCAACATGAGGCTTTCAGCAGTGCAACACTTTAACGATGCCGAAAGTCGGGCGGGTTTTGTCGATCGCCTTGGGTTTAAGCGCTCAATCATCGGCTAAACCCGCCCCTACGCCAACGAACTTTTGTATGGCATTGAATCCACGTTCCTTAGGATCGTGAATTTAATAACTCCGAATTCTTGCGTAGGATGAGTTAGCGCAGCGTAACGCATCGTTATCAAGGGATAGATGCGTTACGGCTACCGCCTAACTCATCCTACAAAATTCGATATTGTTTAACTCTCATTCCTTAGCGTAATGTTCCAGGTTACCTTTCTCCAATTGAGTATTGGGCTAGCAAGATTTGACTTCAACAGGGATCAATCTGTTCCAACTAAGCCACATTCAACTTGCCCATTGGCAGAATGAGGGTAATCCCCTCGGGGTTGAATGGATGGCTAAGTAGCGACTCAAAAAGCGATCGTTCGGGAGTAACCCACTGGGATCAATGGACAATTCGTCGTTGATACCAACCACAAGATACATATCGATCGCGCCTTTATTTTTGCGGCCACCTTCCCTCGGTACTCAACTTGAAAAAAGTCTCTGACCAGGTCAAGCGTTGCTTGGGAAATATTAACTTTCTCAGGAATACCACAGGATTCCATCCGGGAAGCCGTATTGACCGTATCTCCCCAGACATCGTAAGCAAACTTTTTCTGTCCGATGACTCCAGCCAGCAGGGGCCCTGAATGAATCCCAACCCGTATATCCCAGTACGGTAGATTTCGTTTCCTGGCTTGCAGTTTGCGAAGTCGCATAAACAGTTGCATCTCCAGGGCGGCTAACACGGTATCGATCGCATGGGTGGTATTTGCAGATGGAATGCCTCCCACACACATATAGCTATCGCCGATCGTTTTTAACTTCTCTAAGTTATATTTTGCACTGACGCGATCGAAATAGGAAAAACACTCGTCTAGCTCCGCCACTAAAGCTTCAGGGGACACCTGTTCTGATAATTTTGAAAAGTCTTTAATGTCTGTAAATAAAACAGAAGCTGATTCGTAATAGACTGGCTTCACTCGTCCTGATTGCTTCAGCTCACTGGCAATTTGTTGCGGCAGGATGTTGAGCAGGAGTTGTTCAGACTTTTGCTTTTCTTGCTCCAACAATGCATTGATTCGGTTTAACTCCTCAAACCGCTCGGCATTCTGTATCGCGCCTGCCAGTTGCAGGGCTAACAAGTAGCCAATCCGAATGTCATCAATGGTATAGGCAGCGGTGTGAGTGGTGGCAAAGTTGATGGTGCCAAAAATCTGGCGTTGATTCTCCAACGGAATCACGATCGCAGAGGCAAAATTGGACAGAAATACACCCGCTTGTTCGCGGATGAGTTGTGGTTGTCTAGATTTCAGCGCCCGCGAGATTGGATCGATGGTTGCCAGGGCGGCATCAGTGAGAGTGGTTGAAGCGCCAAACAGCGTAATCAAACGAGGAGAGCCTCTCTCAAGCAAATAAACACTCAGATGCTCAAAGTCAAGCAACCATTTGGCTTGCTTGCCAACCGTCTGCAAAATTTCCGGCACATTCAACGAGCGATTCAATTCCAGGGAAATTTCATTGACAGCGGCAATGCGACTGGAGAGTGCCTGCGCTTTTGCAAGCGACTGAGCAATGGTTTGCGGCGGCAGTGGTTGGGGTGAGTTTATGCTCAACATCATGGGCATCCTGGCTGCTGTGATTACCTTATTCACGTCCAGACCTGGAGTTTTTCTGAGGGGGAAGCTACAGATTCCGAGCTGGACGTGGTTTAACCTTGTTCACGTCCAGACCTGGAGTTTTTCTTTAGGGAACGCTACAGATTCCGAGCTGAACGTGGTTTGTTTATCCGCAAGCACTAAATTGGGATGCACCTTGAAAGAAAACGGTTGATCAGCGCACTGACGCTAGTTTAGAGACAACCGCCTAAAGTGCGTCAACTTCAAGCGCGATCGCGTCTGTATATTGATTCACCGCTGCAAATAAGTTTGCAGTCGCAATAATTTCAAAAATCTCGGCTTTGTCCAGTCCCATTAAGTGTAATTGCTGATAGTTTTCATCAGTCAGAGATTGCGGATTGGTAGCTGCGAGTAAACCAAATTGAATAACTTTTTTTTCTCGCTCTGGTAGGGGACAGTTGTCAAAATCGGAAACGAGGGTTTGCAACACATTCTCACTGATCCCTAAAACAGACAGTCCATGTAAATGGACTTTCAGCGCATATTCACTCTGATTTGCCTGCGAGATTGCCACACCAATCATTTCCTTCAACGTGCGAGGAATCTGTCCTTGCAGCACAGTAGATCGAAAAAGTTTCCACATGGCTTCCAGGAAGTCAGTCCGGATTGCCATAGACTTGAACAGGTTGGGAACAATGCCAAACCCCAACTCAGCCAAAATCTCTTCATAAACTCCCCTCGCTTTGGGATCTGTTAGTTGATCAAGCTCTATTAACGGAAATTGAGACATCTTAAATTAGTTATTTACACTATTGACTTATAGACTCATATTCTTACAGAAAAAGCGAAAGCTTTCCACTAAACTTCATGCTGTAAATTTTCCGGTAGCGTAGGAGCAGGTTTAGCCACAGGTGTCGCTAAGATCCACAAATTGTCTACCAAATCTGTCCCAACAGCGATCGTCTTCTTTTCGTCACCCTCAGGGCTTATGCAAACCTCGGAGTTTTTAGCCAAGAATCAAACATCATGATCCGCATCGTTGCTTAAAAATCCGAGGTTTTGGTCAAAATGCGTAAGTCCTGGCCCTACTTCTTGTGAGGTAATAGGCTCTTTTTTGCCTAACATTCAGTCTTGAGTGGCAGACCTTTTTGCCATCTACACAGGCTTAGTGCAAGATTTGAGTAGATTTCTTGCAGAAATAAACCTTGCAAACCCTAAGTCGGCACTGATGCAGGAGGTCTAAACCTTGTCCACGTCCAGACCTGGAGTTTTTCTGAAGAGAAAGCTACAGATTCCGAGCTGGACGTGGTTTATGTGGGAATAGGGTTTTTGGTTGTGTAGGAGTTACGGATGGTACAGACGACTTTATCTTCAGACATTGAGCTGCCAAGTTTCTCAATTGTTTTGGAAACAGAAAATCTGGCAAACGCCAGTTTTGACGGCTTATCTAAAGCTTTATCGTCCCTTGTTAAGCAGGATATTCCACCGGGTCGTGCAAACGAGGTGCTGTTGATTGACAGTGGTGATGCGCCCCCTGAGTTATTGAGGCAGTTGTGCGATCGCTACCCCTGGATTAAAGTCCACCCCGCTCCTTCAACCACTGGCTACTACAAAGCCAAAATGCTTGGTGCTCAACTTGCGACCGGTGAAATCATTGTCTATGCGGATTCTGACTGTCTCTATGAGTCCCACTGGTTGCGCACCATTCTAACCACCTTCACGCAAGCCGATTACATTCAAATCCTTGCCGGAGAGACCACCACACGCGGGACAGGTCCCTATGGAACGGCGATGGAATTGACTTACATCTTCCCGCAATACTCCGGCAAAACCGAGTTGACTCGAACCTCTCAGTATTTCCTGAATAATGTGGCATTTCGGCGCGAGTTTCTGCTAAAGCATCCGATTCCAGCAGAACTTCCCCTTTATCGAGGCAACTGTGTCGTGCATGTGTACCAACTGCACCAGAAAGGGCATATTATCTGGCAAAATCCCAATGCGCGTGCTACTCATGCACCACCGGATGGACTTTCCCACTTCTTTTGGCGGTTTTTGTTAATTGGGCACGATTACTACTGGCAGAACAGGATTGTTAGGGACAGCGATCGCAAAATACCGGTAACCATGAAGCAAACGAATGTAGAAAAATGCGACCCAACGGTGTCCAGTTTAGGTGAGAAGTTCAAAATCTTTCGCGATCGCATCAGCCGCTTGTTCATCAACAATCCACGCCATCTTGTTTACTTCCCCTTTGCCATCCCAATCATGCTGGCGTCTGTTCTGTTAATCTATTTGGGCTACCTGATTACCTGCTTCAAACCGGATTACTTGCTCAAAACCTACGATCTCATTCTTGAGAATGGTGTCTAAAAGGTACTCATGCAGCAAACGCCAGAATCTAACCATCACATCAGCCATGACTCCAACAAGTTTGACGGGATCAAGTCTCTATCCATTGGGCTGGTTCTCTTTGGTGTTCTGGTTCGCCTGTCTCAGTATTTCGACAATCGATCGCTGTGGTTTGATGAAGCCAGTTTAGCGCTCAATATTGTCAATCGCTCCTACCTGGAATTACTTGGTGTTTTAGATCACGATCAAGCCGCTCCTCCCATTTTTTTATGGATAGAAAGACTGTTTGTTCAAGTATTTGGAAACAGTGAATATTCGCTCAGGCTATTCCCGTTGATATCTGGAATGGTTGCGCTTTTTCTGTTTTATAGAATGGCAACGCTTTTAACGTCTGGGATCACAACAGTGGTTGCGATCGCGCTTTTTGCATCTCTAAGATATATCGTCTACTATGCTGCCGAAGTAAAGCAGTATGCTACAGACCTGATGTTAGCACTACTGATTTTCCTGGTACTATTTTCGCTTCGGGATCAGATTCTGAAGCCCAGACAAATTCTTTTTCTTAGCCTACTCGGTTCTGTTTGCATCTGGACTTCTCATCCAGCAATTTTTGTGTTGGTTGGGATTGAGATGGCTAATCTTCTCGGAATTTCAACTCAAAAATTGAAAGCCATTCTTCTCAATCGAATACCAATCTATGGTACATGGCTGTCAAGTTTTATCCTGCTCTATCTTTTCACCATCAAGCGCACGGAAGCGAATGAAAGTTTGCTCTCTTATTGGGATGGTAGTTATCCTGATTCTCTCTTCGATTTGCCCTGGTTAATCGATTCACTGGGTAGGTTTTTCTACAGACCTTTAGGATTTTTGGGGATTACGGATGGAATTGCGATCGCTGCCTTTATCTGTGGTTGTATCTTCGTCTATCAACAAAATAAATTTAATTTTTTACTCTTAAATGCTCCACTATTAATCACTTTATTGGCCAGTTTTTTACATAAATATCCCTTCCGCGAACGTTTGGTTTTATTTTTGGCCCCCTTTGCAATTTTGATCATTGCTACGGGGATTTCTACTCTATTGACGGAGCCTAAAGGGCGGTATCGAAGTTTCAAACTTGTGGGAATTTCGATGGCAGTAGCACTGGTGGGATTTCCACTTTTTCAAGCGAGTCAAAGTATGATTAGCCCTCATCGCTTTGATGAAATTAGACCCGTGATTGAATATGTAAAATCTCATCAGCAAGCAGGAGATACTCTTTATATATTTCCTGAAACTCGTCGGCAGTTTCTGTATTATGCTCCCAAACATGGATACTCGCAGAAGGACTACATTTTTGGCAATTATGATGTCCCCAGCGGCAGGGCTGTTTCCAATGAGAACCGGCAGAACTATAAACAGGAAATTGAGCAACTGAGAGGGAGAAAACGGGTCTGGTTTCTACTGGCTCGCAGCGCTTCTGAATCAGAAAAAACGTTACTAAACGATCTGAATCAGGTGGGCAAAAAACTGGATGTTTTCAAGCAACCGGATGCGATCGCATGTTTATACGATTTGAGTCTTTGATTAAGAATTCGATCGCAACCCCCTTGCTGAATCGGGCGATCGCGTTCGGTTGCTCACATGGCAGCACCGGGAGAGAAGGCTCCAATCAGTTCATTGTCGGAATTGTAGACCTCGATTGGTAAACTGGCGTTGTTGCAAACGGTTTGTAGGGCAGAGCCAAGGGAGGCGAGATGTTTATTAATTTTGTACATCGTTTCCTGGTCACCTGAGAATGAACTGAGTCCACCCAGAGTCCTCACTCGCCGTTCATAGGTCGGGGTCAAGCGAACTTCGATCGCGTCACTTTTGATGGTGTAATCGCAAATTTTGCCCTCCGCCGTACAGACTCGATCCATATCCCCACGAATTTTGACAATGGTTTCGGCTTGCTTCAGGGAGCCTGTGTAGGTCGTGACCAGGGTCTGCGCGCGATCGGAGTAGGACGTGCCGTTGGGAACTTGCCTGGCATAGAGGAGCGCATTCCGCCATGAAGCCGCCGCTTGAGACCACTGGTTCTGCTGTTGCCAGGTTTTGGCCCGTTGCTCAGAACTGACTGCCTGCTGATACATCTTGCTAGCAGACAGCTCTTTGGTCGTGCGATCGCGCACCTCTGCCAGCCTGGACAGATAGCTCTCCAACAGCGGCTGCGCCTCGGCATGACTCGTGGTGCTATTTGGAATCTGGTTCAAGGCGTTGACGGCCATTTGCCAGGTGGATTGTGCAGTTTGCCAGTCCTGCAACTGTTGGGCCGTGTTGCGGCGTGTCTCTGCCAGTTCAGCCGTTTTCTTAGCCGATTGCAGCCGTTTCTGGGCGTCCTGCTCTGCGGCAACTCGTTGATCCGTAAATGCCAGGTTCGCCTGGTAGGAAATCAGGCGTTCTTGAGCATACGTGTGCAGAGGGTTATTTTGAGACACGGTTTTTAGTTGAGCGATCGCCGCTCGCCACAACGACTGTGCCGCTTGCCATTCCGTCACAGACTGCGCCGCCGCCTGCCCCTTCTGCATTGCGGATTCTGCTTGACTCTCTGCCTCAATCACCTGATCCAGGGATTGCTGCAGAGCAGTTGCCTCACCGTGATAGCGTGACCAGGGCGGAATCTCATTCACCAACCGTCGAGCCTCGGTGAGCTGCCCCGTTGCTTGCTGAGATACCTGCTCCGACTGGGCGGACTTGATCGTTTGAGCAGATTGCTGACTCAGCGCTTGAGCGGTTTGCAGGGACGGACATTCACCAATCACACAGGGGCGCGTCAACACCAATGCTCCCCCACCCAGCAGCACCACAGCCGCCACTCCACCCCCAACCATTAGCCACAACCTGGCATTGAAATGAGATGGAGCAGGATCAGGAGCTGGCGATCGGGCTGGGACTATTGCTGATTTTCTGTTGGATACCGCAGGCAGTGTGGTGGATTCAGGGGAGGTTGAAGGCTGAGAAACGGGACTCCGTACCTGTTCACGATTCGCTCTCGGTAAGTCAGGTTCGAGCCGATCAGGTTCGGGCAAGCCAGGTTCAGGGGAGGCAAGCTGCGGCGAATCAGGACTAGCCACCGTTGCCCTGGATTGCCTGTCCGTCCTGACTGGCTCTTGAATCACCGTCAGCAGATCATCCTCTGGATTGGGTGGAGCGATCGCGGCAAACTCAAAATGATGGAACGCATACGGCTTCGGCTGTCCCAAAATGCGCAGAAATAGCTTGATCTGAGAGGTGCCCACATTGATGTTCGAGAGGATTGGCGCAATCAACTCATTCGGAAGCCTGGTTATCAATTGCTCCAGAACCAGGAACACTTGCTGCGAATCAAGCACAGTCCCTGGCGGATGCTGCACCAAAACCATTAAATTTGCTTTGTTGAATGCACATTGAACCTGAAGCGGGATCGATTGCGCCTTTGCCTGCAACTGCTCCTGCAAATATCGAGCAACTCGCTTCAAACTCTCTTGTTGCATCACACCTTCCACGAGGCAATTCAACCCGCCTACTTACCCCCATCTTATTCTCTAACATAGAGGTAGTCATCTGGTTGTTGGTCATTGGTTGTTGGTCATTGGTCATTGGTCATTGGTCATTGGTCATTGGTCATTGGCTCTTAACCTCTCATCTTTTTCACCTGCAATGGAAATCCTAATTGTTGAAGACGAAGCTGAAATTGCTCAACTGATTCAGCTATACCTGGAAAAAGAAGGATTCTCGTGTCGTATCTGTCGGGATGGGATTAATGCCTTGCAAGTCTTTCAAGAGCAAAAGCCAGACCTGGTGATTTTGGATTTAATGATTCCAGGGTTGGATGGATTAGAGGTTTGTGCCCGAATTCGACAGAAACCAGGGACTAAAGATCCGTTCATTTTAATGTTGACGGCCCGGGGAGAAGAGATCGATCGCATCATTGGCTTGTCTACTGGGGCAGATGATTACATGGTGAAGCCATTTAGTCCCAAGGAGTTGGTGGCACGGGTGCGGGCATTGCTGCGCCGAACGCTGCGCCAGGGAGGACAGTCCCAGATTTACCGGACTCAACATTTCACAGTGGATGCGGATCAGCGATCGGCACACCGCTATCTGGACACCGACCACGCCGAACCACTCGATCTCACCACCCTGGAGTTTGACCTGCTGGCAACGTTCATGAGCTATCCTGGTCGAGTCTGGAACCGCACTCAGCTGATTGATAAGCTGTGGGGAGACAACTTCTTTGGTGATGAGCGAGTGGTCGATACTCACATTGCCCGCTTACGCAAAAAATTGAGCCTGACCCGGCCAATCCAACTTTTGTTAAAACGGTTATTGGAGTTGGCTATAAGTTTGAAGACACAACATCCTACGGCTAAACTTGGACTGCGGACACGGTTGTTCTTGTCCCACTTGACCGTGATGATCGTTGGGTTAAGTACCCTGGTCGCGGTTGGTAAGCTCTATTCACCCCGACTTTTTGTGTTGCAGCTACAAAATATCGAGGTTGGTGGATTTAACCTGGTACGGGTTCGCCAGAAATTAGTAGATGGGTTTGAGACTGCCTGGAGTAAAGGGGCGTTCTGGTCGGTTGCGTTGGGCGCGTCAGCAGCAGGCGGGTTGAGTTATCTGCTCTCCAAGCGAATCACGCAACCCTTAATTCAAATGGAGCAGGTGACGCAGAAGGTTGCCGCAGGACATTTGGAGGAGCGCCTACCCAGCAGTGAAATTCCAGAGTTAAACCGCTTAGCCCTCAGCTTCAATCAAATGGCCGCCAACCTGGAGGGGGTTGAGCAGCGCCGCCGTGAACTCGTGGGTGACCTGACCCACGAGCTGCGCACGCCCTTGACGGTGGTAGAAGGGTATCTGGAAGGATTGGCGGACGGCACGATCGACCCATCAACAGACATTTTTCAGCGATTGGCCAGGGAAACGGCTCGGCTTCGCCACCTGGTGAATGACCTGCAGGAACTCTCGCAAGCGGAAGCCGGTTATCTGCAAATTCGCACAGAGAAGCTGGACTTGCGCCCATTGCTGTCCGCACTGGTCGAGAAATTTTCCGATCAGTTGTGGGAAGAAGGTCCTACGCTGCAGTTGAATTGTCCCTCTGATTTGCCATTTGTCTTAGCAGACCCGGAGCGCGTCGAGCAAGTCCTCGTCAATCTGTTGGGAAATGCGTTGAGGTATACCCGGCAAGGTTCGATTACGGTGCAGTCCTGGAAGCAGGCAAACTGGGTCTGGATTGCGGTGGTTGACACGGGACAGGGAATCGCTGCAGCGGATTTGCCCCATGTCTTTGAACGGTTTTGGCGTTCAGATCGATCGCGCGATCGATCCTCTGGCGGCACCGGCATTGGACTGGCTATTTCCCGTCGTCTGGTGGAATTGCAGGGGGGCGCGATCGAGGTTGATAGCGAAGTCGATCAGGGCAGCACATTCCGATTTTCCCTGCCACTGGCTTAAGCTGCCAGAACAGCACTGCTTCCGCTCCACCATAAAGGGTTTGGAGCAGGAAGCAGGCTTCTGTAATTACAGCTTCGCAGGTCAGGAGAGGTGGACTAATCAGTGCCCATTCTGTCTTCGCCCATTCGTAGTAGCGATCGCGGCGATTAGTAAACGCAACAAGTGGACCAGTATCTAACAGAACTTGCTGCTTCACGATTCTCCAAATCCTTGCATGTACTGCTTGTTGGTGGATAAGTCTTCTGGTTCTTCAACACAGCCAACGATATTGCCTGCTGCCTCCAAGGCAGATACTCCTAATGCCCAAGTACTCTTTGTGCTTTCTCTGTATGCGCTTTTATTTGTAGAAACTCCACAAAATCTAGAACTTGTTGTTGCTGCTCTAGAGTAAGAGCGTCTAGACGCTCTAGAACTTGCTGCTGAATTGTTTGTATTCGTCTCCCCTCCGCTGTTACCTAGTTTCTAGTTTACTGACAGTAACAGGCACTCAACAGAATCACCCTCCTGGAACTTGTCGCAACTGCTTCTTAACCTCTGCATGGCGCTTGACTCCTTCAAAGGCATAACGGTTATAGCCATTGCGCTGAATCAACTCTTCCAAACTGCGAATTCGCGTATCGGGGGCGGGGTGGGTTGAGAGGTAGGCAGGGGCGATCGCCGTTCTTGCTGTTTCATCGTCACAAACAAGTTGCGCAGTCCATCCGCCGCATAGCCTGCCGTTGCCAGGACACGAGTGCCGACAACATCTGCCTATCAATGAAGTCATACCCCCAAGAGTTTCCCTCATAGCGACCTGTGACCTTAGCAGGTTTGCCATTCAGCGTGAAGGTGCCTTTACTGCCTAAACCAGAACCTGCATGAATGAATACCTTTTGAATTCCTCGACTGGTTTTGTAGTGAATACAAACTCCCTTAGCCCAGCCATAGAGGAGGATTGGAACGTCTTCGCCATCAAATTTTCCGGACGTAATTCGCCCGACTTCGTAAATGACTTCGCACATGGGCTGGTCGGGCGTGTTGTCTTTAAAGCTGGATACAGTGACCGCCTGGCTGATGCTAAACGGAGCGGCGATCGCGGTTTGAGATGTTATAAACCACAAGCCGTGAGTAGAACTGACTGTTGATACACTCAAACCAACGAAGGAAAGAAACGCGATCGTTAGAGCACCATTCATACGTCTCAAAGGACGCTCTCTTGCAATGTTCACTTCACATGCGCCATTAGCCACAAAATTCGCTAACCGAAGTCCTCTCTGAGAATAAGAAAATCTGCTGGAATAGTCGAACACACTTTACAAAATTTCAGATTTCTACTCGATGGAGAATGATGAGAAATAAAATTGCTGCATTTGTCACTTTGTCGCTATACTGAATGAGCCATCGCGGGGTAGAGCAGTCTGGTAGCTCGTCGGGCTCAATCCGCGAGGTTAATGTGGACACAAAGCTGAAGGGGGACATCGCAGAACAAGCCGCCATTCTCCACGCCTTGAAGCAAGGTTGGGGAGTTCTGAAGCCTGTCGGAGACCGATTACCATACGATTTGATCTTTGGCGTGTTAGGAATTTTGGTAAAGGTTCAAGTTAAGTGTGCTTGGTTTGATCAGCCATCTGAAAACTACGTGGTAGACAACCGTCGCACTAAGACAAATCGAAGGGTAATGCTCCGAGAAAGTTATACAGCATCGGATTTTGACTTTGCTCTCGCTTACATTGAACCTCTTGATCTGTTTTATGTCTTCCCATGTGAAGTGTTCATCGGCTACGGCAGTGAAATCCACCTGGTCGAAGCCGACAAGCGTCAGCGTAAGCCTCGTTCTGCGGTATACAGAAGCGCTTGGGAGTTAATCTCGCAGTGGGCTGTACATAGGGAGACCTATGTGCGATCGCCTCTCAAATTCGGGGAAGCCGCTAGTGGGGTAATCCCGAGCCAAGCCGAGGTAGTTGTAGATTCTAGATTGCAGATTGATGAAAATCCAAAGTCTAAAATCTGAAATTGCCTGGAAGGTGTAGAGACTCGATGGGAGGCACCCTAACGTAATCAGTCGAGGGTGAAGGGAGAGTCCAGACCACAAACTGAAACATTCAGGCAGCGAAAGCTGTAGTGGTAAGCATAACCCGAAGGTCCATGGTTCAAATCCATGCCCCGCCACCAACTTAAAGTGAGAAGCCCTACCAACTTGGTAGGGCTTTTGTTTTGTATGAATGGGGAATTGCGATGTTCATGTAATGTTGTCAGGTAAGTCGCCTTAGGCCGCCCCTGGCTCGATAGAATGGGGATGCTTGACCGAAACTTTTGCGATCGCCCATGTCTAATCAGTTACAACGTCCCCTCGTAATCGGTGGTATCGCCCTGAGCCTGGTGATTTGGTTTCTGGAACTGCTTAATCACGCTGTTGGCGAGTGGGGTAGCTATGCTGTAGTGGCAGCTGCAATTAGTGCCGGCGTTTGGTGGATACACCGGCAATCAGATCGGAGGCAGGTTGAGCAAGTATTGCCCAAGTATGTTGATTCAACAGCGGTCAAACGAACCCTGTCCGAAGCCGAGCAGGTGATTACTCAGCTGCAACTGGAGGTTGAGGAATCAACGCCTGGATTAGCAGCCATACAGCCTCAGGTTTCTTTCCTGCACGCCCAGATTGCTCAAATTGCGCAGGAGTTGGAGCGAGAGGCTCTGCGGATGATCGTCATGGGAGCCAAGGGGAGTGGGAAAACGACGCTGATTCAGCTCATGCAGAGTGATTGGGTATCTCAGGTCTCTAAACCGATTATCTCTTACGAAGCTCCCAGCTTTTCAGTGGGAACTGACACTGGCCTAGACGCAGAGGCGATCGCGCTCAAGCAAGCCAACACCGCAGACCTGGTGCTGTTTCTGGTGACTGGCGATTTAACCGAATCAGAGCTGCAAACCTTAAAACGACTGGCAACTCGAAAGCGCACTGTGCTGGTTTTCAACAAACGGGATCAGTACCTCCCCGAAGAACAGCAGACGATTCTCTCCCGAATGCAGGAATGGGGACGGGGAGTGTTGGATACTGCTGATGTGGTGGCTGCTACAACGGCTCCCAAACCGCTTAAAGTTCGCCAGCATCAGCCCGATGGTTCGTTCCGCGAGTGGTTGGAAGACCAGTCGCCTGACATCGCTGCCCTGACCCAGCGATTAAGTATCATTCTGCAGCAGGAAAGCCGACAACTGGTGCTGGCAAGTTCTTTGAGCAATGCAATGGATCTGAAAGCGCAAGCGGCGACGGCCTTGAATGATGCCCGGCGGACTCGTGCCCTGCCCATTGTGGAAAAATTTCAATGGATTGCGGCAGCGACTGCCTTTGCCAGTCCAATGCCAACTCTGGATGTTGTGGCAACGGCAGCGATTAATGTCCAGATGATTTTGGATCTCGGTGCTATTTACCAGCAGAAGCTCTCCCTCGATCAAGCTCAGAAGGCTGTGACAACCCTGGGTAGCCTGATCTTGAAGCTGGGATTGGTGGAGCTGACCACACGCACGATCGCCAACGTGCTGAAAACTAATGCCATCACCTACGTTGCCGGTGGCTGCATCCAGGCCGTCAGTGCTGCGTATCTGACTCGGGTTGCCGGACTGGCCTTAATCGAGTACTTCCACAGTCAAGACCCTGCCCTTACACCGACGGATGCGAAGCCGTTGGCGATCGATCGCCTCAGCCAAATCTTGCAGCAGGTGTTTCAACAGAATCAGCAGTTTGGCTTCTTGCAATCCCTGAGTGGTCAGGTAATGGAGCGGTTCGCTCCGAAAGTCTCTCAGCCCCAACAGACCGTTTCCCCCCTATCCCCCCTGCCCACTCTGGAGTCGTCTTCCTCCCCTCCCCAACCCCTCACACCGCTTGCCATTCCCCTTTCCCTTCCCCAACCAGACGTTGAGGTTCTAGAGCACAATGGATCTGGTGTCCACGTTTCGGTTCGTGACCTTGACTCAACCTCCATCCCCTCCCGCTAATTCAGCTTCTGCAGCAACTGACCCACAGACGATTTACCTGCAACGTGCTCGGGTCAGTCTGAGGCAGGCATTGAATCAATACACCGCTTACTTCCGTGCCGCTAGAAATAGTCCATCTAGCAGTTCAACCCAGGCAATGCTGAGAACCGACATGGATCAGCTTTCGGTTGCCCTCAACAAGCTAGAAAACAATATTGCGCGAGTGGCAGTGTTTGGTCTCGTCAGTCGCGGCAAGTCAGCCGTGTTGAATGCGCTCTTGGGTCAGAAAGTGCTGCCGACGGGACCACTCAATGGTGTGACGCGATCGCCGCAGTCGATTGTTTGGAAACCGGATGAAGAGGACACGGGGACACGGGGACACGGGGACACGGGGAGTCATTTCTCCGCGTCTCCCCCTCTCCGCGTCTCTGTGTCATCCGGAACGACGTCATCCAATAACTTACAAATTGAACTCATCGACACCCCTGGCTTGGATGAGATCGACGGGCAGGCGCGGGCGGAGATGGCGCAGGCGATCGCGCGTCAGTCTGACCTGATTTTGTTTGTGGTTGCCGGGGATATTACCCGCACGGAGTATGAAGCGCTCTGTAACGTGCGACAGGCACAAAAACCATTGCTGCTGGTGTTTAACAAAATTGACCTTTATCCGGATCAGACTCGACAGGAAATCTATCAAAGTTTGCAACGCTTGGCAGCCAAGAGCGCAGGCAGTGAGCCTTTACAGCGCCTGTTGTCCGCCAATGAGATTGTGCTGGTGGCGGCAGAACCCGCTCCGATGCAAGTGCGGGTTGAGCATCCCGGCGATCGCGTCACCTATGAGTGGGAATCACCACCGGTGCAGATTGGCGAGCTGAAGCACAAAATGCTCGACATTCTCAGTCGTGAGGGACGGACATTGATGGCGCTCAATGCCCTGGTGCAAGTTCGCAATGCGGAGACACGCTTGGCCAGCAAACTGCTGGAACTGCACAACTCCGAAGCCGAGGCGCTGATTTGGAAATTTGTGCGTTACAAGGCGATCGCCGTTGCGTTGAACCCGATCGCTATTCTGGATCTGGTTGGTGGTGCCGTTGCAGACCTGGCAATGATTCGCGCCCTCTCAGAACTGTATGGCTTGCCGATCACGCGCCACGAAGCGGGTAAACTCTGGAAAACCGTCATGCTCAGTTCAGGTAGCCTGGTACTGACTGAAATCGGCAGTGGCATTATGCTGGGACTGGGCAAGAGTGCTGCCGCCGTAGGGTCTGGAATCGACAGCTCATCCAGTCTGGCAGTTTATGCAGGAGCCGCGATCGCGCAATCCACTCTGGCCGGCTTCGGGTCTTACTCAGTCGGTCGTGCGGTTCAGGTCTATCTAGAGCAAGGCTGTAGCTGGGGCCCGCAAGGAGCCAACACCGTGATTCAAGACATTCTGAATCAACTGGATACCAACACGATCATCTATCGCCTCCGTCAGGAGTTAAGCGAACAGCTTGGCTTTCCGATTCTCTAACAAACGTTCTGCTGATAGTTTGCGCTAGGATTCACTTTCTTCATTCTCCAAAAGCATCTCAATGACTTCGCGCAGATTCTCTTGCAACTCGTCTAAGAGGATGTTTTAAAAGTCCTACTGTTTGTAGCAAAGCGTACAAGATCCCCTTTTCTTGTATGCCCGAAGAGCTTTAAGCCCCCTTAATAAGGGGGATTTGAGCCAATTTCCCCCTTATTAAGCTACTGTGTGTACAGATCTCGGCTAAACCCAAAGACTGTGCCGGGGGACTTCCCCCCGGTTCCCCGCTATGTGGGGTCTTAACTCCCGTCATGGGATTTGTCAAGCGGAAGACACACAACTCCAGCGAGGGACGCGCGATCGCCCTCCAGGTGCAAAACGAATTCGGGAATTGAAAGATGAAGTTGAAGCTCTTGCTGCCGAATACACCCTGGGTCAACAACCAGTCATTCGTAGTCACAGTCGTAACTGCGCCACCATTTCCTTGTTC
>JAAUSG010000072.1 GCA_012034055.1 Leptolyngbyaceae cyanobacterium RU_5_1 | reverse complement strand
CAGCCCACCCCTCAAACCCGGACAGATTCCACCCGGGGCGATCGCCACCTATCCCGTTCCACCGACAGTACCCGGTGCGCCAACCGTGATCCCCGGCGAGGTGGAGTCGGCACAGGCAAGTGGAGTGCGATCGCAGCCATCCAAAGCACCTGCCGCGATCGCAGCCCGTCCCGTTGATCCCCAATTTTCCGCATCCGCTGAGTCAAGTCAGCAAGCCGTCGCACAGAGTCGATCGCCCCAAAATACCAGCGATGCCGCCAATCAATCGGGTAGCACCGCATTTGACACCATTCCCCAGGTTGCAGAAGCAAGAAGCTACTTTCAGCAGCGTTGGAAGCCACCCGAAGGTCTGACTCAAGTTTTGGAATACAGCTTGCAAATTGACTCGAATGGCTCAATCCAAACCATCACCCCTCTGAAACAGGCATCCGCCGACTACGTCGATCGCACCGGGATCCCCTTAATCGGGGAACCCTTTGTCTCGCCGCTTAAAAGTGGACGCAGCGCCAAAATCCGCCTGGTTCTCGAACCCGACGGAAAAGTCCAAACCTTTCTAGAGTAGAGTTCTTGCATATTAGATTTCAATCATAGAGGTAGGATGGGCACGCTTGGCTTTGCCCATCCAATCCGTCATCCCTTCGATGGGCAAAGGGCAGATGCCCTTTGCCCATCCTACGGTTTCCCTACATCTTTATCCCTTTATCCCTTTATCCCTTCACCCCCTCATCCCCTACTTCCCCCCGCCACACCATCCTCCGACTGCTCCACCGCAATCTCCTTTGCTTTGCGAGATTCCAGCCAAAAAGGGATGACTAACCACGCTGCCACAATCAGCAGGGTCACCCCAGCAAACTGACCCGCCCAGGAGACCAGCTTTTCTAAAGGAATAAACTGCCCAGCAAAGTACGACAGCGTTACCATGACGATCGCCCAGGCAGCAGCGCCCAGGGTGTTGTAAACCATGAATCTGGCATAGGGCATTTGGGCAATGCCTGCCAACGGACTCGCAAAAACCCGCAGCAGCGCTACAAATCGTCCAAAGAAAACGGCCCTGGTTGCATTTTCAGCGAATTGAGTTCTGAGTGAGAGCAATTGCGTTTCTTGAATCCGCAGCGCTCGACCCACTCCCAGCAGCAATGCCCAGCCGCCGTATCTGCCGACCCAGTAGCCAATGTTGCCACCCAGCGTTGCCCCCAGGATGGCGTCCCCTAGAACGACCCAATAATTAAGCTGATCGTTACCGGCTAAGAAACCCCCAGCCAGGGTAACGGTTTCACCCGGAATCGGAATTCCAATGTTTTCTAGCAAAATGCCCAGAAATACAACCCAGTAGCCGTAGTGTTGAGCTAGCTCCTGAATGGTCTCCAGGGAGATAAAGTCCAGCGACATGCCGTGCAGCCTTTACAAAACGTCATTTTTCATATTGATCTTGACGCAGTCGAGCAAAGTCTGTCAAATCAACAAATCCCGGACGGGTTGACCGGTCAGACAACGCCAGTGGCAAGCGAATAGATCAGGGCTTTGAACATCAATGCTGGCGATCGCGGGAGCATCTGGAAATGGGAGCAGTTGGTCAAAGTAGATGCCCTGAGTGCCAAGACCAAACTGGATCAGGTAAACGGCTGGTGGAGCGGTGAGCGATCGCAACAGCCGCTGCCCTAACTCGTAAAGCGGTTGTCGCCAGGAGTCTGTTAAATGAACGGGCTGAACATAGCGTCCCGCCAACAGAGCGTCCTGTGGGTTTAAATCGTTGGCTATCCCAATCACTTCTGCATAGAGTGGCCCTTTATGCGTCAAAACAATCGGCAGCCAGTAGTTGCCGACCCCAGGCTCAAATTGCCACTGGGCAACGGTTTGCCGTAGTCGTTCAACATCGCCACAGGCCTTGAATACAGCTTGAGCTGGGAACGGTATCCAGTCCGGCAGATTCAATGTCAGCGGACAGATCAGATAGTCCTGTGCGGCTAGATTGGAGAATCGTCCTTGCTGGTTCAATTCAGGCGCAAACACCATCTCTACTGAACTAGCCCATGCTAAGTCGGTGAGAGGAGCCGCGATCGCGGGTTTCACGACACTTTGATCAAGTGGCTTATCCAACACCCTATCCAACATCGCTTGCTTGAGAGCCGAAACGCCCTGCACCGTTGTGGATGACATCGCAAACGGACTGGGCGACTCATTCGCTGGCTCTACGATAATCAGGACTCTAGACATTCCCAAAGCCAGGCAGCGTCACATCAGAGCCTGTGCGTGGAAAGCTCGGGAGATCCAGATGAGTTTGCCGCCGTGTCCGCACTGCCAACCGATAGCTGACACTCTGCAGTTCGGCATGAAGCTGACGATTTTCGCGTTGAATTAAGGCGACTTTCTCCTTAATCGGAGCCAGGCGTTCAGCGAACTTCTGACGATAAATTTTGGGTAACTCCTGGACAACCTGCTCCAGCATCCGAGACCGGTCTGTCAATTCCTGCACCGACTGACGCAGTTGATAAATCTCGGCATCGCGATCGCTAATTTGGCCCTGGTAGAACGTAACCTGCTGCTCTACTCCCTTCAACTGCTCTCGCAGCGCACGCACTTCAGCCAAATGACGCTCAGAAACCTCCGGGCTGGGCATGAAGTTGGCATTTCCTTTAACCAACCGAAACAGCTCTTGCGAAAGCTGCTGCACTAAGTTGTCCCGCATTTGCAGTTCTTCGCGCAGGCGTGCAACCTCAGCTCGAGGTTCTAAAACATGAATACTGCTAGATTCAGTCACTGTGGGGTAACTCCGTTATTGATGATTTCAGGGTGATGGTACGAAGACAGGTTGCCACCTTAAGGCAAGATTCTGCTTTGGATTGCAGCTAATGTACCACCTGAAACCCAAATTGATACCCGATCGATATATCTTTTTGAGCCATCTATATATAAAAATTCAAAAATAGTCAGCCACAATGAACTGCATACGGCAGTACGAATAGAAAAGGGAGTCAATCAGCTAAGTACCCTTCGGCTTGAGGCTTCCGGTGGGTCAGCCGAACCGCGCTCAGGTGCAAAGCTCATGTCGAAGCGTTGACTCCCTTTTCGAGATTGACACAAAAAATTGACGAACCCAGAATTCAGGCTGCCCCTCAGCAGACGACACAAAAGCTGCAGATCTATGCTTCTGCTTCAACTGCCGCGTTTGCAATTTTGGGAGTATCTTGCTTAACGGTCAGGTAGCGAATAACTTCATCGCTAAGGCGCATTGCTCGTTCCAAAATAGCGATCTGATTCCCCTCTGCCTGGTAATTCATCTGAATATAAACCCCTTCACGCTGCTTATTGATTTCGTAAGCTAGGCGGCGTTTGCCTCGGTGCTGGGTTTCTAGAATCTCTGCGCCGTTTTCCTGCAAGATTGTCTGGTATTTTTCAATTGCCTGGCTGACTATTTCCTCGCCTAAATCGGAGCGTAAGATGTACATCGTCTCGTAAAGCTGGCTCATGTGAATCTCCTTGTGGACTAAATGGCTTCTTTGAAGTGACCTACGTTCAAACAAGCAAGGACTTACAATTCTACATCAGGCACTATAGCGATCGCATACCAGCATGTTGAATACAAAATTTCTGGCCAACGTATCACGGACATTGACGGCGTAGACAAACACGAATCCTCTGGATAGATAATCACTATTAGATATTTCCGGAAATATAGATTTCAACCTAAATTTGATCAGGATTCGAGGGCGGTTTTCGGATGTGTCTATTGATTAATTACTAGGTTTAAACAGCTATGGCACAGCGCTATGTCCGGGTTCAAACAGCAGACGGACAGGTCTACTACGGACTGTTGCAGATTGATCGGCAGATCCACATCCTCGATGCACCACCGTGGATGAAAGGACAACCCACCGATCTGGAGTTAGCGCCAGACAATTACCAGATTCTTGCGCCCTGTGCCCCTTCTAAGATTGTGGCAGTCGGGAAGAATTATGCGAATCATGCCGCGGAGATGGGCACGCCAGTCCCAACAGAACCGTTGCTGTTTTTGAAGCCATCAACAACGGTGATCCCGTCCGACGCACCGATTCAGTATCCACCTCAATCCAAGCGAGTGGATTACGAGGGGGAACTAGCGTTGGTAATTGGCGATCGCTGTGTAAACTGCACTCCACAGCAAGCCCAAACGCGGATTTGGGGTTACACCATTGCTAACGACGTAACGGCTCGTGATTTGCAAAAGCGGGATGGACAGTGGACTCGCGCTAAAGGGTTTGACACCTTCTGCCCATTAGGCCCCTGGATTGTGCGAGAACTCAATCCGGGGGCGAAACTGCAAACGTTTTTGAACAATGATCCCAAACCCGTCCAGTCGGCACTGATTCACGAAATGGTGTTTCCACCTGATGTTTTGGTGTCTTACATCAGCCAGGTAATGACGCTGTTACCCGGAGATGTGGTACTGACCGGAACCCCAGAGGGAGTTGGACCCATGCAGGTCGGCGATCGCGTTCGGGTCGCGATCGAGGGAATTGGTCACTTAGACAATTTTCTAATTACCAGAGATGCTGAAGCCTAAGCCCTGGTGTTCCGTCAGGAAAATTTTGAGAATTCAGCGATTCGTCAGTCATTAATTGATAGACCACTAGTAGCGAACTTGGGCGTATGCCGCTTCAGAGATCATTGGGATTTCCCCGTATTTCCCTCGCAATGCACAGACGATTGAGTAAATCGAGGAAACCATCACTGCAATGAAGATTGTGCTGAAGATGACTAGCGTAGGAATTGCACCGACGCCACTCAACAGTCCTCCCAGCGAAACCCCCAACAGTTGCAAAACAAGCACAATCAAATCAACTGCAATCCCAATCAGTAGGGCTTGCATCGTATTGAAGCGAATGAAATGGTTAATCTTTTCATTCCGAACGACCAAAACATACAACGCAAAGAAAATAAGCAACCCAGTGAACTGACCGAGCACGCTAGACAGCAACCCGTAAACAAAGATAAACGGCGTGAGTGGCAGTAATAGCAAGGCCAAGACTGGGAACTGACTCATTAGGACACTACCGAATATCGATGCCTGCAACATGGGATAGGCATATGGAAGGATGGCAAAAAATCGATCCTGAATTGATGATGAGCCACGCCAAGACATTCGCTTTCTCCAAATTAAGGGTTGCTGATTGAGTTCTGCGGTTACTGCCCAGGATAACGCAGTTGGACTGAGATACCCAAGTTTGATGCGTCATCAGGTAAAATCCAGCAACTTAATCCAACTGCATCGGCCCAAGGTATTTCTCCAAATAGGGAGAGAACACTTCGTAGATTAAGGTAAAGGGTTGCTTGTGGTGCCAGAAGAGGTAGTGGCGTCCCCAGAAAGGTCCCGGTTGCTCAAACGCACGCTCCAGTTCGGGAGACTGTCCGTAGTAAATGCCCTGCACATCTCGATACAGTTCTGTGCGCAGGCGGGCCAGGCTGGCCCAAATTGGGATGGAGCGGTTCTGCAGGTAGTCATCTACATGACTGGCTTCCCACCAGGATGTGGCGTAGGCAAGGCGCTGACCAGAAGCGGTGCGCAGCCAAACCTGGCGTCTCAAGCGCGGTCCTGGCACAACCTGAATTTGGTCGGGTGCTTCATCGGGGTCCATGCCAACGGGGGACATATCGATCACATCGACCTCAATCGGTTCGTTCGTCAAAAGCTGGAGGTGACGGGTAGGTGAACCGTCACCCAAGAGCAAGATCTGCCAGGCGGGAGCCAGTTGATTGTGGGGCAAGCCTTGCTGAACAACTTGCTCATCTCCGTGCCAAATGGGAGTTAGCGAGTGCCATGTCTGCGGCAGGAGGATACTATCGGAAGGTTTGAAGGTCGCAGTCAACTTTCTTCACACAACTTAATCTCTATTCAATAATAGCGTTCAGGTTGCTTTCGCGCTTGATTGAGTTTGGCGATCGCGGTTCCAATTTTTCTTACTGTAATTTTCTTACTGCAAATTTTTCGGGGGTGTAGGGGTAGGGTTTGCCAAAGATTGGGCTAAAACCCATAGATTGTCTACCAAACCTGCCCCTACAGCGATCGTCCATCACTTCGACCAGGTTATTAAGTGTTCCTACAGAAGCGTGAACCCAAAAATCGCAGCCAGTATCGTTGGACTATGCCCAACCCCTCATCGATTGTTCAACGGCTTCCAGCTCAGATGCTTCGTCGCTTCCGTCTACTGGTGCTTTGCCTCTTGAGCGCCCTTCTGGTTGCAGTTCCCGTTCTATCACAGCAGCCCGTCACGCTTAAACTGCTGATGTCTGCCCCGGATGTTCCGCCGTGGACAAAATCGATAGTCAAAGAATTTGAGGCGCAAAATCCAGGGATTCGGCTGCAAATTGTTGAAGGTCCGAACAATGTGGATCTGGTTGAAGGCATGTATACCACAGCCTTCCTCCTGGGAAATTCCCCCTACGACCTGATTAATATGGATGTGATCTGGGTTCCCAAGTTTGCAGCGGCGGGTTGGTTGGTAGACTTAACCGATCAATTTACTCCAAAAGAGTTAGCTGGGTTTTCGTCTGCCGCGATCGCGGGTGGGCGCTATCAAGATCGGCTCTATCGATTGCCAATTCGCGGCGATGCGGGGATGCTCTACTACCGCAAGGATTTATTAGACGCGGCTGGACTCCAACCTCCTCAGACCTTTGAGGACATTGAAACGATTTCCAAAACGCTACAGGCGCAAAAGGCAGCCCGTTGGGGCTATTTGTGGCAAGGGAAGCAGTATGAAGGCGTGGCGGCGATGTTTGTCGAGGTCTTGAAGGGCTTTGGTGGCTTTTGGGTCAATTCAGACACCTTAGAGGTTGGGCTAGACCGTCCTGAAGCAATTCGGGCGATCGAGTTTCTGCGCAACACCCTTAACCAAGGCATTTCTCCACCTGGATCAGTGACTTACATTGAGGAAGATACTCGCCGCATTTTTCAAAACGGTGATGCAGTTTTCATGCGCAATTGGCCCTACGCCTGGCCGCTGCTGAATGGAGACACCTCACCGGTGAAAGGCAACGTTGGGATTATGCCAATGGTGCCATCAGCCGGGAATACCGGGGGGTCCTGCTTGGGAGGGTGGGGCTTGGGACTTGCAAAACTTCAAAGCATCCCAAAGAAGCACTGATAGCGATGCGATTCCTGACCAGTGAAGCAGCTCAGAAAGCGATCGTCTTAGATGCTGGCTATGTGCCCACTCGCGAGGCGCTGTTCACCAACCGAGACGTTGTGAACAAATATGACTACTACCCAAAACTTTCTGATGTGGTAAAAAGCGCTGTTCTCCGGCCCCCGATCGCCCAGTATGCTCAAACATCCGATATTTTGCAGCGCTATCTGAGTGCAGCTTTGACGAATCAACGATCGCCAGAAGACGCGATGAAAGACGCAGCGAATGAAACTCGGCGCTTGCTGGAAGCGGGGCGGGGGAGGACGGAGAACGGAGGACGGAGGACGGAGGAATGAAGAGAAGAAGCACTATCCGCCACCCACTAACAATTAACGACCAATGACCCATGACCAGTGACCCATGACTAAAGCCACTACCGCTCGATCGCGGGAACGACGAACAGGACTATACCTGCTGCTACCAGCTGTGGCGGTGTTGCTGCTGGTGTTTGCCTATCCGATCGCGCGATCGTTTTGGTTGGGGTTGTTTGCCCAGAACCTGGGAACGGAGCTGAAGCCAGTCTTTATTGGACTTAGCAACTACGTCCGGATTTTGGGAGATGGGCATTTTTGGCAGGTGTTCTGGATTACGACTCGGTTTACGGTGATTTCGGTGGCGATCGAGCTGGTGTTGGGAATTGGGATCGCCCTGGTGTTGAATCAGTCGTTTCCGGGGCGAAATGCAGTGCGGACGATCACGATTTTGCCGTGGGCCCTGCCGACGGCGTTAATTGCACTGGGTTGGGCGTGGATTTTCAACGATCAGTACGGAATTGCCAATGACATTTTGATGCGATTGGGGTTGATTCAAGCTGGCATCAACTGGTTGGGTGCTCCGCTGCCCGCAACGACGGCTCTGATTGCCGCTGATGTTTGGAAGACGACCCCCTTCATCAGCATTCTGCTCCTGGCTGGCTTACAGTCGATTCCCAGCGACCTCTATGAAGCCTATGCACTGGAGGGAGGCACCCCCTGGCAAAGTTTTACTCGCATCACCCTGCCTTTGCTGCTCCCGCAAATTATCATTGCGGTGCTATTCCGCTTTGCTCAAACGTTTGGCATTTTTGACCTGATCCAGGTGATGACTGGCGGCGGTCCGGGCGGTTCTACAGAAGTGGTGGCGCTGTACGTCTATGCCAATGCGATGCGATACCTGGATTTTGGCTATGCTTCAGCGTTAATTGTGGTAACGTTTTTGCTGCTGGTTTTGGCGATCGCCCTTGCTAGCCTGATCATTTCGCGATCGCGGTCTACAGCGGGTACTTCTGATTGATGCGATGAGTCGAGAAGAAGCCCGTGTGATTGCAAAGAAATGTTAAATTCATCAAAAACATTGAGTCATCCCTCTGATATAGCGTTAGACCACGTTCAACTCGGAATCTGTAGCTTTCCCTTCAGAAAAACTCCAGGTCTGGACGTGGACAAGGTTTAGTTGCCCACGCTATCTCTGAAGGTTAGACACATGGACAATCCTCAACCGGTCGAACTCTATCAAAAACTTCAGGTATTCTCATTTGATCAACCCGACACCCAACTCCCCTTTCACAAGCGGTTAGCCAGGGACAATGGCTGGTCGTTGACCTATGCTCAACGAGTGATTGAGGAATATCGGAAGTTTGCGTTCCTGGCGGTAGTCGCGGGACATCCAGTCTCTCCCTCGGATCAGGTTGATCAAGCCTGGCATTTACATCTGACTGACTCGCGATCGTACTGGCAGGAGTTTTGCCCCCAGGTTCTGCAAATGTCGTTGCATCACGAGCCTGGTCGCGGTGGGATATCAGAACGACTCAAGCTGAATGACTGGTATCACCGAACATTGGAGAGCTATGAGCGGTTTTTCGGTCAGACTCCTCCAGCCGATATTTGGCCACCAGCCGTGATTCGATTTGGGCGAGATTTACGGTTTGTCCGCATCAACACTGAACAGAATTGGGTGGTGCCCAAGCCTGCAT
This sequence comes from Leptolyngbyaceae cyanobacterium RU_5_1, assembly GCA_012034055.1. Lineage (GTDB taxonomy): Bacteria > Cyanobacteriota > Cyanobacteriia > Leptolyngbyales > Leptolyngbyaceae > JAAUSG01. The sequence goes on along the minus strand of JAAUSG010000072.1, from coordinate 11,255 downwards.
TACCATCCCTAACGGTACGACTTAATCAAGCAATACTCCTTCCGCTTGGGTTCACCCTCACGGTTACCGTTGCTGGCTGTGAGGCGATCGCCGGACTCCCCAACCCACTCAACGTTACCGGCCCAGACTTCCTCATTTTCTATAGCGTCGCCGCCGCGATCGCGATCGGTTTAGCCTTCTATCTCCGCGCCCGGCTGCGTCTGCCTGATGGGGATCCAGTCCAGCGACCGGTGCAACTGGATGCCTATGAAACGGCCTATCTGGCCAGCGGTGCCAGTCGGGTGGTAGACACTGCGATTACCCGTTTGGTACAGGAAAAGCATGTGACGGTGGACAGATGGACGCGATCGCTCATCTTAAGCGGCTCGGCAGCGCAGGTGTCTGATCCTGTTGAACAAGCCGTTGTAGCCGCGATCGCGTCCGATGGGCGGATTGAGAAGGTGCGGGTGCGCACTGTTGGGGTTGAGGCCGTGACTGTGATCCGCGATCGCTTGCGTCAACTTGACCTCTTGCTGAGTCGCAGGCAAGCCTTGAAGGCCCAGCTCTACCCTGCCCTTCTGATAGTAGCCTTATTGGGACTGGGGCTTGCCAAGATTTTTGTCGGCGTGTCTCGGGGCAAACCGGTTGGATATCTCGTTGTGCTGTGTTTTCTCACCGCGATCGTTGGCGTATTGTTTGCTGTGATCGCCGCTCATCGCAGTCGCTATGGCGATCGCGTTCTAGAAACCATTCGCAGTCGTACTCGTTTGCACCATTCAAGGCAATATCACGAGTTAGACCCTCAATTGCCACTCGCCTTTGCCCTATTTGGCACAACCATTCTGGCAGATGGCATACTGATTGACCTGAAGCAGGTCTTCACCCCACCCAGCAGCGGTGGGGGTGGCGGCGGTGATGGCGGCGGCGGTTGTGGGGGCGGTTGTGGCGGTTGTGGGGGTGGGTAGCCCTACAGTTTCCATGAGGGGTTGAAGTGTTGTCGAACAACGGTAGTCATCCACACTTGGGGATTACTCCAGCGGGAAATCCTGGGCGGCGCGATCGCATCCAGTTCCCATAGCCCCAATGACTTGTCAGGGTTGGCTCCGGTGTCGTCACTGGGGTCACTCAACCGCTTCAAGGGAGGGCAAAAGTTAAACGGAGCCAGGTCAAGATTGATCGCTCTCCAGGAACCAGCCGGAGCATCGTTGTTGTTAACTGTTGCTGGATAGGTGGTCGTCAGCAGGTACTTGGCCCCACTACGCTTAAACTGCTGCAGGGCACGGCTGCTCATCCAAAAGGGTAAATGCACCAGACAATCCCGACAGATAATCAAATCAGCCCTGGGCAGCGGGTTTTGGGTGATGTCTCCGGTCTTAAATTGAATAGTTGAGGTTCCGTACTGGCGTTGATTGCGATCGACAATCTCAGGAACAACATCAATCCCGGTATAACGGATGCCAGTCAGGGGAACGTGTCGCATCCAGTTAAAGTCTCCACAGGGAGCATCCAGAATGGCCTGAATCCCCAGTTCCTGAAGCAGAGCAGGCAGAACGTCTCGGATAGAGGTTGTGCAGACAAACTCAGATCCCCTGCCTGACGCAGATTCCAAGCTCTGCCACAAGTTAACCTGACTGATATGAGTGAAGATGCGTTTCATGGTAGAAGGTTTGCGGTAAAGGGTTTGAGATAAACCATGTCCAGCTCGGAATCTGTAGCTTTCCCTTCAGAAAAACTCCAAGTCTGGACGTGGACAAGGTTTAATTTAGGAAGACTTGTTCGGATCGGGGATTGTACACTCATGACGACGGCATCAGGGTCTGCCCACGCTCAAACGACTCAACCTCCCCCCGCCAAGGGAGCGCCGCTTTCACTGAGAAGAGTGCTTTTGTGGGTTGCGGTGGGGGCGATCGCCGTCTTCAGCCTCGCGCCAATTCTCTGGCAGGTGCTGACCTCCTTTAAACTGAATGAAGATATTGCTAGCATCCCAACGATTTACTTTCCCAGCCGTTTCACATTAAATCATTACCTGGAACTTTTTAGCCGTCGCCCCTTTCTGCTCTATATCGCCAACAGCACCTTTGTATCGTTGACCTCGACAGTTGTTTGTTTGGCGATCGGCACTCCCGCGGCCTATGCGCTAGCTCGATTGCGTCCTTTGGGTGGCAATCTGATTCAACTTGGAATTTTACTGATTACGCTATTTCCGGGCATTTTGCTGCTGCAGGGATTGCTCGAAATTGTCCAGTTCTTCCGTCTGGGCAACAATTATTTGGCGCTGATTATCCCCTACACCGCTCTAAACTTGCCACTCACCATCCTGGTGATGCGAAGTTTCTTTGCTCAACTGCCCAAAGATTTAGAAGATGCTGCCAAGGTGGACGGCTACAACACCTGGCAGATGCTGGTACAAATTCTCACTCCCCTCACCCTGCCTGCCCTGGTTACCACCGGCATCCTCACCTTCATCGCTGCCTGGAATGAGTTCATCTTTGCCCTCACCTTCATCACTGAAGAAACCATGAAGACCATCCCCGTCGCCGCTGCCCAAATTGGTGGCACGTCGGTGTTTGAAATTCCCTACGGTCCGATCGCCGCGGCTACCGTGATTGGCACCATCCCCCTGATCATCCTCGTTCTGTTTTTCCAACGTCAAATTGTCCAGGGACTTACGGCAGGAGCTGTCAAGGGGTGAACCGATTTGATCCAAAATCTAAAATCGGTACAAACGATGATGATCCTGATCATGGGAATATCGGGTTCTGGCAAAACGACTGTTGGTAAACTACTGGCAGAGACGTTGCAGTGGAAGTTCTATGATGCAGATGATTTTCATCCAATCGAGAACATCGAAAAATGCGTCACGGGATGCCGCTGGACGATCGCGATCGCAGTCCCTGGCTACTGTCGCTGCACCATGCTATCCAGTTCTGGTTGCAAACAAACACCAACGTTGTGCTGGCCTGTTCTGCGCTCAAATCAAGCTATCGTCAAATCCTTTACCAGCCATCCGATCCGGTCAAGTTGGTCTATCTGACAGGCTCCTTTGAACTGATCCAACAGCGGCTTCGCCAGCGGCAAGGACACTATATGCAAGCAGAGTTACTGCAAAGTCAGGTGGATGCATTAGAAGAACCAGAGGGGGCGCTGTACGCTGATGTTGCTCAATCTCCTGCCGCGATCGTGGAACATATTAGGCAAGCGTTCAAATAGCACCTAACAATCCCTCAATAGGCAACTGGCAGCGGTTTCAACTCTTCTGAGGCAGGGTTTGGCCCGTTCGACGACGTTGCTTGAGCGGTGGGGAAGTCTGACGAAACCGGGCGGCTTAACGGATCGAGTTTGACAATCGGGACTAGGCGGTTCGCGGTGATTTTAGGGGAGTCGATTTTAGGGGAGTCTACAAATTGAATCAGTCGCGCTTTCGGCTTTTGAGCGATCGCTTTTTTAGCAGACCTGATCGGCTTTTTGGCGGACTTTTTGAGCAACTTGGAGTAGTAGCTGGCAAGGCTTCCTTCCACTTCAGACAGGCAACCGGTTCCTTCGTGTCAGCCGGAATATCCACGACGACCAGATAGCCCGTGAAGTTTGGGCCGCCAACGTTCTGTAAGGTGCGGAGAATTTTGGGCATATCTGCCTGGATCAGTTTCCCTTTCTCGCTGTAAAGCTCACGAGCTGACAGACAGCCAATCGTGGGGTTCCATTCGTAGCTATCGGGATAGTTTTTATCCTTGCCGTTGAAGAAACTGGGCGATTCACCGGAGCCGTGAAGCCGGAATAATCCCCGTCCTGCTTTGCCAGCCCAGTAGCTTTGCTGAATCGGGCGGTAGCTTCGCCAAGACGGGGGGAACAATGCCTGGTAACCTGCCAGTCCACCGGCTAAAGACCCTGGTTGTCCTGGCACAAACTGTTTCGCTCCCGCTTCAAAGGGCACAAATAGATTGACCAGCGCAAACTGACCATAGGCTCGAAAAAATTCCTCTTCGGCGCGAGGCACCACCCCCTCAATCCGAAAGATTCCCTGCGGGGTTTGCCCGCGAGTGAAGTTCCATCCCAGGCTGTGAATGGACTCCAGCAATAGCGGAACAGACCAGAGGCGTCCTTGCTGGCGCACAAACTGGCCATCCTGACCTTTCAAGATTGCTCGACACAAAACCTTGCGATCGGGTCGGCAGAGGACATATAAATGCGGCTGTTGAGGCGCGATCGCCCATTTCAGCAAATCACTCAACGGAGGCAGCGATCGCGGCTCAGCAGAGTCTGAAATCTCCTGCAGCGTTGTGTGCAGAAACACATTGCTCGACCATCCCGGAAACCGGGTTCTAACGCGATTCCCCAGGCGTTGCATCTGGTCCAATGGCATTCCTTGTTTTGCCAAACCAGACAGTGACACGGCTACCCATTCGGGATCGGAACTTTCTTCAATAGTTTGCAAAAACCGCTCACCTACCAATTTATAGAAACTGGGGTTGCTCAGGTAAAGCTGCGTTGCCACCTTCATGGCCATGTCCACCGTTCGCACCTGGGTGTCCGAGAGTCCTCTACGGTTCGTCATAGCTAAGAGTTGGTTGAGCGCCTCAGCCACGAACGGCTCCTGGGGTTCTACAACTGCCGTTGTCCATAGAATATTGCGCCAATGCGCTTCGTTAGCCTGGTGTAGTGGAAACTGCTCGAGATCGTAGTTTTCAGGGCGAATCTGGCGGATCTGCTTTTCTCGGTGCAGCACTCTAGCGGTTGAGGTTGCTTGCTGCTTGGGTGGAGCGTCGGCGGGCAGATTTAGCATTTCTGCATCCAGGCGGGGCGCAGGTTTTAACACCAGTCCAGTGAGAACAAAAGCGCTGATGGCCGCGATCGCCTCAAACTTGTACGCAGACGCAAAATGAAGTTTGGATCGGAAACGTCTCATTGCAGGTAGCGAACACCAGTAAGGAACAAAGTGGAGGATTTAAAAGACATTCTCTAATTTCTAACATCCCCAAATCCCAGACTCACAAGTTTTCAAAAACTGAAAGACTATCTACAGAAAGTTACCCGGTAGCCCTGGAAAAAGTCAGGACAGGCGACACAAGCTGTTTATCATTCACTCATGGATAGGGCTGACGCAGGTAATGGGTCATTGGTAATCGGTAGTTTGGACACTCAGCCCATTACCGATTACCGACTACCAGCCTAAACACCTGATCTTTCGTCTTTTGCGTAAGTCCTGTAAATCTTGACTGACTTAGCACAGACCGCGATCGCAGGGAACTTCTCAACAGCTTTGAAATTCTTCATAAATAGGGTCGCTGTGTTAGTATCTGGATGGCTAAATTGGCTTATTGCAACTGGATTCAGCCTATTTTGGTGGTGGAGGAGATGATAGGAGTGCAAAATAATACATTGGTCGGGTACTCAAACACGTACCTGCAGCGGAATCAACCTGAGCCGATCCGCGTTGGCGTGATTGGGGTTGGCAATATGGGACAGCACCACACGCGTGTCCTCAGTATGCTGAAGGATGTCGAACTGGTAGGGGTAGCAGACATTAACATGGAGCGCGGCATTGACACCGCCAGCAAGTACCGAGTTCGCTTCTTTGAGGATTACCATGACCTCTTGCCGCACGTAGACGCGGTTTGCATCGCTGTTCCAACGCGATTGCATCATACGGTTGGCATGACCTGTCTCCAGGCAGGCATTCATGTGTTGATTGAAAAGCCGATCGCAGCCAGCATTGTGGAAGCTGAATCTCTCGTCAACGCGGCGGCACAGTCTCAAGTCATTCTGCAGGTTGGGCACATTGAACGGTTCAATCCCGCCTTTCAGGAACTTAGTAAGGTCTTGAAAACCGAAGAACTGCTGGCCCTCGAAGCCCATCGCATGAGTCCCTATTCAGATCGGGCTAACGATGTATCCGTAGTCCTGGATCTGATGATCCACGACATTGACTTGTTATTGGAACTGGCAGCTGCTCCGGTTCTAAAGCTAACGGCTAGCGGCAGTCGTGCCTCTGGTTCTGGTTATCTAGACTATGTGACGGCAACGCTCAACTTCGCCAATGGCATTGTGGCAACCCTGACCTCCAGTAAAGTTACCCACCGCAAAATCCGCCGAATTGCTGCTCATTGCAAAAATTCACTCACTGAAGCCGATTTTCTCAAAAACGAAATCCTGATCCATCGCCAGATCACAGCCAACTGCATGACAGACTATGGCCAGGTGCTTTATCGACAAGATGGCTTAATTGAAAAGGTTTACACCAGCAATATTGAACCCTTACATGCCGAACTGGAGCATTTTGTCAGTTGCGTTCGGGGTGGTGATCAGCCTTCTGTTGGTGGTGAGCAAGCCCTCAAGGCTCTGCGTCTGGCTAGCCTGATTGAACAAATGGTGCTGGATGGTCAACCCTGGCAACCGCGCGAGGTAGAGTTGAGCAATTCTTATCTTTCTGCTGTGGCAGTTTAGCTATTAGACGGGAAGCCCCGCACTCTACCCGAAGGGTGAGCGTCGGGATGAAAGGTGCGGAGCTGGCTGCTGGGCAAGTATGACGTAATCATTCACGAAAAGCTGAATATCATAGGGTTGGCAAGTACCGCCTAGCAGTCAGCGTCAGGAGTATGTCACTCCCGCCAGCATTTCGTAGAGTGTGATTAACGCAGAGTTGTCTAATTCTCCCTTTCCTTGAGCCAGCAAAGCATCCATCAACTCGGTGATTTGCGCAGAACCAAACAGGGGCAGGTGCAACTCCTTGCCAGTCTGCAGCACAATGTTCATGTCTTTGCGGTGCAAGTTGAGTTTGAACCCAGGTTGAAAGTTGCCGTCCAACATCCGTTGCCCGTGGACTTCCAAAATTCGGCTGTGGGCAAAACCGCCCAATAGAGCGGCTCGAACTTTGGCAGGATCGACTCCAGACTTTTTTGCAAATGTGAGTGCTTCCGCTACAGCCTGAATCGTCAGCGAGACCACAATTTGATTACAGGCTTTGGTCACCTGTCCAGCTCCCGCTTCCCCAACGTGGATGATGTTTTTGCCGATCGCCTGCAGGATGGGAAGTGCTCGTTGAAACGCGGCTTCGTCCCCCCCAACCATAATTGATAGGGTGCCCTGTTGTGCGCCAATGTCCCCACCCGAAACCGGTGCATCCAGCGCATCAACACCCTTTAGTTTGAGTGCCGTGTAGACCTTTTGAGCCGTTGTGGGGGCAATGGTAGACGCGTCGATGTAAATCATTCCAGATTGCGCACCAGCCAGCACACCCTCGTTGCCCAGAACCACGGATTCCACGTCGGGGGAGTCGGGTAGACAGGTAATGACGACATCGGATTGTTGGGCGATCGCGCCTGGTGTTTCCGCTACCCCAGCCCCTTCTGCTGTCAGTTCTTCTGTTGTTGCCCGACTGCGATTATGCACTACCACAGGGTAGCCCGCTTTGAGGAGATTCCGGGCCATTGGCTTGCCCATGATACCCAGTCCGATAAAGCCGATGCGTTGCATATGGGTTCAAAATTAAAAAATTAAAAGTTAAAAAATTAAAAATGTCTGCCAGTAGAGGTTTCCCATTTTTAATTTTGCATTTTGAACTTTTCATTGACCTTGTTTCAACTTCTGCAGTGCCAATGTATTCCGTTCCCAAAACACGCCGTCTGCGTATCCTTGTATGGTTTTGTCTTGTTCGGCAAGTTCCAGGCGTTTCTCGGACAGCAGGCAATAATCTTCACTCAGTTCAACTCCCAAATAACGCCTGCCCAGTTTCTTGGCGACGACGGATGTTGTTCCACTGCCTAAAAAGGGATCGAAGACAAAATCATTGGGATTAGTGCTGGCCAGGATGAGGCGGGCCAGCAGTTTTTCGCTTTTCTGGGTGGGATGGTCGGTGTTTTCAGGCATGGACCAGAACGGCACGGTGATATCTGTCCACAGGTTGGAAGGGTAGGTGTCGCGAAAATTGCCATCTTCGGTTTCCTGCCAATCTTTGGGTTTGCCGTTTGCCTGTCGATAGGGAGCCAACACTTTGCGCCGCAGCTTCACGGCTTCAACATTGAAGGTGTAAGTGTCTGACAGAGTACAGAACCAAATGTCTTCGTTGGCATTTTTCCAATTGAACCGTGCGCCGCGTCCTTTTTCTCGCTCCCAGGTAATCCGGTTGCGAACGACGAAATGGCTAGCCGCAACGGCAAACACGGAAATCGACGAAAACCAATCGGCACAGATGTAAATAGACGCCGAGGGTTTGAGCAATGGTTTAAGGGCTGCGATCGCTTCATCTAGCCAGAGCGTGTATGCCTCGATCGTTTGGCGGCAGAACTTTTGACCATGAAAGTTCTTGCTGATGTTGTAAGGCGGATCTAGAAACAACAGATCGACAAAACCGTGGGGTAAGTGCTTTGCCCACTCCAAACAGTCGCCCAGGAGTGTTCCTTGCGGTGGCTCCAAAAAGCCAGAGTAGGGAGGTTCGTGAATAAGACGGGAGCGTAGCTGAGCGTGATCAGCTAGGGTCAGCTCCAGAGTACGGTTCATGGGTGCGCGGGATGTCATGAGGGGAGAGGTAAGAGGGACGGGGGACGGGGGACGGAGGACGGAGGACGGAGGACGGGGGACGGAGGACGGAGTCTCCTCTACTTCTGACTTCTGACTACTACTTAGTCGTTGGAGATCGGTGCAGTTGATGAAGCGCTTGGGCAATTTGGGGGTCTTGAACCAGGAATGCCTGGAAGGGGTGATTGGGTGTACTGGTAATAAATGGGAAGGGGTTGTGGCGGGAGGTGCCCAGGAAAACGTCGATGTGGTTGCCTTGAATGGCACTGCCTACGTCGGCAGCAAAGAAGTAGCCATCATGAATGACGCGATCGCCGGTGGGTAAGGTCACAGTTCTGCCACGGGCTTGGGGGATGTAAATCACTGAGCCGATGGGAATTTGGGTGCGATCGACTGCGATCGTCCGGTAGGGCACGAGGGCCATTCCCTCTGTACCGTGGCCATAGAGGGCTGCAGACGCTATAAACCGGACTCGATTCACTTTCTCCAAGACGTTCGCAGATAGCTTAGGAAAGAAGGCAGAACAGTCAACCTGGGCATCAGCGCCACGTCCTGCAAAGTTGTAGGTGATCTGGAATCCGCTTGCATCAGCAATCTGAACGGTTCCCTCCAAGGCTGAACGGCACCAATCCTGAGTGGTTAATGTGGGACCGAGTGGCTGTCCCTGCTTGTTGAGCAGGGGTTCACCGTTTGAAATACTTTGCGCTCGGTGAATGTGGTAATACGTTGCCCAAAGACTCAGTGGAGTAGCCGATAGGGAGTTAACTGGCAAGTTAATTTGCAGCCAGTTTATCGGTTGATCAGCATTGAAATGTTTGGAGTGTTGGTTTGGGGGGAGTGGGGAGCGATCGCCCGCAACGCAGGAACAGAGGACAGCAAAGCATCTGCCAAGCCAAACACTATTGCAGTCAGGATTAGGCGGGTACGTATAGGTAGCATCAAGATTGCCCTGACGTGTCTTGAGAATTATCCACGCCAATCGCCAGAATGGAGCAGGAATTTGAGGGCAACTCAGATCCGCGACTTCTTTGTTGAACCTTAATCTAACTGCCGAACCGATTAAGAAGTCGGGGATCTGGCAAACATCACGATCCGTATCCGCCGCCGCCTGGGGTTTCAATGACGAACACATCCCCCGATCGCATCTCCACTTCTGCTTTACTGCCCAATTCCTCGACTGTACCGTCTGCCCGTTCTATCCAGTTTCGTCCTACGACGCCAGGTTCTCCACCTTGCAAGCCAAACGGAGGAACAACACGATGCCCTGAAAGAATAGCGGCTGTCATCGGTTCACGGAAGCGAAGGCGACGAATGACCCCATTTCCACCCTGATGGCTTCCTTTGCCCCCGCTGTTGGAACGAACGGCAAAGGTTTCTAGCAGCACCGGGAATCGCCATTCCAAAACCTCTGGATCGGTGAGGCGAGAATTGGTCATGTGGGTGTGAACGGCATCAGTGCCATCAAAGTCAGGCCCTGCACCAGAGCCACCGCAAATGGTTTCGTAGTACTGATACTGCTGGTTGCCAAAAGTGAAGTTGTTCATTGTGCCCTGGGAGGCTGCCATAATGCCCAATACGCCATACAAGGCATCGGTGACGGCTTGCGAGGTCTCCACATTCCCCGCCACGACCGCTGCTGGGTACCGAGGATTGAGTAAACAGCCTGCGGGAACAATGATTTCTAGAGGCTTCAGACATCCAGCATTCAACGGAATGTCGTCATCTACCAGGGTGCGAAAGACGTAAAGAACGGCGGCTTTGCAAACGGCTAATGGGGCATTGGAGTTGTTTGGCTGTTGCGGTGAGGTACCCGTAAAGTCAATGGTTGCGCTGCGGGTGGGACGATCGATGGAGACAGACACCTGAATCTGGCAACCATCGTCCATCGGGTACGTAAAGCTGCCGTCGTTCAAGGCATCAATCACTCGACGCACAGAGTTCTCAGCATTGTCCTGCACATGCCGCATGTACGCTTGCACCGTTTCCAAGCCAAAGTGTTGCACCATCTTGTGAAGTTCCTGCACCCCTTTCGCATTGGCGGCAACTTGCGCTTTCAAGTCGGCTAAATTCTGGGCAGGGTTACGAACCGGATAGTCCCCAGAGGTGAGCAACTCTAGGAGTTCTGGTTCGCGGAACTGTCCTTGGTCTACCAGTTTGAAGTTGTTGATGAGGATGCCTTCCTGAGCGATCGCCACACTATTCGGTGGCATCGATCCAGGGGTGATCCCGCCAATGTCGGCATGGTGTCCACGAGAAGCAACATAGAAAAGAGGTATTTCCCGTAGAGACGCGATTCCCCGTAGAGACGCGATTAATCGCGTCTCTACAGGAAACGACGGGCGTATCACCGGTCACATCCGGCAGATGGGTGCCGCCGTTGTAGGGATTGTTGAGAACATAGACATCGCCGGACTTGAGGGCATCGCCGCAGTCTCGAATCAAGGTTTGGACGCTCTCGCCCATTGAACCGAGGTGAACGGGAATATGGGGGGCATTAGCCACCAGTTGTCCCTGCTGGTCGAAGATGGCGCAGGAGAAGTCGAGTCGCTCCTTGATGTTGACGGAGTAGCTAGTGTTCTGCAGGGTAAAGCCCATCTGCTCCGCGATCGCCATGAATAGGTGGTTGAAGATTTCGAGCAGAACAGGATCGGGGTTTGAATTTTGAATTTTTGAATTTTGAATTTTGAATTTTTGAATTTTTAACGCCTCCCTCCTCTCTCCTCCGTCCTCCCTCCTCCGTCCTCTCTCCTCTCTCCTCTCTCCTC
>JAAUSG010000323.1 GCA_012034055.1 Leptolyngbyaceae cyanobacterium RU_5_1 | reverse complement strand
TTGTCTGCTCCGATACCGTGTTCGCCCGAAATGCTGCCGCGACTTGAACACAAAGCTTGAGAATCGCTCCGCCCAACGTTTCCACCGTTTCCAAAGCACCGGGAACAGCGTTGTCATACAAAATCAGCGGATGCAGATTACCATCCCCGCGTGGAAGACATTGGCAACCCGATAACCATACTGCTCACCGAGTGTGGCAATCTCGCGTAGTACAAACTCCAGCCTGGTGCGGGGAATGACGCCATCTTGCACGTAATAAGCCGGAGCGATTTTACCCATCGCGGCAAACGCGGCCTTACGCCCCTTCCACAGGGTCAGCCGCTCCTCTGAGTCAGTAGCAACCCGAACATTCCGCGCCCCATTCCGGTAACAGATTGCTTCAACCCGCTTTGTGTTTTCTTCCACTTCCACTTCCAGCCCGTCCACTTCCACCAGCAAAATCGCCTGTGCATCTCTGGGATAGCAGTTAGTGGCAACGACATTCTCCACCGCGTTGATGCTGAAGTTGTCCATCATCTCCATGCCGCCGGGAATCATGCCTGCTCCGATGATGTCCGAGACCGTTGCGCCTGCGGCTTCCACACTCATAAAATCTGCCAGCAGCACGCGAATCGATTCGGGTGTTTTGACCAGTCGCAGGGTGATTTCGGTCGCAATCCCCAGGGTGCCCTCGGAACCGACAAACAGCCCAGTCAGGTCATACCCCGGCATTTCGGGCACAATACCGCCGACATCCACGATCTCGCCATCCGGCAACACTAGCTTCAGTCCCAACACATGATTGGTGGTGACCCCGTACTTGAGGCAATGCACACCGCCAGAGTTCTCGGCAACATTACCACCAATCGAGCAGATGATTTGACTGGACGGGTCGGGAGCAAAGAAAAATCCGGCTCCACTTACCGCTTGCGTTACCCAGCTGTTGATCACGCCGGGTTGCACCACCACGCGCTGGTTTTCCAGGTCAATCTCCAGGATTTGCTTCATCAACGCCGTGACAATCAGTACGCTGTCATCAATTGGCAGGGCACCTCCTGACAGTCCTGTTCCCGAACCCCTGGCTACAAAGGGAATCTGCTCTTGAGCACAGACATTTACAATCCCCGCCACCTCTTCCTTCGTGCGAGGCAGAACCACCACTGCCGGACGATTACGGTAACTGGTTAACCCATCACACTCGTAGACCAGCAGCTCCTCTTTGCGCCGCACCACGTTATTTTTGCCTGCGATCGCCTCAAACCGCCGAATAATCGGTTGCCAATCCCGCTTCGTCCCTTCAGCCAGCATAGTTGTGTCATCGGTACTCCTAGACTCATTCTACGCTTCATCACTCCACCCCCCATCCTCCTTTACTTTGCAAGTAAAATGAGAGAGCTAAGGACAACTCATGATGAGGGTATGGAAATTGGCTTCCACAACCACCAATACACAAAGCACAGAACTTCTTGGTGCCTTAGTGTCTGGGTGGTTCGTTAGTCTCCATTTCAACCCGGATGAATGATTCTGTGTACTAAGGAGATTTCCAGGAAAGAAACTACCAAAAAATCCTGGTAAAGACGAACGGCCGTTCGTTCCTCCAGGGGTAAAATCTTTCTCAGAAATCGCCTAAGGCAGTCGAAATCCATAAGCGGAGGGTGAGATGGGAATTGCAACAATTAACCCGGCGACTGGAGATGTTGTGAAGACCTTTGAGGCGCTGACGGATCAAGAAATCGAGAGTAAATTAGCGCTGGCACAGCAGGCGTTTGAGCACTATCGGCAGACCCGTTTTGAGCCGCGATCGCAGTGGCTGAACGCGGCCGCCAATGTCCTGGACACAGAGAAAGAACACTTCGGCAAGCTGATGACGCTGGAGATGGGCAAAACGCTGAAATCGGCGATCGCGGAAGTGGAGAAATGTGCCTGGGTCTGCCGCTACTATGCCGAACATGCCTCCAGCTTTTTGGCAGATGATCATGCTCAGACCGATGCCAGCTCCAGCTTTGTGCGTTATCAACCGTTAGGCGCTGTGCTGGCTGTGATGCCGTGGAATTTCCCATTTTGGCAAGTGTTCCGGTTTGCAGCTCCGGCATTGATGGCAGGGAATGTGGGGTTGTTGAAGCACGCTTCCAATGTGCCTCAGTGTGCGCTGGCGATCGCGGCAGTTTTCCAAAAAGCAGGCTTTCCCGATGGTGTGTTTCAGACTTTGCTGATTGGAGCGGACAAAGTTGCCGCGCTGATGGAAGACGACCGGATCAAAGCGGCGACCCTGACCGGGAGTGAACCAGCGGGAGCCAGTCTAGCGATGGCGGCTGGAAAGCAAATCAAAAAAGTGGTGCTGGAGCTGGGCGGCAGCGATCCCTTCATCGTCCTGCCGAGTGCGGATCTGGACGTTGCGGTATCAACGGCTGTCACCGCTCGACTGATTAACAATGGACAGTCCTGCATCGCCGCCAAACGCTTTATTGTGGCAAACACCATTGCCGACGAATTTGAACAGCGCCTGCTGGAGAGATACAAAGCACTGAAGATTGGCGACCCGATGCTGCCGGATACCGATATTGGCCCCCTGGCAACGCCCGGAATTTTGCAGGATTTAGATCAACAGGTGCGGGCGATCTCGCAACAAGGTGCCCGGATTGCGATCGGTGGCACACCATTGGATGGGGCTGGTAACTACTACCCACCCACAATCATCACCGATATTCCTGCCGCAAGCTCCACGGCTAAAGAAGAGTTCTTTGGACCTGTTGCCCTGCTCTTCCGCGTTGCCGATATTGACGAAGCCATTCATCTGGCAAATATCACGCCCTTTGGTCTGGGAGCCAGCGCCTGGACAAGTGATGTGGCTGAACAGGAAAAATTGATTAATGGTATCGAAGCAGGTGCTGTCTTTATTAACGGTATGGTCAAATCAGATCCACGCTTGCCATTTGGCGGCATCAAGCGATCGGGCTTTGGTAGAGAACTCGGTATCCAGGGCATTCACGAGTTCGTCAACATCAAAACCGTTTGGGTGAAATAGAGTCAGTATGACAAACTATTCTTGTCGAAGCACCTCTCGCTACGTCACAAGAGATTCTGAAATTTTGCAGGGCGAACCGATCATTGTAGGCACTAAGGTTGCGGTGCGGGATATCGTCAAGCTTTGGAAGTTGGGAGTCAAGCCGGAAGACGTTTCCCAAAAGCTGATGGGTCTAGTGACTGCTGCTCAAGTATTCGATGCAATTAGTTTTTATCTGGACAATCAGTCGGAAGTTGATGATTATATCGAGCTGTATCAGAAAAATCCTTTATGGGAGGCTCCACTATGGCTCAAATTCAACGCTTTCATAGAGATCTGCTAAATGAATTTTAAAGGGAATCGATAAAAGTGAAATCTGTGCTTTTGTATCGTTGTATTCCGTAAAGATCCATTTGTGGGCTTCAGTTTTGGAGTACTGCTCAACCTGCGGCTTATATTGATCAATCAATAAATATTCTTGGAATGTTGGAATAGTACGATAAGCTGAAAACTTTTCGTCCCGATCATAGCTTCTGGTCGATTTTGATAGGACTTCGGCAATCATCAGCGGGTTCGTAATCGTGTCAGTTCGCCCTTTTTGTCGTTGAAGTGGGCGGGGTACAACCATGATATCTGGGTAAGTGTAAAGATTATGATCGGGAATCCAAAGCCGTTGATCGGCGACAAAAATACTGTAGGGCTGCGCTTTTAAGCTGACTCTTAAGGCGGCATTGAGAATACTAGCGATTTCATTGTGTTCAGGAGTACCACCAGTCATGGGGATGATTTCTCCATTGATATACTCATGTCGTGTGTCTGAATTCACCTCAAGGTCAAGATACTCATCGGGTGTATAGATTTTCTTTGCTTCAGCTTGCACAATCATGAGGCCGTTACCTCCAGGGTTTCCAGTTGTTGGTTGATCCAAGTCGTTGCCGTCGCTTGATCGGTTTCGTTGGCGGAGCCTCTCTGTAAGAGAATCGCCCGTTCTACCCCTGTTTTACCAACTTCAGGACGATCGCGCTAGAACCAAGCACGATCGCCCTTAGTCCAGATTAAGCAGTTTGAGCTTGCCTTGGCACAATTCCGGTTACCCAAACGGTAACAGCGATCGCGGCTCTCGTATTCATCGCTGCATGTCCAGCTATCCGGAGTATGCAGGGCAACGGAATGGAACGCTGCCGAAGTTGGATCGAGTGCGAACATTAATGGCAACAGAGAATGCCTATCAACTGTTTTTGGATGATGCGCCGTTGCCGGAACATTCAGGAATGCGATCGTTGATGCTAGACGAGCTTGAGATCCCCGACTTTTTGAGAAAAGTCGGGGATCTCAAGCTCCCTGGTTACCCAAACGGTAACGGCCGTTGCGGCTCTCGCATTCGTCGCTGATAATTGACGATAAAAGAGAAACTGCTTCACTAATCTCAGGCTGCTGTCCGGACTCGATATTTTCGTAGATGCAAAAATAAAAAGCACCTTGAGCCAGACCCTTCTTGTACTGACTTTCAGATGGTTGGGTGTAGCTACTGAAGTGGATCCAAGCAGTTAGACAATTTTGAGGGATCTCTAAGCTCTGAAAATTGAGATCCTGATGTCCTGATTCAAGCCTTTTAACAACCTATTCGCTGCTCCCAATACACAACTTCTGGAG
>JAAUSG010000322.1 GCA_012034055.1 Leptolyngbyaceae cyanobacterium RU_5_1 | reverse complement strand
CGATTGCTGTGAATCCGAAAGGTACAACTCAAAACTGCTCAAACTGTGGTCAAAAGGTTCCCAAAACCCTCCAGGATAGATGGCACTCTTGCCCTCATTGTGGATTGGAGCTAGACCGTGACCACAATGCAGCTATCAATATCAAATATTTGGCGGTAGGGCATTCCGTCAATAAAGCTCAGGTAACGTCCGATGCAATAGCAGGGGTCACTGAGAAGCCCGCGCTGTATGCATAGCATCAGCGTTGGGAGTATGTCACGGAAAGTATTTGCGGATATCGCACTGCAAGGTATATTGGCTGCTGCGGGCAAATTGGGTGAACCGTTGGAGGGCGCGATGGGTGCCAAAGCCGAGTCGGTTGGCGTAGGTGTCTGGGATCAGCGATCGCTCCAGTACGGGCACGATGATGTTGCACAAGGCATGGTGAATGACGCGATCGCGGTAGGGAGCGGCTGAAATTAAGCGGGGTTTGGGATCTCGGATCTCAAAAGTCTTGTAAACACCAGGGCAATAGGTTTTGGTCTGCAATTCCTGCTGGAGCTGTTGTAGTTCACGCTCCAGGTTGTAGTTGAAGGCTAAGACATTATCCCGAAACCGTTTGCCCCGTTGAGCCTGACGTGATGCTTGCAACAAGTTTTCAAAGTCAACAATCTGATGCCAGAGGTTACCGTAACGTTTCATCGGCAGTTAGGGTTTGCGTTGTTGTTTGATCCAGCCGCCCAGGTCAGTACCAATGGCGTTAAGTTGCCCACCGGCGTACTCGTAGCGTTGCACGGAGATGAGTTGAAAGTCGAGCAGTAAACGGGTTTGGTGGCGCAGAATATCAAGTTGGGTGTTGAGGGCTTGAAGCTGGGCAAGTTTTTCTTTGGCATACCGAACTTGAATCAGCCCTTCCAGCAAGCCGTACAAGCGGGTGATCATTCTGTCTCCCAACAAGAATTTGTGGTCACGGGGTAAGCGATTGAGGATTGGCACGTACCACTTGATCAGGTCGTAGGTTTTCTGAATGATTGGTAGGTCAGACATGGGAAAAAAGGAGTCAGAATTCAGGAGTAGGGGTGGGTTTTGCCGTTCAACTTCGACAATACAAAGATTTTGTCTACTAAACCAACCCCTACACCCTCTGACCTCAAAAAATTTGGATCGCGCAGAGCGCGAGGAGGGTAAAGAACCAAGAAAAGAGGGCAAGAGAGCAAAAGAGCAGAGGGCTACGGAGTCCGCGGCAGAACGCAAACGACCCGAAAACCGAGATAGTAGGGCCTGCCGTCGGGGTTGCTCCTGCCGCGATACGCAGAACGACAAAACCAAGGATTGTAGTGCCAGGAACCGCCGCGTATCACACGTCCAGCATTGTTATTGTCTGTCAGCCATGCACTGCCATCGGTGGGAGCACCTTGATAATTTTCATGCCAGTGATCCAGGCACCATTCCCAAACGTTGCCGTGCATGTCGCAAAGTCCGAAGGCGTTGGCTATCCCGAACTGACTTACGGGAGTCGTTTTCTCACGATATTTTCCTTGAGGACCTTCGTTGTAGGAGTAGTTACCGTTGTAGTTGGCTAAATCAGGGGCGATCGTTTCGCCAAAATGGAATGGTGTTGTAGTCCCAGCTCTACAGGCATACTCCCACTCGGCTTCGCTGGGGAGGCGATAGGCTCGACGGGTATGGGCAGATAAACGGGCGCAAAACTCGACGGCGTCATGCCAGGATACTCGCTTAACGGGCTGGCGATCGCCGTTGAAATAGGAGGGGCCTGAGCGTAATTCTTCCTTGATCTGGGGTAAGGTGGCGACTGCCCGCCACTGCGCCTGCGTGACTGGATATTTACCGATCAGAAAGGAGGGAATCGTTACTGGATGCTGGGGGCTTTCACTGTCATCACGATCCAGCTCATTCTCTGGAGAACCCATCAGAAAGGTGCCACCGGGAATGGCTACCATTTCCAGGCTGATGCCGTTGCCCAGATTCTCAATCCACTGTTGCCCTTGTCGCTGTTCCCGCTGAATGGTTTGTTGCCATAGCCATCGGTCTAATACAGCCGAGAAATTGGTCTTCGTGACCTTTTCACCCCAGGTTGATGATAAGGCTTGCCACAACTCTCGACCAATTCGCTTGAGGACAGTAATATCTTGCTGGGCCTCCATTGCAGTCTGCTCATAGGTTTGATTCTTCAATGTGTGTCTCAAAATCAGGCGTTCAATTTCTTTGAGACGCCGGGTGTATACTCTGAGAACTTCTGCATCAACTGCATTGAGTAGCTCTTCTTGATTCCACTGGGATGGAAGTGGACTCAAGAGGGTGGCGGTCTCAAATTCAAACGGTTGCAGGGTGGTATCTGGGGTTGTTGTTGCACCTTGCGGGACAAGGGTTGCTGTTTCAAACTCTAAGGTTTTCAGTACCGGATGAAGGGCAGGAGGGTTGAGGGTGAGTGCGAGTTCGAGATCCAGGGCATCCAGGACGGTTTGGATTGGGGCGGCGATGAATCGCTGTTGTCTGCCGCCTGCAACTCCGGCAAACACTAGCCCGATCGCATAGCCTTGTTTGTCTACAATCAGTGACCCCGAATCGCCTCCCTGGATTAACGGTTCGTCTTCCAGTCTCGATTCAATCTGAATAATGCCGTCAAAGCTGCATTGGCCTTGCGGGTAACCGCCGGCTACTTCTAGATTATCGATGGCGATCGCGCTAATTTGCCCCCAGGTCGTACCTGTACACCCAACTTTGGCAACGTCCATTCCTAGCTCTAGCGGACCGGAATAAATGCCTTGCAACACGCCAACGCCAGGAAGCTCGGTGAGATTGACTGCAATTTCTGGATCGAGGTGGGCGATCGCGGCGTCGGCTCGGTTGCCTTCACGCTGCAAGGGGATGAATTCTGAGAGGGTGGCAATGCGATCGCGATTGGGATTGCCGCCATCATAGAGACCGGGCTGCACGATTGGATCGCCGATCTGACCTTGATTGTAGTTGGCCATGATCTGGTTACAACTGAGAATCATCAGGTCAGGTTGGCCACGCTTGCGAACGAAACAGGTCAATGTTCCGCGCCCGCGGGTATCTGCACGGCTGATGGAGACGCCAATGCCGACTGGGCGCGATCGTTGTCGTTCATCTCGAACTGGAGGAATGAGTTCTGACAGACCGGGAATGACCTGGGCGAGACTGGGTAATTCGACATCCAGCACTCGTTGAGGGTGATAGATCTGGTTGATCTGTTCGGGTCGAATGGCATTGGGAGCAATTAAAACATCTCTGACCAGTTGGGCGTATCTGATCAGCCCACTGGACAGTTCAGGATGCTTGGCTAACTCTTGCGAAAGTTCGTTGGTGAGGCGGGAGAGACGGAGCATTTCGCTGCGATCGATGAGACGGTCAACTCCTCCTAATCGATCAATGGGCGCGATCGCATCCCGAAACGCTTCGGCAATCTCGCGGGCAGCCGCCTCTCGGTGATCATCGAGATACACCATTGCCGCCCACTGTTGGGATTTTCGTTCCCGCTCTGGAATGTAGGGATGGGTATGGGCAAGTTGCTCAACATAGCGAATCAACAACCGAGCTGCTTTTTGAATTTGCTCAGTCCCCAGTTCTTGTTCCATCTCAGCTAGTAAATAGGCTCTGACAGCGGTATCCATCCCATACTGTTCATAGCCGACCTGCTGGCACAGGTCTGATAACAGTAAATCGACCTCGGCAACCCAGGGCAATTCTTCCCCATCTAGAACGCTGCCCCTGAGAAATTGATTGCGCAGATAGTTGAGCAGTTCTGGGGTCAGCACTAACGGCAAGGCGGCATAGTAGGCTAGCAACCGATAGGAGGGCATGAACCGATGAACAAAGCGATCGACCCGCTGTTTGCTCTGTTCATGGTGTGGATTTAGCAAGGTTGCACTGTTCATGCCAAATGACCCACTAGGATAATCCGTTGTGCAAATGGGATAAGGCGCGTCCACGGGCAAAGTCGATGGCTTGCCTCAAGCCTACCGTGTCCATTGGATACATTCGCACCAGATAAGCAATGATTTCGGCGGAGGTGCTCTCCCAGCGCTCAACGGGCATTGGGTTCAGCCAACTGATTAAGGGGGTGCGCTGTTTGAGTTGGACTAAAAACTCAGTGGTTGCTCGAACTCGCTCCATGCGTCGATAGCCTCGTGCGGCTCCGGCATCACTGACGATCAACACGCTGGTGTCGCGATCGCAGGCTGCCAGGACTCGCTCCAAGGCAATGGGTCGGGTCAGGTGAGCATCGTGGTAAACCGTCTCAACTGGAACGTTGTGGAAATAATAGACATCTGTTTGCTGAATCGTGCTGCTTTGTCGATCTTGAGCGGTTTCGACTAAATCGCGGGTAAATCGGTGAAAGGGGATCATGGAACCCTCTTGGTCGATTAACAGCAACAGATGGGCATGGTTTACTTCGCGGCGACGGTAGGCAGGAGCCAGGTAAAACCCCTGGCGGGCTGCCTGTTCTACGGTTGCTTCAACATCCAACAGTGTTGCCGGACCATCCGCTATTGGACGACGCAGGTATCGCCAGGTGTAGGTCATGGTTCGGCGGGATGCTGGAAAGTAGAGCTGCAATGGGGAGGATTCGTTGGTATCGATCGCGGCAGGGGGCGATCGTACAGGTAAGGGGGCAAAGCCTGGGAGTCGAGGGGGATGGGAGTGGGGGTGGGAGAGGC
>JAAUSG010000321.1 GCA_012034055.1 Leptolyngbyaceae cyanobacterium RU_5_1 | reverse complement strand
GGGGCTTCTTCCATAACAACTTCTGGTGATGTGGTAATCCTCAGAGTACTTGGATTTGCCCCTCACCCAATATTTGTGTCAGTCAGCCAGTTAAGCTCAGTTTAGGATTTGCCTGGCTGCCCGCGCTGTGTGCTGGGGTGATTCTGTCCATCACCGATACCGTCTCTGTGATTGCGGTGTTTAAGGAAGTGACGGTTCCATCGCGCCTATCCACAATTGTGGAAGGGGAAAGTTTGTTTAATGACGGAGTTGCCCTGGTTTTGTTTACGCTGACGCTGAACGTTTATCAAACCGGTTCAATCACCGTGTTGGGAGGGCTACAAGAATTATCGGTCGTTGTGCTGGGTGGGACACTGGTAGGGCTGGGATTGGGCTACCTCAGCGTTGGGTTGTTTCGCCACCTGGACGATGCCCTCAGCAATATCTTGCTGACGGTTGCCGTTGCGCTGGGAGTTTTTCAGATCAGCCACTTTGCTGGGGTTTCAGGTGCCGTTGCGGTGGTTGTGGCTGGGTTGGTGACTGGCAATGTTGGGCTTTCTCGTGACACACCCGCCTCCACCAAAGTTACCCTGTTCAGCTTCTGGGAGTATGCCGGGTTTGGAGTCAATACCTTCATTTTTTTGCTGATTGGGATTGAGGTTGACCTGATCACCCTTTGGCAAACGCTGCCAGCCGTTCTGTTGACCTTTCTGATTTATCAAGTCGGACGAGCGCTTTCGGTTTACCCACTGTTGGCGCTGTTACGGTTGAGCGATCGCCCGATTCCTCTGCGCTGGCAGCATGTGTTGTTTTTGGGCAATATCAAAGGGTCGCTTTCAATGGCCCTGGCATTAACGATTCCAGCGACGCTACCGGGGCGAGATGAGATGATCGCGCTGGTGTTTGGAGTCGTGCTGGTGTCGCTGGTGGGGCAGGGGTTGAGTTTGCCCTGGCTAGTCAAACGGCTTGGGCTATCGGGTCTCTCCGAAGCCCATCAACGGCTCGAAGCCCTGCAACTCCAGTTGATTGCCTCAAAAGCAGCGCGGGATGAGCTGGATGGGCTACTGAAAACCGGAATTTTACCGAAGGCCGTTTATGAGGAGATGCGATCGGCCTATCAAGCCCGGATTGCAACGTCTGAGAGAACCTTGCGAGACCTTTACAATCAGCGATCGCAGCACGCATCGGAAGGTAATTCTGACCAGACCAGGCTGGACTCGATTCGACGGCGATTGCTAGTTGCCGAAAAAGGGGCCGTGAGTGATGCGTTGCGCAAACGAATTTTGTCAGAAGCGTTGGTGCAGGCTTACCTCAAAGATCTGGATGAGAAGCTTTTACTATTGGAGGATGATTAGAGCACAGTCCCAGGAAATTAATCATCTGATGCACGAGGTCGGGTTTAGTCACCACCAGAATCGTTGAGCCAGCTTCCAAAACGGTGCTGCCGTTGGGAATCATCAAATCCTCATAGGGATGCGCCTGATAGCCAATGATCAGGGAGCCAGCGGGGAATCTGGAATCTTGAGCAACCTGGGCCACAGTCCGACCGGCAACATAGCAATTACCCGGAACTGGCAGTTTCAAGACCTCCACCTGTCCATGTTCAAAGTGCATCATGGATTCAACATCGGGGTATTCGATCGCGTTTGTCATCGTTGAAACCGCCAGGTCAATCGTGCCAATCACATGGTTGGCTCCGGCAATGCGGTAGGGTTCGGCAAAGTCGCGATCGCTCATCCGCACCACAATTTGCGGCACCCCGTAGTGCTTGGACAGGGTGACCAGGGCCAGATTGAGGGCATCACTGCTCAGGGTGGCAACGACCGCATTGGCTTTGCGAATCCCGGCTTCCAGCAACACCGAAGTGCTCACCGCACTGCCCTCAACGCCATCACGCCGATCTTTTCCCGCGCATACTGACAGGCGATCGGATCGGTATCGACAACCGCAACCAGATGACCTGTTTCCATGAGATTGTGGGCTAACCGTAAGCCCAAAATGCCCGCGCCACCAATTAAGACATACATAGCAATAGCGTAACCCATGTTGCTCAAAGGATTGATGCGTTACAGCTGCGCCTAACTCATCCGACGTTTATTGCTTCCGCTCCGCTTGGCTCTCTAACCGGAAAAGCCAAATCATGAGTGCCACAACACCGACTTGAAGAGCAAAGTTTGGCAATGCATCATCGACATCTCGGCCAGCAACGATTCTGATTAAGAAGATAAAACCACCAATCAAACCAGAGGCCGCAAAGGCAATGTAAACGAATTTCCGCAATCCACGATAAGGCGCTTTGATCTCTGCTCTTAAACGAGCATATTGCTGATGATCTAGCTTTCGTGATGGATGAGGTGGTTGCTCTTGGGGTTGATGATTGGTCATTACAGTAAGATTTGTGGGAGATGCGAGGTATTTACTTTAAGTCGATAATACTTCTTAGGAGATTTCCAGGAAAGAAACTACCAAAAAATCCTGGTAAAGACGAACGGCCGTTCGTTCCTCCAGGGGTAAAATCTTTCTCAGAAATCGCCTTACTTAATGACTATACGCTTCTTTACATAAACAGTTTTCAAGGGGGAATATTGCTGTGTCTTTGCCGACCTACCGCATTCTTGCTGTAGACGATACACCAGACAATTTATTTCTATTGCAAACGGTATTATAAGCAGAAGGATTTTCGGTTGATACTGCCACCTCTGGCAACTCAGCTCTGCGTAAAATTAACTCTTTCCGCCCTAACTGGGTGCTTCCAGCTAAAAATCCCATTCTGCAAACAGATTGGCGACTGTCATTGAAAATCCGGGAACGATCGCTTCACCGTCCAACACGTCTTGAGAACGCAGGAAGCGATCGGGTTCGGGTGAATGGTAGACCAACACATATTTCTCATCGGGATGAATCACCCATACCAGGCGCGTGTCGTTCTCAAAATATTCGACGATCTTTGCGTGGATTTCCTCAATTGTGTTGCTGGGTGAAAGAATTTCTACTGCTAAATCTGGGGAGCCTTGAAAGAAACCGCGTGGGGGACGTTTTAAGCCTTTCAGTCGCTCCCTGGCAACAAAAGACACATCCGGCGATCGCTTATTCCCATTCTTCAAGGTGAAAGCCGTACTGGAATCACAGACAGCTCCCAGCTTGTTCTGCTGAATAAACGTTGTTAGCAGTGCGACTAAAATGCAGGCAACATAACCATGCTCCATCCCCGAATTGCCCATATCCACAAGCTCCCCATCTACCAACTCATAGCGATGCCCGTCTCTGGACAGTGCCATAAATTCGTCATCTGTCCAAACCTTTTTCTCAGTGGAAATTGTCATCACTAAAGCCTCCTGAGAGTTTCCCGAATTGCTGCTTCTAGTTTGACACTTTAGCTGAACCGCAGAGAGGAAAGGGGAAGGCGCGATCGCCAATAGTTGCAGACAATCTTGCAGCAGCTGCCCAGCCCAAAACTTTGGGCGAACTAACCGAACACCCAGGTTTTTATTGGGAAAAGCTATAACAGTAGGAAAATTGGATGATGCATCAGAATATCTGCAACTTTTCTTAGCTTTCTTATTTCAAGAGCTAAAATTGGCGCAACGCTTGCTATTTTGGACAAACTTGTGTTCAAGTACGCCAGAACATTACCTTTTACTGCCTTAAAGTTTGCCCTTTTGGGGTTGCCGTCTTCACTGCTGTTCTTTAATCCTGGTTTGGCAAAGGTGAATTCCTATCTGGGAAATCATTTGGAATACGTCCAGGTAACTGCTAGCTCAACACCTCAATCAAGTCCTTCTACAAAACCACAAACCAGTCCACCTGCAACAAGACAGTCAAATCAACCTGCTGAAGCTAAGGTACAAACTCAGCTTTTTGATACAGTCAAAAATCTATTGTTGTCGGCAGGATCAGCCGTTACCCTCATTTTTGGACTTGGATATGGACTGGCTCTATGGAAACGTCCTACTCTTCTACTGCTGCTGCCAGAAAAGCTCAAAATTCCGAAAACCCCTTTTGAACTGCCACCTAGCTTAATACTCTTCCTCAAGTACCGCCCTAGAGTGCTAGATGCTTGGGTGTCTGAACGAATCAAGCAAACCAGGGAAGAGTTTGAGCAAGGAAGAGAAACGGTCAAAGATCGCAAAATCCATGTGTTCTCTGTGCCAATTGAGCTGAATAGCGAGATGATGCCTGACTCGACCGAAGAGAAGCTGAGAGAAACGTTACAGTCAACCTTTGCCAAAAACCAGTTTCAACTGTTGATTGCTGGAGAAGGGGGAGTCGGAAAAACCAGCCTTGCCTGCCAGATTGCACGATGGGCGATGGCAGAAGATGAAACAGAACGCCTCTGTAAGCACCCTGTAATGCCGGTATTGATCGAGGACGAACTGGAATCAACTGAAACCAAAAATTTCTTGTTGAAGACAATTACTAAACAACTGCAAAATCTGCGAGTTGAGGAAGAGTTTGTTTCAGAGGAACTTCTGAAGCAGCTTCTGAAGAAGCGTCGAGTGCTGGTGATCGTAGACCACCTTTCGGAAATGAATGAGATAACTCAGAAAGCCATTAAAGAGCTACCGGACACCGACCTTCCAATTAATGCGCTAGTGATAACTTCTCGCAAGAAAAAAGGTGTTTTACACAAACATATAGCAATCCCAATTGAGTCACGAACACGGCGAATATTGTTCTATCTTAGAAAAAGCGAATTTTTGATGACCTGCAAAAAACTCAAATAGATATTT
>JAAUSG010000320.1 GCA_012034055.1 Leptolyngbyaceae cyanobacterium RU_5_1 | reverse complement strand
ATCCATACCCGGTCCCAGCCAGGCCATCATCAGTCGGGCTTGCTCTAAGCGGGGCATGCCAAGTTCTTGACGACGAATTTGCGTGATCGGAGGCTCTGCTTCGGGTTGGTAGTGAGGGCAGTTCGACTGACCCGGAAAGGTGCGAAAGGTGCGATCGACTAGATTCAGGGCAGCATCTTGACTGACATCTCCAATCACAACGACGGTCATATTTTCCGGCTGATAATGGGTGCGGTGGAAGGCCCGCATTTCGTCGGGCGATCGCGGCAGCAGCGTCTCCTCTGTTCCCAAAATGGGGCGTCCATAAGGATGGCGCTGATATACCATCTCTGTCAACGCTTGAAACGCCATACAGTCCGGATTGTCATAGGACTGGCGTAGCTCTTCCAACACCACATCTCGCTCACGGTCAAATTCCTCGTCTGGAATTGCAGCATTCAACAGGATTTCAGCCAGGTATGGCAAGGTGTCACTCAAGTATGGGGCTGCTGTCGTAATGAAGTAGTGAGCATAGTCATAACTCGTGGCAGCATTCGTAATCCCACCGCGATATTCGACCTGATGGTCAAAGACGCCTGGAGCGATGCGGTTTGTTCCTTTAAAGATCATGTGCTCTAAGAAGTGCGCCATGCCTGCCCACTCATCGGGTTCAAGTACGGCTCCTGCTTTGATCCAAACATCCACTGCAGCGACTGGAGTTGCAGGTGTGTGCTGGTGAATAACGGTTAAGCCGCTATCCAACCGGATTAAACTTGCTGGAAGTGTAGAGGATTCTAATAGGGCCCTAGACAATCTCATAAACCTGAAGCGTATCAAAGTATCATAGCGCTACTCGTGCAACGATTCTCAATTCGCTTGAAATGAAGTTAACGCCCACTCAGTGTTCGTTATATACGCTCAGGTTTTACAAATAATCAGTACTAAGTAATAGGTAGGTGGTGAGTACCTCAATATCGAATTCGGGGATCGATATAAGCGTTCAGGATGTCGATCAGAATACTGGCGATCGCACGATCGCGGCAAAAAACAGCACAATTCCCTGCACCGTGGGATAGTCACGTTGGGCGATCGCGCGATAGAGCCGGTTTGCGAGACCGGGCCAGGAAAACGTCACCTCTGTCAAGATGGCTCCACCCAGCAAGGCGGCAAACGTCAGTCCCAAAATCGTAATCACTGGAATAAGTGCGTTCTTGAGGGCATGGGCAATTAAGATGCGAGATTCGGGGATACCTCTGGCTCGTGCCGCCTCAACGTAGTCTGCCCGCAGCGTTTGCTTTAAGTTCACCCGCACAATCCGCTCAAAGATGCCGCTAATCAGAATCCCCAACGTTAAACTGGGCAGCGCGAGATAGTATAGCGCGGTGAAAAGCTGGACCAGATTGCCGTGGAGTAGGCTATCGATCGTGTACAGCCCCGTTGGGCCCTCCGGAGCAGGAAGGGTGACTGGAAAGCGAGTGCCCAACGGGAACCAGCCAAGCTGAACGGAAAAAATGAGCTGCAGCAGCATTCCCAACCAGAAGATGGGCACGGAGTAAGTGAGAATGCCAAACAGTCTACCGCCTGCATCCAACGGCGAGTTGAGACGAGAGGCAGACAGAATGCCAATCGCAATGCCAACAGTGAGAGCGATCGCCATACTATAGACGGCTAGCTCCACCGTTGCCGGAAAGAACGTCTGGATAATCTCCCACACCGATTGCCCCTGACTCGTGAGTGAGCTGCCCAAGTCCAGTTTTAGGAGCGATCCTAGATAATCAAAATACTGTGACCCAAGGGGTTTACCCAATCCCAACAGTGCTCGTAGTTCATCTTTTGCAGCCTGGGGCGCGCGCGGACCCAAGAGCGCATCTACCGGATCACCGGGTGTTGCCCTCAGGAGTAGAAACACCAGCGTCGTGATCAGCCACAGCATGAGCGGAGCCAGCAGCAGACGAGCCAGGATGTAATAGCGCAGGGAGCTGGAACGGGACATTTGGGGGTTAGGGACTAGGGGCTAGACAGACTTAAATTGTGCAGTTTAAGTCTCCGGCGCGTTGGGAGAAGCGGAGATTTTCCTGATAGTCTACTGGACAATCAATCACAGCGGGAACGTCTTGTTCCAGGGCATCTTTCAGGATAGGGATTAAGTCCATGCAGGATTCAACCCGATACCCTTTTAGCCCCATGCTTTCTGCCAGTTTGACAAAATCTGGATTACCGAATTTGACAAAGGCGGATTCCCCAAATTGGTTGTATTGCTTCCATTCAATCAAGCCATAGCCGCCATCGTTGAAGATCAGCGTCACGAAGGGAGTTCCTACGCGCAGAGCGGTTTCTAGCTCCTGGCAATTCATCATAAAGCCACCGTCGCCTGTGACCGCAACAACATGATGTTCGGGGTGGACAAGCTTGGCTGCGATCGCTCCCGGAATGGCAATTCCCATCGCCGCGAAGCCGTTGGAAATAATGCAGGTATTTGGACGCTCACAGTGATAGTGCCGCGCCATCCACATCTTGTGGGCACCGACATCGGAAATGACGATATCGTCAGGACTCATCACCTGCCGCAGGTCGTAAACCAACTTCTGCGGCTTAATCGGAAAGGCTTCATCTTTTGAATATTGGGTATAGTCGTTACGGATGTCTGCCCGCAGTTCTAGCGTATAGGGTTCGGGTTTACCCATGCGATCGGCACGGTAAAGAATTTCCCTCAAAGAGTCGGAAATGTCACCAACGATCTCTACGAGTGGGATGTAACTGCTGTCTACCTCCGCAGGCGTTGTCCCAATATGGATAATCGGAATAGTGCCATTCGGATTCCACTTTTTGGGCGAGTATTCGATCAAGTCATAACCGACACAAATGACCAAATCGGCGCGATCGAACCCACAACTGATATAGTCTCGCTGCTGCAAACCCACTGCCCACAGCGCCAGGGGATGGGTGTAGCGGATTACTCCCTTGCCCATGAAGGTATTGGCCACTGGAATATTCAATCGAGTCGCAAAATCGGTAAGCATTTTGCTGGCGTTGTCCCGAATTGCCCCATTCCCGACCAAGATCAGCGGATTTTCTGCCTTGGAGATCGCTTCTGCCGCCTTCTCAATGCTTTCAAACGCTGCGTAGGTTTTCTCTTGACCATCTGTGGTTAGTGGTTTGCCGATCGCAGGCATTGCCGCAATGTTTTCTGGAAGATCAATGTGGACTGCTCCGGGCTTTTCAGTTTGCGCAATCTTAAACGCCTTGCGGACAATTTCTGGAGTGTTACTGGGGCGAACAATTTGCGCATTCCATTTGGTCACTGGCGCAAACATGGCTACCAAATCCAGATATTGATGCGACTCAATGTGCATGCGATCCGTTCCCACCTGTCCCGTTATCGCCACCAGGGGTGCTCGATCCAGATTGGCATCTGCAACACCCGTCATCAGATTGGTTGCTCCGGGCCCTAAAGTGGAAAGGCACACCCCTGCCTTACCGGTTAACCGGCCATATACATCTGCCATGAAGGCGGCTCCTTGTTCATGGCGCGTGGTGATGAATTGGATGGAAGAATGTTTTAGTGCTTCAAGAACGTGCAGGTTCTCTTCACCTGGCAACCCAAAACATACTGAACTCCTTCGTTCTCCAAGCACTGGATTAAGAGTTCAGCGGTATTCATCTCACCCATATTCTGCCCCCTTCGCGATCGCCACGTTTTAGCGTGTCATTCATAGTTTGTGGTCTATCCTGCGGATTGTGGTGCTTCTCCACCGACGAGCAATGAACCGTTATTTCTACAGATTGCCTCTTCGCCTCACCTTTTCGCCTCCTTTAAACCTATCTTTCCCAGCCATCGCATTCTCTGAATTCTTTATATCTCTTCAGATAGTTCCAGGTTTAAGTATTGAAATCGCACTCAACGGTTTGACGTCAGATTAAGAACACCTAACTTGTTAACTCCCAACTCGGTGCAAGCGAAAGTAGGGAGATGTCTCCAATCTAGCGTCTTAATTCAATCGACAGCCACGATGAAACCCTGTACCCGAAACATGAATGACTCAGGGTTAGCAGATATTGAGCGGTTGCGGTCCCTTGCCACGTAGGGCTTACTTCTATGTAGATAGGTAACAGCCGATACCAAGCGATCGCAGTTCTCTATTACAATCAAGCTTTCCAGAGATGATTAGTTAGGATGGCACTAGAGAATCTCTCATATCCTGGTATCATCTGACACGCTCTTAAGGTGGTGCATTTCCCGATGAAACCTTGTTCACGTCCAGACCTGGACTTTTTCTTAAGGGAAAGCTACAGATTCTGAGCTGGACATGGTTTAGAACCAATGCCCTTAGGTTTGCGTGGATTATTCTTAAGATTTGCATAAATCATTCAAGCGGGTGAGTTAAGTCAGCTAAGGGCGTTCAAGGATAGATCAGCCGCAACACATTTGGACTGAACAGGCGTATCTACTGGGTGAGAGGCTGTTGACCTTTTGCCCATCTCATTGAAACCGCTGGCAATGCTGCTGGCGCAAGATAACCCTGTTGAGAATTTTGAGTTGTTTGATATGCGTGTATTCAATGTCTCCGATCGCATCCATTACACCCCACATTGCGCCCTTTTAACTGGCACAGTCAGGATTAACACCTGCGTCAACACAGCAAGTAGTATTGCCGACAGGGTGAGCCAAAGAACTGAAGAATCTGACGGCGATCGTCAGTCAGATTGACCAATCTGCTTGCCCCGTTGAGCAACACAAAGTGAACCGC
>JAAUSG010000319.1 GCA_012034055.1 Leptolyngbyaceae cyanobacterium RU_5_1 | reverse complement strand
TTGCCTGAAAATCATGAAGCGATGGTGTATGTCGTCATGATTCGGTTGATGCTGCGGCGATTAACGAACAACCGCCGAACGAGGAAGCCGAAAACTGCTTAAACAACATTTACAAACAGTTTCTAAAGATAGATTCGCCTGGCAAATTATTGCTATTAACAATAGCGAAAAGCCTAACAAATACTTCTTTTTGATAGACTTCAAGCGATCTATATGAAAATAATTCAAGCAAAATACAGAAGATTTTGAACGAGAGTAATTTGTAGATTTTATCTGAAACTTGCTCAAACAGTAAAGAAATAAGCCAAGAATTAGAATTAGTCCAAAACCGTTCCAAAAAAGTATTCTTGAATTAAGATTTATACTTCCTATGCTAAAAGGTAAGCCATATCTTAATAGCAAGTAGGTTAATCCAGCAGCCATAGCCAAAATCAGAAAAAATTTTCCGATTCTTTGCCCTAAAACCCTTCTCTTGTTCTGCTTCAGCTTACGAGCCGCCTTTAGAAAATCGTTTTCAAGATCTTGAGGCATAAAGGCACCCTTGTTAACAATAAGAGTTAAGTTAGACTGTGAACTTCAAGCAATTAGAGAGGGCAACTCTCAAGTAATCCCTCAAGCACGTTTCTACCGATATCCTGTCAGTAAACTACTAACTCATTTGACTTTGCACGTATAATAGCCTTTTCAAGCGGTTTACAAGAAGTCTTTTCGTATGTTTTTACGGGCAGTATTTTAAGGATTGAGTGTTGTGGAGTTGGGGAAACAGGAGCGCTAAAACACTCTATCGACAGTTATTCTGGTGTCCGGCGACGCTCTCATAGCCGCACTTCTGGATTCACCAGCGAAATAGGACGGCTAAACTTCATCACTCGCAGGAGATTCCAACTGGCAAGCCCTAATTTCAGGAGTACTCAGGTTTGCAATCGGAAAAATTGATGCATTCGCTATCCAGAAATCCGGCGATCGCCATTTCCAACACCATTTCGATCGGGTATCCCGTTTCTGCTGCGTGAGCCAGCAACGCCTTCTGAATCTTTTCCGGCAATGCAGCCAGAATCATCTTGGCGGCCACCGGGCTAAGGTGTTCGCTAGCGTGCTCTGGTGAGTGGGTATCGACCGCTTGCATTAGTCTCTCGCTGGATATCGGGCGTTATAGGGTGGATTCGCGGCGGCGATGATGATGGCTTCCAACTCCGATGATAGCGTCTGGAGCTGGAGGAAATCGAGCGGATGAAACACAATCCTGACCTGATCGGGGTTGTAGTAGTCTAGCCAGGACCAGAGGAACGCTTTGTGTCCGCCGCGAAAGCGTTCCCTGGTGTAGCGTGTCTTGCCCACGTACAGCAGTCCCAAGTCTTGATGGCGCACCGCGTAGATACTGGCGTTGGCTGTCACCGCTTTGAAGTCCCGCGTGACTGGGGCGCATTGGTCAAACGGGATGCTGACCAAGGAATCCAGAATGGCTAAGGCTTGCGGTTCAAGATTGTTGAAAGTCATTATCTGAAAGCCATTGACTACTTATTTACTGCATTACTGCATTACTGTATTACTGCATTGAGTACTGAGTTCCCCGCTCGATTGATACTGGTAGGTTCAGAATGGGGTAAGCCTATTGAGGAGGATAGAGATTAATGAGCTGATGACGATGACATGATGATAGGCAGTTGCCCAATATCCCAACTTCTGATCATCCTGCCTGCTGTGAGCAGTCATCAACTAATTACTGCATTACTGCACTACTGCATTACTGCGTTAAGTGCCAAGCTGCTTACACAAAACATCCAACAGGTTCAGACAGGTTAAGCCCTGTTCCTCAAAATGAACTGAATCCATTAGCTACTTATTTACTGCATTACTGCATTCAGTACTGAATTACTTAATTGATGCAGTATTGCACTGTTTTATGTTGCCACATCCTCAAGTGCCTCTTCTAGCAGCATTCTGACGATCACGGCTTTCTTTTTGCCAGATCGCGCCGACAGTAACGATAGCTTCTTGTGCATTGATTCTGGGAGATCCACCGTTAACCGAATGGTGGGTTCTTTCTCTGGTCTATCCATCAGTTTTGAGACGAAGCTTTCAGAAGCAGGGGCAGGTTGGGATGCTTTCACGGCTTTGCGGGTCTTTGGTTGGGGCTGTGCGATCGGGGCTGCAATCTCGTCTTCGGGTTCGTCTTCTGCTGGTTCAGGGGTTTCTGCCACTGGTTCAGGGGGTGCCTCTGAAACTGGAGCAACCGCCACTGGACGAGTCGCACCAAAGACGAATTCGTTAGCCAGTGAGTCGTTCTCACTCAGCGGTTTACGGGTCTTTCTAGTCATGGCAACATCCCCAAAATCTCTTTGAACAACTTCTCAAACTCCTTTGCGGCTTCAGTAGCCGATCTGCCGGACAGATCCCAAACCGTGGCTCCCTGTCCAAATGTGTCGGCAACAACCTGGCGTTGATGGATGACGCTGCTGAGTACCGGAACCCCCGTCTTACTGAGAAGGGAGATGGCTTCATCCAGCAGCTTCGTCCCTTTGACGGCCCGGGACAAAAATACGGCCGCCTGTGGTGGACCACTGCGAACTGATTGAGCCTGACGAATTAGCCGCACCGCATCCGAGGCAGAGCGGAGATCAACGCCAGTTGGCTGACAGGGCACGATCGCCAGATCGGTGCGAAACAGAATAGCCCGCGTTGCTTCCGACAGTCCGGCTGGACCATCAACCACGAGATGGTCGCATCCAGCCGTCAAATCGGGGATGCGCTCTAGCAGATCATCGGGGGACTGGATCACCTCATAGGGCATCTGGCTTTCCATTGCCTCCAACCAGATGGAGCTAGACCGTTGGGCATCGGCATCGACGAGCAGCACCTTCTGCTTTTTTTGTGGGCCAGCCAGTAGGCAAAATGGATGCAACTGGTGCTTTTAGCACAGCCACCCTTTTGATTGACAAAGGCGATGATTGACATAGTAATTAATGCAGTAAAGGATTCAGTACTTGATTACTGCATTACTGCATTTTACAGGTGATGTGATCCACAGAGTATAGTTACAGCAGAAATTCACAGTTGAGTGATGGCTGCCTCGACCTGCTCCCGGCTCACTTCCAGGTAGCGTTGCAACGCACTCAGTTGCGACCAGCCGCCCACCTCTTGAATCACCCGCAACGGCACCCCAGCACTACTCAAGCGGGTCGCGCCTGTGCGACGGCAGCTATGGGTCGAAAAGCCTTGCCAGCCACAGCGATCGCAGGCTTTGCGCAAGGCAGCATCCACCGCCTGACGGGTGATCGGCTGCTGCCCGTTGCGTCCGGGGAACAGGTAGCCGGTGCTGGGGAGGTTTGCCTCGTTGAGAATTGCTTGGAGCTTGGGGTGAATTGGCACAGTGCGCGTGCGCTTTGTCTTGGTCGTCGCCCGGCGAAACACAATCGAGCGGCTCACCAAGTCTTCCGCTTTTAGCTGCCTCGCTTCACTCACCCGGCACAGCGTGTAGTAGCAGATTGAGAGTAACGCCCGCATCGTGAGACTAAGTTCACGGCTGACCTGCTCAAATTGATCCTCGGTCCAAATCTCTGCCTGCCCATGTCGATCCGTTTTTGCCATTTGCTCTTTTAGAATATTCAGCAAATTTAATTTCACCATTGTATAAGGGTTGTGGCGATTGACGGCAAATTCAGCCGCAAAAATTAGCTTTTGTTGAGAATACTTCTCAGTTGATTCAGAGCCAAAGGGCGCACCCTGCCGGGGTCAACTGGGTTAGCCAGGTTTGCGATCGCGAGTGGATGGGTGAGCGTGGGCACTCTAACCCCAACAGGTTAACCACGTTTTCAGGGCAAACATGAGTCAGGGTCAAAAGCCGATGGTCGGGGCGCGGGTGCCCCAGAGCTGGAAGGAGCAGATTGAGAGTATCTGTAAGGAGTCGGGGAAGACGGAGAGTGAGGTGGTGCAGGAAGCGATCGCGCAATACCTGGGACGGACGGATGTAACTGCGATCGCTTCGCTGCACAAACGGGTGGCGGCGCTGGAGCGGCAGTATCAGAAGCTGGTGAGGCTGGTTTGAGGAGGGGGAGAGGGGGCGATCGCATTTGTGAGTCACAAAAGCCATCCGTTTCCTACTAATTAACAGAAGGCGGAGAAAGCCTCTGCCACTGAAAACAAATTCAGCTAATTTGCTAGCTCAGTCAACACCCGTTGAAACCAAAACAGGATTTCTCAGAACTCTTCCAAATAACACTATCACTCGCTTAATCAGGACAGTCCTGGAAGTTGCAAAGGCTGCTGATGGTTGATGCATTGCAAACGTGAATTCACACGGCTGAATTTACTTTGCTAGCACTGCCCTTTTTGGTCATGAATCTAACTATGCATAAGGATCGAAACCAATGGTCGGAGCACACCATAGCCGATTTTTCAAAAAAGCATCCAAACTGCTGAAGTACTTCCTACTCAACGTTTTTGGGTTTGCGATCGCTCTCATTCTGACACAAACTCTGGGATTTTCTTACATCAGTGGAATACTTTTATCCCAGTTAGGTCCGTGGCTACTCCGTGCAGCGGTCGTGGTCATTTGTATTGTGGCAACAGCAAGCATGTTTGAGTCATTTCGGCAGTAATTCCAACAATCACTCTATTCAGAAACTGTTTGTAAATGTTGTTTAAGCAGTTTTCGGCTTCCTCGTTCGGCGGTTGTTCGTTAATCGCCGCAGCATCAACCGAATCATGACGACATACACCATCGCTTCATGATTTTCAGGCAA
>JAAUSG010000318.1 GCA_012034055.1 Leptolyngbyaceae cyanobacterium RU_5_1 | reverse complement strand
ATTGGTCAAGCGCTAGCATCGCTTTAGAAGTTTATTATCTTAGGCGCACCCATTCGGTACGCCTTTTTTGTCTCTCTTCTATTCTCGCTAATCCTACGCTGTCTCCCCCTTCCTTCGGATGCGCCCATCCTGGCTTCTTTCAGCAAAGAGTTCAGAAGCCAATGCGATGATCAGGGGATAGTTGCCCAGTAAGCTCAACTGGGAGTCCGACTAACCCGAAAGACACGCCAGGGCTACAATTATGGAAGTTCAATATGAAGATGATCCTTTAGTGCCCCAGCGCGATCGCATTTCCATTGATGTCAGTGACATTCGAGAGCAAATAGATACGTGCCGCGATGATGTCGCGTGGACTGAGCTTCCGCTTGCAGCAAAGATTCGGGTGCTAATCAGAGAGCGGCTTGAGCAACTTCAGGCGGAGAAAGACGCAAAGCAGCAGAATAAGCCGTAGGCGTTCTCTGAAGGTAAAAGAGGTTTGATTGACGGCGTTTTCCAACGCTGAAGAAGGAGGGCTGTGATGCCGGTGGGTTCTGATGGCAAAAACCGCTGTGCTTGGGTGGGCTTAGGTAAGCCGCATTATGAGCACTACCACGATCAAGAATGGGGTGTGCCAGTGCATGATGACCGCAAGCACTTTGAGATGCTGATTCTTGAAGGCGCTCAGGCTGGTTTAAATTGGGAGACGATTCTCAAGAAGCGGGAGGGATACCGGCAAGCATTTAAGGGATTTGACCCGGTAACAGTAGCGACCATGAGCGATCTGGAACTTGAGGCGCTGCTACAGAACCCAGAGATCATTCGCAATCGGTTGAAGGTCTTTGCAGCCAGGAAGAATGCGGCTGTGTTTCTTAAGATTCAAGAAGAATGTGGCTCGTTCGATCGCTATGTCTGGAGCTTTGTGGGCGGAAAACCAATTATCAATGGCTGGAAGGAGGTGCAGGACGTTCCGGCAACCTCACCGGAGAGTGATGCTCTCTCCAAGGATCTCAAGAAGCGCGGCATGACCTTTGTTGGCTCAACGATCATGTACGCTTACATGCAGGCTACCGGGCTTGTGAATGACCACACTATTGATTGCTGGCGTTATCAGATACTGCGAGATTAGGCACTGGTGGAAGGAAGATATCAAACGCAGAGAAGCCAAGGGCTAACACTGAAACTGACCCTACTCGTTGAATGGGGGATGGCGCAAGTAATCCATGCGATCGTGCATAATTCGGGCAATCTGTAGAGCATTGCTGAACACTCGGTAGTAAAGGTAATGACGACCTGGTTTGCCGACAGCAGCAATGTGATAGCGGTAATAGCCAGATCTATGGGTTTCCTTTCCTAGTGCAGGATTCTGAGCCAGCCTTTGGAGTGCAGCGTCAATCCAATCAGCGTATATATCCCGTTGCTCAAAACCAAATCTTTCCTCAGTGAATTGAAGAATTTCAATGAAATCTAATTGGGCTTCCGGTGAAAGTTCAATCGGTAAGGGGCGGGAGTGCGGCACTATGTGGTCTTACCTTAATTCCGTTTCTAAGATTTTCTGCTACTTGAGCTTTAATCTTCTCCAGATTATAGGGGACGGTTTCACCCCGCTCTAACTGGTCAATCCCTTTTTGTAATTCTGCGTCGGTCCAATGGGTCTGCTGGTGTGCTGCATGGAAAAATTCCAACGCACGAGCTATCACTTCATCTGGACTGGCGTAGGAACCAGAGGCTATTAATTGCTGAATCACTGATTCTGATTCAGGAGGAAGGGTCACATTCATTCCAAGCCTCATACTCATGAGGTTTTCTCTTTCAGTTATACACAAATGCCGGGGAAAGCTCAATTTCGATAAAAAGCAGTCCAGGGCCTAGAAAATTCATCACATCTTGTAGTGGCAAAATGTTGCAAGCTATCAAGCCTTTGTGAAAAGAATCAACTGTAATTGGGGGAAAACTGGGGGAATTTTTCAACAATAAGGCTGAAACCTCGACTCCATAGCCTTTTGACGAGGACTGAAATCCTCGTGTCACCGGTTCAAGTCCGGTTCCTGGCATCCTCATAAGTCTCTCTGAAGTTACCTTGCAGCGCTTTTGGTGTTGTGTCAGGTAATTTCAAATTGGTTCAATTTGTGTCAGAATCGCTCAAGAAAATGGGCACCAATCTGGGCACAGTGGATATTAATACGCGAATTTCTCAGGCGAATGGGCGGCTTAAGGCTGGGAGGGTTGGGGTTCGTATTATTTGGCGGGGTGATATGCTTTCGCTGCGGGCGACGATGGAACCGAAGCCTGGGGTAACTTTGCAGCTACCCCTAAAATAACTGGTTTACCTGAAGGGTTGGAAGAAATGAGCAATTCTGCTTCTGGTGCAGCGATCGCCGAACCCTACAGGAGGCGGAAGATGAAAGGATAGCGGAAGGGTTGGTCGGGGTCACCCAGGCAGTGCGCGATCGCCCAAAGTGTCAATCCCCAGTGAGCCAGCCACCAGATGCCGCCGGCCAATCCAAAGGTAATGAAAGACAGAGGAATCAAAATGATTCCATATAGCCACACATTGAAGTGAAAGTTAATGGCTTCCTTGGCGTTCTCCTTGACAACAGAATCATCTGATACGAATAGCAGCGCGATCGGGATTCCCACCGAGATAATCAAACCGCTGAGAAAAATGGATCCGTGAGCCAGTACGGATAACAGCTTACGTTTGTCGGCATCAGATGTTCCTTGCATGGTTCTAGCCTTTCGTGACTGGTGCATTGTTACAGTTGCCACTATATCGCGAAGTTCACAGGCAGCAGTGTGGTGAGAACACGACTCCCGTAGCCGAGATTACCGAAAGCTATACTTACGCGCTGCTTGTTTGCATTTGTCGCTATCTTAAAAGATGGTGCTGCTAAACTTTAGATTCCTCAACGACTAACCTGCCAGGTAACCGCATGTCCACTGAACTCCAGGTTGAACTTCAAACCGAGGTCGATCGCCGTCGCAACTTTGCGATCATCTCGCACCCAGACGCGGGAAAAACCACGCTGACCGAGAAGCTGTTGCTCTATGGGGGAGCGATTCACCAGGCTGGAGCGGTGAAAGCACGGCGGGCGCAGCGACATGCCACCTCCGACTGGATGGAGATGGAACAACAGCGTGGGATTTCGATTACCTCCACTGTGTTGCAGTTTGACTATAAGGGTTGCCAGATCAATTTGCTGGACACGCCCGGACACCAGGACTTTAGCGAAGACACCTATCGAACGTTGGCAGCGGCGGACAATGCGGTGATGTTGATTGATGCCGCCAAGGGTCTAGAGCCGCAGACGCGCAAGCTGTTTGAGGTGTGCCGCATGCGGGGACTGCCGATTTTCACCTTTGTCAACAAGCTGGATCGCCCTGGACGAGAGCCACTGGAGCTGATGGACGAAATTGAGCAGGAGCTGGGGTTGCAGACCTATGTGGCCAATTGGCCAATTGGCATGGGCGATCGCTTCAAAGGGGTGTTTGAGCGTCGCAGTCGTCAAATTCACCTGTTTGAACGCAGCGCCCATGGTCAACGAGAAGCGATCGATACGGTGATTGACCTGGGCAATCCTGGCATTGAGGATCTGCTGGAGCAAGACCTTTACTATCAGTTCAAAGATGACCTGGAACTGCTGGAAGGATTGGGTTCCGACCTGGATTTGGAGCAGGTGCATACGGGCAAGATGACGCCGATGTTTTTTGGCAGCGCCATGACCAACTTTGGCGTGGAGCCGTTTTTGAATGCTTTTCTGGACTACGCGCTCAAGCCCAGTCCTCATGCCAGCAGTCAGGGTGAGATTTCGCCCATCTATCCAGAGTTTTCTGGCTTTGTTTTTAAGCTGCAGGCCAATATGGATCCGAAGCACCGAGACCGCGTCGCTTTTGTGCGCGTTTGCTCCGGCCGATTTGAAAAAGACATGGCGGTCAATCATGCCCGCACCGGCAAAACCGTGCGCCTGTCTCGTCCCCAGAAACTGTTTGCTCAAGACCGGGCCGTAATTGAAGAGGCATACCCGGGTGATGTGATTGGCTTGAATAATCCGGGTGTATTTGCGATCGGCGACACGATCTATGTCGGACAAAAACTGGAGTACGAAGGGATTCCCTGCTTCTCCCCGGAACTGTTTGCCTACTTGAGAAACCCCAACCCGTCTAAATTCAAGCAGTTTCGCAAGGGCGTTTCGGAGCTACAGGAGGAGGGAGCCGTGCAGATTATGTACTCGGCAGATGAGGCGAAGCGTGACCCGATTCTGGCGGCTGTGGGACAACTTCAGTTTGAGGTGGTGCAGTTTCGCTTGCAAAGCGAGTATGGGGTGGAAACCCTATTGGAACCATTGCCCTACACTGTGGCGCGTTGGGTGGTCGATGGCTGGGAAGCCTTGGACAAGGTGGGACGGTTGTTCAACACGGTAACCGTTAAGGATAGCTGGAATCGCCCCGTGCTGCTGTTTCGCAATGAGTGGAATCTGAATCAAATCCAGGCAGATCACCCGAAGTTACACCTGAACGCGATCGCCCCCGTAGTTTCTGGGAGAGAACCTGCTTCCCTATAGGGGTATTCTGGAAAGGTTCTAAAGACAATTGAAAATTCAAAATGCAAAATTAAAAATTGGAAACCCTTGCTGGCAAACATTTTCTTGCTGTAAATTTCCCGTTGACGGTAGGGGCAGGTTTAGCCACAGACTCTGCTGATAACCTTAGATTGACAGCAAAACCCGCCCTTCCAGCGATCTCCCATCAACAGAAAATTTACAGGTGGAACATTTTTAACTTTTAAATTTTTAATTTTTAATTAGTAGGAGTGC
Source organism: Leptolyngbyaceae cyanobacterium RU_5_1 (assembly GCA_012034055.1). Classification (GTDB taxonomy): domain Bacteria; phylum Cyanobacteriota; class Cyanobacteriia; order Leptolyngbyales; family Leptolyngbyaceae; genus JAAUSG01. Next base: position 13 of record JAAUSG010000318.1, on the reverse strand, counting down.
ATCCTATGACAAC